>NZ_JACIFP010000001.1:910670-1214226 GCF_014197435.1 Gordonia humi
GGCTCTTCCCGTCCTACGACGGCCCCTGCGAACTGGAGCAATAGCGCAAACCGATGGGACTCATCTTGAGAACTCATCGAGCAGTTCTCGCAGAGGTATGTTCGTGCAACCTCTCGTTGACTACCGTTTGACGAACGGCCTGCCCGACACGGGTGCGCCCGCAAACGCGACCGCTCTCCTCGATCCGGCGAGTGGTCGCCCGACGATGATCAAAGGAACTACCGATCCGATGACCAGCACGAATTTCGAGAAAGTCCTTGTCGCCAACCGGGGTGAGATCGCCATTCGCGGTTTCCGCGCGGCCTACGAGCTGGGGATCGGCACCGTCGCCGTCTTTCCGCATGAGGACCGCAACTCCGCTCACCGCACCAAGGCGGACGAGTCGTACGAGATCGGTGAGCCCGGTCATCCCGTGCGGAACTACCTCGACATCGACCTGATCATCGACGCCGCGAAGAAGGCGGGTGCGGACGCGATCTATCCGGGATACGGCTTCCTGTCGGAGAATCCGGAGCTCGCCGGTGCGTGTGAGGCGAACGGGATCACGTTCGTCGGACCGCCCCGTCACGTGCTGGAGATGACCGGCAACAAGGCGACGGCGGTCGCCGCGGCGAAGAAGGCAGGCCTGCCGGTCCTGCCGTCGTCGAAGCCGTCGAACGACATCGACGAACTGATGGCCGCTGCCGAGTCGATGACGTTCCCCGTGTTCGTGAAGGCGGTTGCGGGCGGCGGCGGCCGCGGCATGCGCCGAGTGGAGGAGATCGGCGGCCTGCGCGAGGCGATCGAGGCGGCCTCACGGGAGGCGGAGTCGGCGTTCGGCGATGCGACGGTGTTCCTGGAGCAGGCCGTCGTCAACCCGCGCCACATCGAGGTCCAGATCCTGGCGGACAAGTACGGCAACGTGATCCACCTGTTCGAGCGTGACTGCTCGGTGCAGCGTCGCCACCAGAAGGTCGTCGAACTCGCTCCGGCGCCGAATCTCGATCCGGCGCTGCGCGAGAAGATCTGCGCGGATGCGGTCGCATTCGCTCGACAGATCGACTACTCGTGCGCGGGCACCGTCGAGTTCCTCGTCGACGAGCGCGGCCAGCACATGTTCATCGAGATGAACCCCCGCATCCAGGTGGAGCACACGGTGACCGAGGAGATCACCGACGTCGACCTGGTGCAGTCGCAGCTGCGGGTGGCCGCCGGCGCGACCCTCGACGAGCTCGGGCTCAGTCAGGAGTCGATCACGATCCGCGGTGCGGCCCTGCAGTGCCGCATCACCACCGAGGATCCGGCCAACGGCTTCCAGCCGGACACCGGACGCATCACCGGTTACCGCACGCCGGGCGGTGGCGGCGTGCGCCTGGACGGCGGTACGGCGCTCGGCGCCGAGGTCGGCGCCTACTTCGACTCGATGCTGGTCAAGCTGACCTGCCGCGGTCGCGACTTCGAATCGGCCGTCGCACACGCCCGTCGAGCGGTGACCGAGTTCCGCATCCGCGGCGTCGCGACGAACATCCCGTTCCTGCAGGCGCTGCTCGACGACCCCGACTTCCGCGCCGGACGCGTCACCACGTCGTTCATCGAAGACCATCCGCACCTGCTGACGCTGAACTCGTCGCCCGACCGCGCGTCGAAGATCCTCTCGTATCTGGCCGATGTGACGGTGAACCACCCGAACGGGGTGCGTCCGGTGCACGTGAAGCTCGAGGACAAGCTGCCCGCCGTCGACCTGACGACGACGCCCCGGGCCGGATCGCGCCAGCGCTTGCGCGAGCTCGGCCCGGAGGGCTTCGCGAAGAGCCTGCGCGAGCAGACCGCTCTCGCGGTGACCGACACGACCTTCCGAGACGCCCACCAGTCGCTGCTGGCCACGCGCGTGCGGACCTCGAGTCTGACCGCCGTCGCGCCGTACGTCGCGCGTCTGACCCCGGAACTGCTGTCGATCGAGGCGTGGGGCGGAGCGACATACGACGTCGCGTTGCGGTTCCTCAAAGAGGATCCGTGGGACCGGCTCGCGCAGCTGCGCGAGGCCGTCCCCAACATCTGCCTGCAGATGCTGCTGCGCGGACGCAACACCGTCGGCTACACGCCGTACCCGGAATCGGTGACGCGGGCGTTCGTCCGCGAGGCCGCCGACACGGGCATCGACATCTTCCGGATCTTCGACGCGCTGAACAACGTCGACCAGATGCGACCGGCGATCGACGCCGTCCGCGAGACCGGTACGACGATCGCCGAGGTCGCCATGAGCTACACCGGCGATCTGAGCGACCCGAACGAGAAGCTGTACACCCTCGACTACTACCTGCGTCTGGCCGAGCAGATCGTGGACGCCGGCGCTCACGTCCTCGCGATCAAGGACATGGCCGGTCTGCTGCGCGCCCCGGCCGCCACCACGCTGATCACGGCATTGCGCTCGGAGTTCGACCTGCCGATCCACGTGCACACCCACGACACCCCGGGCGGTCAGCTCGCGACCTACCTCGCGGCGTGGCACGCCGGCGCGGACGCCGTCGACGGCGCCAGCGCCCCCATGTCGGGGACGACGAGCCAGCCGTCGTTGTCGGCCATCGTCGCCGCGGCCGCGCACAGCGACCGCGACACCGGCATCAGCCTGGACGCGGTGTGCGAGCTGGAACCGTACTGGGAGACGCTGCGCAAGGTGTACGCGCCGTTCGAGTCGGGCGTCCCCGCACCGACCGGTCGCGTCTACACCCACGAGATCCCCGGCGGTCAGCTCTCGAATCTGCGGGCGCAGGCCACCGCGCTCGGCCTGGCCGACCGATTCGAGGAGGTGGAGGCGAAATACGCTGCGGCGGATCGTCTCCTGGGACGTCTGGTGAAGGTGACGCCGTCGTCGAAGGTCGTCGGCGACCTCGCATTGGCCCTGGTGGGTTCGGGGGTCTCGGTGGAGGACTTCGCCGAGGATCCGGCCCGCTACGACATTCCCGACTCGGTTATCGGCTTCCTACGGGGTGAACTCGGCACGCCGGTGGGCGGCTGGCCCGAACCGTTCCGGACCCGCGCGCTCGCCGGCCGCGACGAAGGTGCACCGACTGTCGAAGAGCTCTCTGCCGACGACGAAGCCGCTCTGGCCGGGGACTCGGCGACGCGACGCGCGACGCTCAACCGGCTCCTGTTCCCCGGCCCGACACGCGAGTACCTCGAGCACGTCGAGGCCTACGGCGACACCTCTCGGCTGTCGGCCACGCAGTTCCTCTACGGTCTGCGTTCGGGCATGGAGCACCGCGTGGAACTGTCGAAGGGAGTGAATCTCCTGATCGGTCTGGAGGCGATCTCCGAGCCCGACGAGCACGGCATGCGCACGGTGATGTGCATTCTCAACGGTCACCTGCGGCCGGTACCGGCTCGGGATCGGTCGATCACCGCCGACGTCGAGACGGCCGAGAAGGCCGACAAGAACGACTCGGGCCACATCGCGGCACCGTTCGCCGGTGTGGTGACCCTGTCGGTGGCCGAGGGCGATCACATCGAGGCGGGCGGTCAGATCGGCACCATCGAAGCGATGAAGATGGAGGCCCCGATCACCACGCCGCACTCGGGCGTCGTGACGCGCGCCGCGATCGGCGGAGTCGCCCAGGTCGAGGCGGGCGACCTGCTGGTGGTGCTCCGCGAGGAGTAGCGAGCGCGCCAGAACTCGACGTCGCACCCCCGCCCGGGGACTCTCCGGGCGGGGGTGCGACGTTCTTCTTCCCCTGAATTCCTCTCTCGCGCAGTAGATTTCTCGAACTCTGAGTCACGTCTATCGTGGTGAGCTAGCGTGCATCCCGAACATGATGTAGTTCGATCGATCGATTACGGGGTGTACTGATGCGATTCACGACAATGGCGAAGGCGGCGGGAGCGCTTGCCGCGGTGGCGGCACTCGGGGCGGGGCTGACGCCCGGAGCGGCCGAGGCCGCGCCGACACCGGTGAGATATGTGAACCTGGGCGACAGCTACTCGGCCGGTTCCGGAGTGCTGCCGCTGGCGATGGACGCGCCCATCGGCTGTGCCCAGTCGGCGCGGAACTATGCGAAGATCGTCGCGCGCGCCAACGGGATGCATCTCACCGACGTCAGCTGCGGCGGAGCGGCGACCGACGACTTCTTCACCTCGCAGCAGTCCGGGGTGCGCCCGCAACTCGATGCGCTCGACGACGACGTCGACCTGGTGACCTTCTCGATCGGCGGCAACGACGAGAGCCTGTTCTCCGGAACGGTGATGGACTGCGTGATCGCAGGCGTCGGCTCGGGGATGCGCGGTTCGCCCTGCGCGGACAAGGACGCGGCGAAGGCGTCGAAGACCATCCGCGAGATCACCTATCCGAATCTGGTGAAGGCGATGAAGGCGGTGCGAGCCAAGGCGCCGAACGCTCGCGTCGCGGCGCTGAACTACCCGTGGATCGCCCCGGACCGGGATGCCCCGTGCAACGGGATGCCGATCGCCGCGGGTGACGGGAAGTTCACGCACAAGGTCCAGGCCGGACTCAACGACGTGATCGCACGCGCAGCGAAGGAGACCGGCGTGACCATCGTCGACGTCGCCGCGGCCTCCGTCGGACACGACGCGTGCAAGGCGCAGGGTGTCCGCTGGGTGGAGCCGCTGCTCTCGACCGTCCAGTTCGTGCCGGTCCACCCGAACGCCCTGGGCGAGAGGGAGATGGCGAAGACGACCGCGAAGGCGCTGGGGCTGAAGTAGCGACTCATCGGTCGACCCGCCGCCCGAAACGACGAGCCGGCGGCGGTCGAGCTCCGGGACGGAGACGACAGCTCGTCGAGCGCCATCGGTGACGATCACATCGTCACCGATGGCGCTTCTCGCTGCGGTACGCGTGGGTGAGGAATCCGAAGTGGGGCGACGGCCGAGGCCCTCGCCTCCGGTATGAGAATGTCATCTGAACAGGTGATGTGTCTTGGTGTGCAATCAGGGGTAGCGTGTGAGCCAGAGAACAGTTAAGGTCTAAACAATCGAGTCATCAAAGACTTGACACCCTCCCCGAGTCCCGACAGCCCAAGGAACACTCACATGGAGACAACTACGCAGAGCCCCGGCCGCGCGGCCGACGCGATCAGCGCGCGGATGGAACGCCTGCCGATGAGTCGGTGGCACATCAAGGCGCGCGTCATCGTCGGCGCGGTCACGTTCTTCGACGGCTTCGACCAGTTGATGATCGCCTACTCGATCCCCGACTTGCCGACCGCTTGGAACCTCTCGTCGACGATGATCGCCTGGATCATCGCGGTCGGCGGCATCGGCATGCTCGTCGGTGCGCTCGGTGGCGGCTGGCTCGCCGACCGGGTCGGCCGCCTCAACACGATCCAGATCGCCCTCGTCGTCTACGCGATCACCAGCCTGGGCATGGCGTTCACCCATTCCCTCGCGCTGTTCATGATTCTGCGCTTCGTGCAGGGCGTCGGGCTCGGCGCCGAGGTCCCGGTCGCCGCCGCCTACATCGGCGAGATCTCCAAGGCGCACAAGCGCGGACGATTCGTCCTGCTGTACGAGACGATCTTCCCGGTCGGACTCGTGATGTCGGCGATCGTCTCGTCGTGGATCGTCCCGCGGTGGGGCTACGAGGTGCTGTTCGCGCTCGGCGCCATCCCGATCCTGCTGGTGCCGATGCTCCGTCGTGTTCCGGAGTCGCCGCGGTGGCTGGCCGCCCACGGGCGACTCGACAAGGCCGAGGAGTCCATGGCGCGCATCGAGTCCGAAGTGGCGGGCTACGGACTGGAACTGCCCGAGCCGCGGCCGACGACCGACGACCTCGTGGTCCTCGCCTCGCCGCGCGTGGTCGAACTGTTCCGGGGCGTCTACCTGAAGCGAACCCTGATGCTCGCGGGGATCTGGCTGTCGGCGTACTTCGTCAACTACGGCATCGCATCGTGGCTGCCGACTCTGTACAAGAAGCAGTTCGGCGTCAGCACCGCCACCGCCCTGCACTACAGCATCTTCACCACCGTCGCGGGTCTGGTCGGATGCCTTCTCATCGCGCTCCTCATCGACAACCTCGGACGCAAGATCTGCATCTCGGTGGCCATGGCGATGTGCACCGTGGTTCTGGCCCTGCTCGCCGCGATCGGTACGAACACCGAACTGGCCGTCCTCGGATGGTCGGCGGCCGCGGCCCTGCTGGTGTTCGCGGTCAACATGGCGCTGTACGTCTACACCGCCGAGTTGTACCCGACCCGCATGCGCGCCATGGGCTCCGCCGTGGGCGGCGCGGCCGGCCGCCTGGGCATCGTCGTCGGTCCGCTGGTCGTCGGCTTCACTCTCGATCACACGGGCTCGCTGAGCTGGGTGTTCGCCATCTTCGCCGTCGTCGCCGGGCTGGGCGCGATCATCGTCGCGCTCTTCGCCACCGAGACCAAGGAAATGACTCTCGAGGAGATCTCCCGATGACCACCGTTCCCGAATTCGCTCCGCTGCCCGACGAGGCCTATGTCGGCGGCGCCTGGCGCCAGTCCGCCGGGCCGGCGTCGACGATCGTCGATCCGGCGACCGGCCGGGTGCTGCAGACCGTCTCGCAGAGCACACAGGCCGACGTCGACGACGCCGTCGCCGCGGGGGTCAAGGCTTCGGCCGATCCCGCGTGGCGCGGACTTCTCGCCCACCAGCGCGCCCGCTACCTGCATCGGATCGCCGACCTCATCGACCGCGACGCCGAGAGGCTCGCCACCCTCCAGACCTTCAACACCGGCAAGACGCTCACCGAGACGCGAGGTCTCGTCGCGAGTGCCGCGGGTACCTTCCGTTACTACGCCGCGGTCCTGGAGACCGCCGACGAGGCGATGACCACCGTGCGCGGGGACTACCGGACCTGGGTTCAGCACGAGCCGATCGGCGTCGTCGGCGCCATCGCGCCGTGGAACTCGCCGGTGGCCAGCGACGCGCAGAAGATCGCCCCGGCCCTCGCCGCGGGCAATGCGGTCATCCTCAAACCCGCCGAGTGGACACCGCTGGTCTCCCTGGCGATGGCGCGCCTCATCGACGAGTCCGACCTGCCGTCCGGCCTGGTCTCGGTGTTGCCCGGACGCGGATCGGTGGTCGGCGAGGCGATCGTCAGACACCCCGGCGTCGGCAAGGTGACCTTCACCGGCGGCACCGCCACCGGTCGCGGACTGGCCCACGCGGCCGCCGAGAAGCTGATGCCGGTGTCTCTCGAACTCGGGGGCAAATCGCCGACGATAGTGCTCGACGACGCCGACATCGAGCAGGCCGTCGCGGGTGTCATGTACGGAATCTTCTCCTCGTCGGGGCAGAGCTGCATCGCCGGCTCGCGGCTGTTCGTCCACTCCTCGATCTACGACGAGACGATGGCCCGTCTGGTGGAGCGCACCGAGGCGCTGCGCGTCGGCAACGGCTTCGACCCGGCCACCCGAGTCGGACCGCTCGTGCACACCCGGCACCGCGAATCGGTGGCCTCGTACGTGGAACTCGCGCGCAGCGAGGGCGGACGGATCCTGACCGGTGGCGCCGTCCCGGACGATCCGGCCCTGGCCGACGGGTCGTATTATCTGCCGACGATCATCGACGGGCTGGAGAACTCCGCTCGGACCTGCCAGGAGGAGATCTTCGGTCCGGTTCTGGTGGCGCTGCCCTTCGACGACGAGGAAGACCTCGTCCGGCGGGCCAATGACAGCGTCTTCGGCCTCGCCGCGGGCATCTGGACGCGCGACTACCGGCGGGCTCTGCGCCTGGCGGACCGTATCCAGGCGGGCAACGTGTGGATCAACACCTACAAGGCGTTCTCGGTCTCGACACCGTTCGGCGGGATCAAACAGAGCGGGTTGGGCACCGAGAAGGGACGCGAAGGCATCGCGGCCTATTCGCGGGTGAAGAGCGTCTACCTGGGCATGTCGGCCGAGCCGAACCCCTGGGCCGACAGCTGATCGACGCCTGAGGCGGTCTGCCCGATCACGATGAGACCTGTGTTGTGCGACCCTTCACAAAAAACTAGTTAAGCGCTAAACTATCGACATCAAAGATTATGGAGGATGTCATGAACCAGCCGATCGCGAATCTGCGCAAGGTGCGGTCCGTCGAGTTGCGCACCACGGCGGCCGCCGACTCCGCCGACTTCTACGAGAACGTGTGGGGCCTGTCGACCGTGGAGCGCGGCGAGGAGGGGGCCTGGCTGCGCGGCACCGGCGAGGAACACCACGTCCTGCAGCTGACCGCCGCCGACCAGAACGGGCTCGGACGCATCACCTTCGCCGTGTCCACTCCCGCCGACGTCGACGAGGCCGCGCGTCGCCTGGCCGAACGGGACATTCCGATCGTCGCGGGGCCGGGTCCGACCGGCGAGATCGCCGCGGGCTACGGTGTCAGCTTCGTCGACCTCGAAGGCCGTGTCGTGCAACTGCTGGCCGACGCCTACGCGGTCGCCGCCATGCACCGGGCCGACGCGGTACCGGTCGGCGTGACCCACATCGTCCTCAACACCGTCGACATCGACGCCGCCGTCGCGTTCTACACCGATGTCCTCGGCATGCGAGTGTCCGACTGGTCCGAGCACCAGATGGCGTTCCTCCGCTGCAACTCCGATCACCACAGCATCGCCTTCAACCAGGCCGGGTGGACCGCGATCAACCACGTCGCCTACGAGATGCCGTCGGTGGACCACTTCATGCGAGGCATCGGTCGCCTCCGCCATCACGGCGTCCTGCCCATGTGGGGACCGGGACGGCACGGGCCCGGTGACAACACCTTCTCGTACTTCGCCGATCCGGGCGGACTCGTCTGCGAGTACACCTCCGGGATCGCGCAGGTCGAGGAGGACCGCTGGCTGTGCCGGGTGTGGCGCCGGGTCCCCGAACTGTCCGACACCTGGGGTACAGCGGGTCCGCCGTCGGCCGAAGTCCGTTCGCACATGGCGGGCGTCCCCGACGACGGCGCCTTCGCTCACCGGCCCGACCTGCGCGAACTCGCGCATCGCTGAACGGAGGCGGATATGACCGACATCCACGTGCTCGACGAGGGTTCCGGCCCGGCGATCGTGCTGCTCCACGGAATCGGCGGGAGCTCCCGCTCGTTCGCCCCGCAGTTCGCCGAACTCGCCGAGACTCATCGCGTGATCGCCTGGGACGCACCCGGATACGGTGAATCGGCCGCGGTCGACGAGCCGTTGACCATGGATCAGTACGCCGACCGTCTGGCGGCAGTGATCGACGAGAGATGCGGACGAGGCGGTGCGCACGTCCTGGGCATGTCGTGGGGCGGTGTCATCGCGACGCGGCTCGCGTTGCGTCGCCCGGACCTGATCCGCAGCCTCATCCTCGGCAGCTCGACCGTCGGCTCCGGCGCCGACCCGGACGCGGCCGCCGCGATGCTGGCGCGCGCCGACGACGTCGACGGCGACGTGGAGGCGTTCACCGCAGCCCGCGCGCGTCGACTGCTCGGCGACCTGGCCGACGACGACGCCGTCGCGACGGTCGCCGCCGACATGGCCGCCGCCATCACCCCGGCCGGCTATCGCAGCGCGGCCGCTTCGATGGCCGCCACCGACCACACCGCCGAGCTGGCCGCGATCGACATCCCGACCCTGGTGATCTCCGGCGACCTCGACGAGGTGACCGGACACGAGGCGTCGCAGGTTCTCGCCGGCGGCATCGGCGGAGCCGTCTACGTGACGCTGCGCGGGGCGTCGCACCTGGCCAACCGCGACAGACCGGCCGCCTTCAACGCCTGGACCGAGTCGTTCGTACAGATCACCGAGCGACTCCGGCTGCAGCAGTAGGGCCGGACCGACAGTAAGACGCTCCGCTCGACCGGCGGAGAACAACCACCACAAAGGAGAAGAACATGGACTACGACACCGCAGACCTCGCCGAGTACACCGACTCGCTCATCCTCACCAAGGACAGTCGTCACGAGGACTGGGACACCCTGGCGTTCCAGACCAAGGCAGGCGACCAGTTCGCCCGCGCGCAGATCCGCTACGTCGGCTCGGGTGCCACCGGCAACCACGGCGACGACCAGCGGATCATCCCGTCGCAGGGCTTCACGTTCTCGAACATGCTGCTGCCCCCGGGCGGTGAGGGTCCCGAGCACACCCACCACGACGTCGAAGAGGCGTTCTTCGTCCTCGAAGGCGAGATCGAGGTCGGCGTGCACCGCGACGGCAAGGTGGAGAAGCGGACCATGGGCTACCGCGACATGATCGTCGTCCCGGCGGGCGTTCCGCGCAGCCTGAAGAACAACACCGATGAGAACGCGCTGTTCGCCGTCATCATCGGCACTCAGAAGCCGCAGGTCCCGAGCTACCCGGAGACCTCGGTGATGCACGGGATCACGCGGGAGAAGATCGCATGACCTCACTGCAGAACCGGACGGTGCTCGTCACCGGCGGCGGCCGCGGACTCGGACTGGCGATCGCCGAACACATCGGCCTCGCCGGCGCGACGGTCTGGATCGCCGACACCCGGGAGGACTGGGGCGCCGCCGCCGTCGCACGACTCGCCGACGCGGGCGTGACGGCGCGGTTCTGCCCGGTCGACATCCGCTCCGCCGACTCCGTCGACGCGATGACGGCCGCGGTGACCGCCGACGGACCGATCTACGGACTCGTCAACAGCGCGGCCCTGGCCGACGGTGTCGGCGGCACGGCAGTACACCGACTGGCCGTCGACGAGTGGGATCGCGTACTCGACGTGAACCTGCGCGGCACCTTCCTCGTCAGCCGGGCGATCGCCCGCCACCTCGTCGAGGGCGGGGAGGGGCGGATCGTCAACATCGGGTCCGACGCCGCCCTGTACGGTTCGCAGAACCTCTGCCACTACATCGCGTCGAAGGGCGGGGTGTCGGCGTTGACCCGAGCCATGGCCCGCGACCTCGGTCAGTACTCGATCACCGTCAACACGGTGTCGCCGGGACTCACCGAATCCGAGTCGGCGGCCAAGGTTCCCGAACACCGGCACGATCTGTATGCGCGCAATCGGCCGCTCAGCCGGACGCAGCAGCCCGCCGACCTCGTGGGCGCGGTCGCATTTCTGCTGAGCGACGCCGCGTCGTACATCACCGGACAGGAACTCGTCGTCGACGGCGGGTTCGTCTTCCACTAGGAGTTCTCATGGATCTGCAGATGCGCGACCGTGTCTACCTCGTGACCGGCGGCAGCTCCGGCGTCGGACTGGCGACGGTGCGGCAGCTGATCGGTGAGGGAGCGAAGGTCCTCACGTGCGCCCGCGACGCCGACCGACTGTCGCAGGTGCTGGCGCACGAGGTGCCCGATGCGTCCGACCGCATCGTCGCGGTCGGCGCCGACGTGCGGGACCGGCCTCAGATCGACGCCGTCGTCGACGCGGGTCTGGACCGGTTCGGTCGCTTGGACGGCGTCGTCAACAACGCGGGCGGCTCGCGCATGGCGCCGCTGTGGGAGACGAGCCTGGACGCATGGCGCGATGAGTTCGACCTCAAGTTCTCGAGCGTCCTCAACACCGTCGACGCGGCCCGAGAACACTTGCGGGCGTCCGACGCCGCGTCGATCGTGAACGTGAACGCGGTCCTGTCGCGGCAGCCGGAGACCAAGCTGCCCGCGACCAGCGCCGCCCGCGCCGGGCTGCTCAATCTGAGCAAGACCCTGTCGGTCGATCTGGCCCCGGACATCCGGGTGAACTCGGTGCTTCTCGGCCTGATCGACACCGGCCAGTGGCGCCGCCGGTACGAGGACTCCGGCGACCAGCGGCCGTTCGCCGCCTGGGAGGCAGACATCGTCGACGACCGCGGCGTGGCCCTGCACCGATTCGGGCGTGCCGACGAGGTCGCAGCCATGATCCTCACCCTCCTCTCGCCGATCGCGTCGTACGTGACCGGCTCCACCCTCGATGTGGCCGGCGGCGTCGCCCGCTACGTCTGATGACCCCTGACCCTGTACCCCGGGAGAAACCATGACCGACAACAGTTCCGGCCCGTCGAGCTCCGCCTGCCGGTCGAGCGGAGTCGAGACCGCCCCCACCGCCAACGGCGGCGACCTCCTCGTGCAGGTGCTGCGCGAGGCCGGAGTCGACACCGTCTTCGGCATCGTCAGCGTCCACAACCTTCCGCTCGTCGAAGCCGTCGCGGCCCAGCTGCGGTTCGTCCCGGTGCGTCACGAGGCGAGCGCGGTGAGTGCCGCCGACGGATACGCTCGCGCCACCGGCGGACTCGGCTGTGCGTTGACCAGCACCGGCACCGGGGCGGGCAATGCCGCGGGATCGCTCATCGAATCGCTGGCCGCGGGCACGTCGGTGCTGCATGTGACCGGACAGGTTCAGATCCAGTACCTGGGTTCGGGCCGCGGATTCATCCACGAGACCAAGGATCAGCTGGGCATGCTCGAGGCGGTGTCGTCGTACGCGGCCACCATCACCGATGCGGGCGATGCGGGGAAGGTGTTGCGCGACGGTGTGCGCCGCGCGCTGGCCTCACCCGGCGGCCCGGTCTCGATCGAGTGGCCGATCGATCTGCAGTACGCGGCGCAGGACGTCGTCGCCGGTCCGGCGTACGCCGCCGACGAGCCGGTCGTGCCGCCGGCCGACGATCAGCTGGCGGCGCTGCGGACGGCCGTCGAATCGGCGAGACGCCCGGTGATCTGGGCGGGCGGCGGCGTCCGCGACGCCGGACCGCAGCTGACCGCACTCATCGAGGCGTGGGGTGTTCCGTTGCTGACCAGCAACTCCGGCCGCGGCGCCGTCGACGAGGCGCACGGACTGTGCATCGGCAACTACGGGTCGTCGCCGCTGGGTCGTGAGCTGCTCGCCGACGCCGATCTGCTGGTCTCGCTCGGCACGCACTTCCGCAGCAATGAGACCGGCGACTACTCGATCCCGGTGCCGGACAAGCATGTTCAGGTAGACCTCGACTCCGCCGCGCCGGGCCGAGTGTTCCCGGCGACCGCCGTCGTCGGCGACATCGCGACCGTGCTCGACGACCTGTTGGCCACTGTCGCGTTCTCCGGGCTCGTCGAACCCGAGTGGACCGACCGTGCGCGGACGACGAGGACCGCGGTGCGCGAGAAGCAACGCGCGGGGCTCGGCGACCACGCGCTGCTGTGCGACGCGGTCCGCGACGCACTGCCCGCCGACGCGGTGATCGCGCGTGATGTCACCATCGCCTCCAGCTCGTGGGGCAACCGACTCCTGGAGATGGCGTCCCCGCACGTCAACGTCTTCCCGCGCGGCGGCGGCATCGGCCAGGGACTCGGCATGGCGATCGGCGCCGCGCTCGCCGACGAGACCCGACCCACCCTCGCGATCGTCGGCGACGGTGGTCTGGCCGTCCACCTCGGTGAGATCCTCACCGTCGCACAGGAGAAGCCGTGGCTGGTCCTGCTGGTGTTCAACGATGCCGGATACGGGGTGCTCCGCAACATGCAGGCCGCGACGGGACCGACGTACGCCGTCGACCTCGCAACCCCCGACTTCGCCGCTCTCGCCGCGTCCGTCGGCCTCGACCACCGCCGGATCGGCTCGGCCGACGATGCGAAGTCTGTTCTGCCCGAGGCGGTCTCGCTGCGCCGACCGGTGGTGGTCGAGGTGGATCTCGCCGAGTTCGGCGACATGCCCGCCCCGTTCACCCCGCCGGTGTCCGTGCCCGTGTAGAAGGCTCGCCGCACCTGACGCTCGATCGGTCGCCCGCGGGCGGAGCGGGCTCATACCTCGAAAAGTATGTGACACCAATAACAATTGAGTGCTAAACTACTAAGGACTTAAGAAGTGATCCGCCCGACGGGCGACCGGAAGAAGGACCGATCAATGAACCTGGACACGGGAACGTTCGACGTCGTCGTCCGCGCAATGGCGTGGGAGGCCGACGGAGTCATGTCGGTGCGGCTCGAGGATCCGGCCGGTGCATCGCTGCCGGAATGGTCGCCCGGCTCGCACATCGACATCCACCTCGGCAAGGGGATCGTTCGCCAGTACTCGTTGTGCGGCGACCCGGCGGACAAGACGACGTATCGGATCGGCGTGCTGCGCGATCCGGCGACGCGCGGCGGATCGTCGTATGTCCACGACTCGCTCCGACCCGGGCACGTCGTGTCGGTGAGCCTGCCGCGCAACAACTTCGAGCTCCTCGGTGCGTCGAACTATGTGTTCGTGGCCGGCGGCATCGGAATCACGCCGATGCTGCCGATGATCGCCGAGGCGGATCGTTCCGGTGCCGACTGGGAACTGCACTACGGAGGCCGCAGTCGGGAGAGCATGGCCTTCGTCGACGAACTCCACGCGTACGGGGACCGTGTCCGCATCGTCAGCGAGGACCGCGAGGGCGTCCTCGACCTCGACGCGCTGCTCGGCACTCCGCGCGCGGACACTCTGGTGTACACCTGCGGGCCGGAAGGTCTCCTCGCCGCCGTCGAACAACGCGGGACGGCGTGGGCCGACGAGACGATCCGCCTCGAACGCTTCAAGCCCAAGGCGCGCGCCGAAGACGACGAACCGGGCGCCGACTCGTCGTTCACCGTCCGCTGCGACGCCTCCGACGTGACGGTCGAGGTCGGTGCCGAGGTGCCGATACTCGACGCGCTCGAAGCGGCGGGCGTCGACGTGCCCAACTCGTGCCGGGAGGGGATGTGCGGGAGCTGTGAGACCCGCGTCCTGGCCGGTACCCCCGACCACCGTGACTTCGTGCTCTCCAGCTCCGAGCAGGAGAGCGGGAAGACCATGATGATCTGCGTCTCGCGCGCACAGTCCGAAGAATTGGTACTCGATCTCTAGGAGGAGTTCGATGAGTCTCTACCTGGTGCAGAATCAGTCGCGCACCGCCGATCCGACGCCTTACGAGTCCAAACTCGCCAAGGCGATCGAGCAGGTCTTCGGCGACGGGGGGCACTCCCTCGAAGCCCTCGTCGACGGCCTCAACGAGATCGGCATCCACAGTCCTGACGGATCCCCGTGGTCGCAGGACTCCCTCACCGCCGAGATGGCTCGGCTCGAACAGTCAGTGAACGGAGGTCGATGATGGCACGCGTCTACAGCCCGGGCGCCCTCTCGGCAGAACAGATCTTCGCCACCGGCATGCGCGATCAGTGGCATGCGGTGTGCCCGTCCGACTGGGTGGAGCGCGGCGCCATCCGGAAACTCGAACGACTCGGTGAGCAGTGGGTGCTCTACCGGCAGTCCGACGGCCGGGTTCGGATGCTCGCCGATCGCTGCCCGCACCGCGGCGCACCACTGTCGCAGGGCATGCACCTCGGTGACCGGATCGCCTGCCAGTACCACGGTGTGCAGGTCGGCAGCGACGGCACGGTGCTGTCGGTCCCCGGCATGCCCGGCTGCAACCTCGAAGGAAAGAAGCTGGTCCGTAGCCTGCCGGTCCAGGAAGTGGGCGGCGCGATCCTCGCGTGGTTCGGTACCGACCCCGACGTCGAACCGGCGCCCCTGCAGATCCCCGACCCGCTCGCCGCCGACGACGTGTCGGCGTTCCTCTGCTACGTCGAGTGGGACGCCCCGTGGCGCTTCGGCCTGGAGAACCTGCTCGACCCGATGCACGGTGCGTTCCTGCACCACGAGTCGCACTCGATGTTCGGCGGAGCTCAGTCGGCGCGGTTCCGGATCCGGGAGACCGACCGCGGCTTCTTCTTCGAGAAGACCGACCAGCGCGGCGTGAACTTCGACTGGGTGGAGTTCAACCGCACCGGCGTCGACTGGGTCGACCTGGAGATCCCGTACCCGTCGACGGCGGGTCCCGGCGGACCGTTCGGCATCGTCGGCATGGTGACGCCGATCGACGCCGATCGCAGCGCCGTCTTCTTCTGGCGGTACCGCCGTGTGACGGGGTGGGAGCGTGACGTGTGGCGGTTCCTCTATCGGACGACGCTCGAGGACCGGCACTGGGCCGTCCTCGAACAGGACCGGGTGATGCTCGAGCACATGGCGCACGACGCCGATCAGGCCGAGAACCTGTACCAGCACGACCTCGGGGTGATCCGACTCCGTCGCATGTACAAGAACCAGGCCGAGGAGCAGGCCAAGGCGCTGACCGACGCCTGAGGCGTCGGCTCGCGCTCCCCGTCCGACGAGGAGCGCGAGCTCACGCCCGCGGCGTGAAGCCGCGTCGCACGATCATCAGGGACGAGCCCGTCCGCCACGCGGCGGACGGGCCCTCGCGCTGTGTCTGCGCCTATGCGGAGGCGGGTTCCTCGTCGTCGGTCTCGGCTTCGGTGATCGACGCCTCCAGCGCGCGGAGCAGCGTCGCCAGCTCTGCGCGCTGCTCCACGTCGAGCCCGCCGAGCAGACGCAGCTCGTTCTGGAAGTGATCGGTGGTCGCCTCGTCGATCAGGCTCAGCCCCGCCGTCGTGAGGCAGACGTACACGACACGCCGGTCGTCGGGGTCGCGTTTGCGCTCCACGAGGCCCGACTTCTCGAGCCGATCCACACGAAGCGTGACGCCGCCGGTGGTGACCAGCATCGTCTTGGCCAGCTGACTGGAGGTCATGCGGAACGGCGATCCCGATCGACGCAGTGCGGCGAGCACGTCGAACGACGCGTTGTTCAGGTCGTACCGTGCGAACAGCGTCGACATCGACGACTGGTACTGCAGGTAGGCCCGGTGAAGTCGGCCGAATACCGCCAAGGCGGATACGTCGAGGGTCGGCCGTTCGGCGGCCCACTGGGCGATGATGCCGTCGACGGCGTCCGGGGTGGGCGTCTGTTCGTTCACTCCTGGCCTCCCTTCAAGGCTCGTCTGCTCGGCGACTTCGGTCGCCGAGATCGATCTAACCGCGGTCGCCGACGTAGGCGACCGCGTCGATCTCCACCGTCGCCCCGTACGGGAGCGCGCTCACCTCAAGGAAGGTCCGAGCCGGGCGAGGAGCGGCGAAGATGCGCTCGAGCTGCCGGTTCGCTTCTTCTCGAAGGGAGAGGTCGGTCACGTAATAGGTCAGTTTTACCACGTCGTCGAGGGCCGCCCCGGCGGTCGCGAGCCGTTCGGTCATCCGCTCGACCGCGGCGTCGAGCGCGTCGTCGCGCCCGGCGACGGGCTGATAGTCGACGTCGACGCCGAGGGCTCCCGAGACGTAGACGGTGTCGCCGGCTTTGAAGGCGGGCGTGTAGGGGTGGTTGGCGTTCACGGCGACGGTCATGGGGCGGCCCTTCGGTCGAGGATGTCTGCGGGTACGCCTATAAGTTTAGTGCTAAATAATTACTATGCAAAGCTTTTGGGTGTGACGATCGACGAGCGGGCCGCGTCGACGCGTGTCTCCTACGGGCGACGGAACTGCTCGGTACGACCCAGTCTGCGCAGACGCATCCATTCCCGGAAACCTGCGACGTCGCGCCGCTGGACCAGGAAGAACCAGCCGAACCTCGCGTACTCCTGAGGGAGCAGCTTGCGCATGCCCGGCTGACTCATCAGATACCCGCGATTGCGGTAGGTGAAGAACCGCTTGACCTCGTTGTCCGGATACTGCGTGTGCATCCGGCCGCCGAGAATCGGCCGGAACTCGTCGCTGCCGTCCGGATGCAGATACGCCGTGGCCAGGCAGGTGCCGAATGCGATGCCCGACCGTCCCAGGCGACGGTGCATCTCGACCTCGTCGCCGCGGAAGAACAGTCGCAGATCGGGGACGCCGATCTTCTCCAGCGTGTCCGCGGAGAACAGCGCGCCGTTCATCAACGACGCGATGCCCGGCAGCAGATCATCGGTATGTGATCCGCCCGCCCCTGGCGCGGTATCTGATCCGCCCGCCCCCGGCGCGGTCTCTCCGGGGCCGAACAGCTCCGATCGCTTGCGCCGCCAGACGAGTCCGCGACGCAGCGGGAACGCGAGGGAGTCAGGTTCGGCGATGTTCACCACGACCGGCGACACCTGGCCGAGATCGTGGCGATCGGCGCAGTCGAGCAGCGTCGACAGGACGTCGGGACCTTCGGGACGGCCGTCGTCGTCGGCGCACCACACCCAGTCGGCGCCGAGTGCCAGCGCATGCAGCATGCCGAGCGCGAATCCGCCCGCACCGCCGAGATTGCGCTTCGACGGGATGTAGGTGGTGGCGACCGGCTGGCCGGTCACCAGCTCGCCGACCGACGGGTCGGCGTCGTTGTCGACGACGATCAAGTGATCCACCGGCCGGCTCTGCCCGGCGACGACCTTCAACGATTCGGCGAGCAGTTCGCGGCGCCGATGCGTCACGACCACCGCGACGACGACGCTCACTCGCCGGCCTCCTCGTTCTCGGCGAGGACGGCGCGGACCTGTTCGGCGGCGTCGGGCCCCTGGTAGGCGCCGACGACCTCCTCGATTCCGCCGTCCATCCGGATCTGACCGTGATCGATCCACAGCGCCCGATCGCACAGCTGGGCGAGGAACTCGTTCGAGTGGCTGGCGAACACCAGGATTCCGGAGCGTTCGACGAGAGCCTGCAGACGGGTCCGCGCCTTCTTCATGAACTCGGCGTCGACGGCGCCGATGCCCTCGTCGAGAATCAGGATCTCCGGATCGATGCTGGTGACGACACCGAGCGCCAGACGCACACGCATACCGGTGGAATACGTGCGCAGCGGCATCTCCAAGTAGTCGCCGAGCTCGGAGAACTCGGCGATCTCATCGGTCTTCTTCAGCATCTCGCGGCGGCTCATACCGAGGAACATGCCGCGGATCAGGATGTTCTCGTACCCCGAGATCTCCGGGTCCATGCCGACACCGAGATCGAAGACCGGGGCCACCCGCCCCTTGACTTTGCACGCCCCGCGGGTCGGCTCGTAGATCCCCGACAGCAGCCGCAGCAGCGTCGACTTGCCCGCGCCGTTGTGCCCGACGAGGCCGACGCGGTCGCCGTGTTCGAGGTGCAGGTCGATGTCCCGGAGGGCTTCGACGACGACGGTCTTGGATCCGTTCGACCCGATGATGCCGCCGGCCGCGCCGACCACGGCCTTCTTGAGTGAGCGCGTCTTGGCGTCGAAGATCGGGAAGTCGACGCACGCATCCCATGTGTCGACCCGGATGTCGGTGTTGTCTGCCACGAGGGTGTGTCTCCTATACCCAGTACGCCACGCGGGCGCGGAAGTTGCGCATCACCAGCAGGGCGGCGATCCAGCCGAGCGCGGTGCAGCCGAGCACGATGCCCCAGTGATAGAACTCGACGTGCTGACCGAGCAGCGGCCCGCGGGAGATCTCCAGATAGTGGAACATCGGATTGATCTCGACGAACTTCAGCTTGCTCGAGCCGCCGTCGCCCGCGGCGTCGAGGGTGCCCGCCGACCAGATGATCGGTGTCATGAAGAAGACGAGCCGGACCGCGGTGGTCAGCAACTGGCCGATGTCGCGGAACCGCGTCGACAGGATGCCGAACACTATCGTCACCCAGGTCGCGTTGAGTACGAACAGCGCGAGAGCGGGGAACACCAGGAACGCCGTCCACCCGATCGGCGGCCGGAAGATCGCGAACACGATCACATAGATGACGATGTTGTGCGCGAAGATGATCAGGCTGCGCCACACCACGCGGTACACGTGCACGCTGATCGGCGCCGGGAGCTGTTTGATCAATCCCTCGTTGGTGGAGAAGACCACGGAGCCGTCGAGGATCGAGGTCTCGATGAAGCCCCAGAAGATGAAGCCCAGCAGCACGTACGGCAGGAACGTCTTGATGTCCTGGTGGAACAGCTCGCCATACAGAATGCCCATGGCGACGGCGGTGACGCCCGTCGCGATGGTGATCCACAGTGGTCCGAGGACCGAGCGCTTGTAGCGCTGCTTGATGTCCGTCCACCCGAGGTGCAACCAGAGCTCGGAGGTTCGGAAACCGTCGACGAGATCCTGGAAGCCCCGAGCGAACGTTCGCGAATCCGAGGTGGGCGGGGCCGGCGGGACTGTTCTGCCGGGGGCTCCGCCGTCATTGGCTACGGCTGACACAACGTCACAGCATACCGCCGGGTCACAGATACTGACCGGTGCTGTGGCTGTCGGACGCGTCACCGGGGCCGACGGGGAGCACGCCCTGGCGCATCTGCTCCAGCTGGCTGCGGGCAGCCATCTGCTGGGCGAACAGTGCGGTCTGGATGCCGTGGAAGACGCCTTCGAGCCAGCCCACGAGCTGCGCCTGCGCGATCCGCAGCTCCGCGTCGGTCGGGGTCTGCTCGTCGGAGAACGGCAGGGCCAGGCGGTCGAGTTCTTCGCGGAGCTCGGGTGCGAGGCCGTCCTGGAGTTCGGCGATCGAGGTGCGATGGATGTCGGCCAGTCGGGTGCGGCTCGCCTCGTCGAGAGGCGCGGCGCGGACCTCCTCCAGAAGCTGCTTGATCATGGTGCCGATCCGCATCACCTTGGCGGGCTGCTCGACCATCGCCGACATCGGGTTGGCCGACGATCCGTCGCCGTGCGCTGCTGCGGCGAATTCGACGACCGGTTCGTCCGGGGTCGAGGACGGGTCGGATGACAGCGGATTCGAGGGGCCTGAGGCGCCGAACATCTCGGGAAGCATGGTGTCCATTGTGCCCGTCGGTCGGCAGTCCGCGGAGTCGTCCCGGCGTGATCGATCGGTATCGGGTGTCTATCGTGGTGGCCATGCCGTTCGACATCGCCTCCGTGCGGGGACTGTTCCCCTCGCTCGGTGACGGCTGGATTCACCTGGACGCCCAGCGCGGCATGCAGATTCCCGACGCGGTCGCATCGGCCGTCGCACGCGGAGTCCGCGCCTTCCCGGTGCGGGGCGGCGGACTCTCTCAGCAGTCGATCCAGGCGGACGAGACGACGACTCGGGCGCGTCGCAGCATCGCCGACCTGCTTGAGGCCGATCCCGACTGCGTGGTGTTCGGCCCGTCGCGTGCCTCTCTCGTCTCGGCGCTGGTCGACGCGCTGCCGGTGACCGCGTGGATCGGAGACGGCGTGGTCCTGTCGCGACTGGACGATGAGGAGAACATCGTGCCCTGGCTGCGCGGTGCGTCCCGACACGGGGCGCAGACGCGGTGGGCGCAGGTCGATGTGGAGGACGGGACGCTGCCGCCCTGGCAGTACTCGGATCTCGTCACCGATCGGACCGGGGTGGTGGCCGTCGCGTTGGCGTCGTCGACGACGGGTGCGATCACCGACATCGGTCAGATCGCCGGGCATGCGCGGGCGGCGGGCGCGCTGACCGTCGTCGACGCCACGAACGCGGCGCCGTTCGTTCCGCTGTCGATGGCCGAGACCGGTGCCGATATCGTGATCGTCAGCGCCGAGCGCTGGGGCGGTCCGCGCGTGGCCGCGATGGTGTTCGCGGACCGTCGCACCATGGACTCGATGACCAACGTCTCCCTGGATCCGCGCGCGGTGGGACCCGCCCGGTTGGAACTCTCGCCGGTGCCGCCTGCCTGGTTGAGCGGCCTCATCGCATCGGTCGAGGTGTTGGCGGGTCTGGACTCGGCTGCCGCCGGGAAGCGGCGGCACCGTCTGACCGCATCGCTCGACGGAGCCTACGAGTATCTACAGCGACTCACGTTCTATCTGGTGAACGCCCTGGACAACCTGGGGCACGTGCACGTGATCGGTCCGGATGTCCATCGCGTCCCGCTGCTGAGCTTCGTCGTCGACGGAGTGCCCGCCGCAAAGGTGTGCCACCGGCTGAACGACAACGGGATCAGCGCGTTGAACGACTTCCCGAGCCGCGCGTTGGAGACGATCGGCGCTGCCGACGGAGGCGGCGCGGTGACCGTCGGACTGGGCGTGTACTCCACGCCGTACGAGGTGGATCAGCTGGCGCGCGTCCTCGGCTCGTTCGGCTGATCGTTCATGTGACGGCCTCGTCGCCGATTATGAGTGTGAGGCTCCTCGACCGTATTGTTGCGCGTGAAAACATGTGGGGAACCGGTTCCTGGAGGGGGTACGCCGGTGGCGGGAAACGATGACCGGCAGCGCGAGGGCGCGTCGACGCTGAGCGACGCCGAACGTGAGCTGTGGCAGCAGTTCGTCTCCGGCGGGTGGATGCTCTATCGGGCGCTGTTCAAGCAGATCGACTCGTCGTCGGCGTTGACCAGCGCGGACTGGCGAGTCCTGGAAGAGTTGGCCGGCGTGGACCGGATGAGGATCAGCGATCTCGCCTACGCCACCCGGATTCCGTTGAGCACGGTGTCCCGTCAGGTGGCCCGGTTCATCGCCAACGGATGCGTGTCCCGGGTCGACAACAGCGATGTGGACGCCCGTCAGAAATGGGTGGCGATCACCGATGCCGGGCGCGCGATGGTGCGGCCCATCCTCGACGAACGCGACAGTGCTGTGCGACGTCTGGTGATCGACTCGTTGACCGGCGCGGAGTACGCCGCGCTCTGCCGCACATTCGGCAAGATCGGGGACCGGATCTCCCGCGAAGGGCTGTAGGGCGGGTTCGGGACGCGCTCACTCCATCGTCAGCAGGACCTTGCCGATCGCGTCGCCGGAGTCGAGGCGTTCGTGGGCCGCTGCCGCGTCGTCGATCCGGAACGTGGAGTCGACGATCGGGGCCACGTCGCCGCTCTCGACGAGCGGCCACGTGCGCGCGACGGTCTCGGCCACGATGGTCGACTTCGACCCCGGACCGGACACCGGCCGCGCACGCAACGTGGTGCCGATGACCGAGGCACGCTTGGCCATGAGAGCACCGATGTTCAGTTCGCCCTTCACTCCGCCCTGCATGCCGATGATGACGAGCCGCCCGCCGGTGGCAAGCGCTGCCACGTTCTTCTGCAGGTATTTGGCGCCGATGATGTCGAGGATGACGTCGGCGCCGTCGTGCTCGGCGAGGACCTCGTCGAACTCCTGCGTCGTGTAGTCGATGCCGAGATCGGCGCCGAGCTCACGGCAGCGGTCGAGCTTGGCCTGATTGCGCGCGGTGACGGCGACGCGCGCACCGAGCGCGTGCGCCAACTGAATCGCGTGGGTGCCGATGCCGCTGCTGCCGCCGTGGACCAGGAGCAGTTCGCCGGGCGCGAGACGGCCCGCCATCACGACATTCGACATCACCGTGCACGCCACCTCCGGCAGCGCCGCCGCGGACACGAGGTCGATGCCGCGTGGGACGGGCATCAGCTGCGGTGCCGGGACCGCGACCTTCTCGGCATAGCCGCCGCCTGCCAGCAGGGCGCACACCTCGTCGCCGATCGACCAGCCCGACACGCCGTCGCCGATCGCCGACACGGTGCCCGAGGCCTCCAATCCGAACACGTTCGACGCTCCGGGAGGCGGCGGGTACTTGCCTGCCCGCTGCATGACGTCCGCACGGTTCACACCGGCCGCGGCCACGTCGATCACCACCTCGCCGGGAGCAGGTCGTGGATCGGGAAGGTCGACGACATCCAGTGACTCGGACTCGGGAATTGCGCGCATGCATCCACTCTTCCATCGATCCGCCCGGTCGGCACACGAGTCCATCCGGTGCGCTAGCCTTTCTAGCGGAAGACGCGGTAACGCCCTTCCGAAGGAAGCGTGGCAGAGCGGCCGAATGCACTCGCCTTGAAAGCGAGCGTGCCTAAACAGCACCGGGGGTTCAAATCCCTCCGCTTCCGCTCAGTGTCTTGTCGTTGTTGATGCAGGTCAGGATCATTTCTGTTCGATCTCGTCGCCGCGTGTTCTACTTCTGAGCACCCCCGCCGCTGAGCGGGTTCGATCAAGTGTGATGGCGATGGCATCGAGATCGTCGTCGAACAGGTCGCTGTAGACATCGAGAGCAATCGCTGCCTAAGCGTGATTGAGTATCCGTTGCGGCGCCCGACCGTCCGCCGTCGTGAGGCCGGCAGTCGGTCGTCTCACGCACTATTGGCTGCGCGGATACAGAATGGGTACCAGCGCGGAGACCGCGATCGCTCTCAGTGTCTCGTCGTCGGTGATGTCGATCGTGCTCTGCGGGACGAGGGTGTAGCCGAGCACGACGCGAATCAGCACATCGGCTTGGAGATCGGAGTCTCCGGGCGGCAGCTCGCCAGAGGCCTGGGCGGCAGCGATTCGACCGGCGACGAAGGCATGTCCGAGTTCGAGCGGGGACGGATCGCCGATGGTGATCGCGCGGAGCAGTCCGGTGCGGTTCGACTCGTCGCTTCCGTCGGAGAACAGGGGATGCGATGACATCCGCAGGCATGTCATGAGCGCTTCGGTCACGCGTTCGGAAACGGTCGGAAGGTCGTTCAGCGCTCGCCCCATCTCGTCGAGGAATCGGGTGACCTCGTATGTCAGCGCGCCCTGGAGGAGATGGTCTTTGCTTTCGAATCGACGAAAGAGGGTGGCTCGACTGACGCCGGACTCCGCTGCGACGTGGTCCATCGTGACGGCGCGTACACCGTGCTCGGTGATGACGCGCATGGCGGCATCGAACACCGCGGCGTCGCCGACCGGAACCTCGACCGTCGGAGCGGCGCGGACTGCACGGTTCAGCAACACCTCGAGTGGTTCTCCAGGTCTGGTCACGGTCTCGCTCTCGGGGCGCGGATGCAGTGTTGCGATCATAGCGGTTGAGATGATTACATCGCTAATAGTCTCAACACTGAGGCGGTGTTCCGTGGAGGTCCGGAGTGGGTACAGAGTTCGACGAACGATCGGTGAATCGGCGCCAGTTCGAGTCCAGACTGGACGACGGGCTGGACTCGGCCGTCACCGCGGTGTGGGGGCTATTCGGTCCGACATCCGTTGTGTGGCAAGTAAACCGGTTCACCTCGGTGAATGTTCTGGCAACCTCCATCGGAGGTCACCTCGACGTTGCGCATCCAGCCGTCGCGTGGGGAGTGGCCGAGCACTCCAGAGTGTTCGACCGGCCGAAGGAGCGCTTCTCGCAGACGTACCTGCTTCTGAGTCGGGTGATCTTCGGTGACGTCGATCAGGTGCGGCGAGTCAGCCGTTCGCTCTACTCGAGGCACAGTCGGATCGAAGGTGTGGCCAGTGATTCCGCCGGTGCGTACGCGGCGGGCTCGGAGTACTCGGCCAACACTCTAGACGGCCTTCTGTGGGTGCATCTGGTGTACTTCTGGACCAGGCACCTCATCTACGAGTCGACAGTGGGAAGTCTGCCCGAGTCCGAGTGGGATCGGTATGTCGAGGAAAGCCGCAGATTCGGGG
Source organism: Gordonia humi (assembly GCF_014197435.1). Taxonomy (NCBI): domain Bacteria; kingdom Bacillati; phylum Actinomycetota; class Actinomycetes; order Mycobacteriales; family Gordoniaceae; genus Gordonia; species Gordonia humi. The sequence goes on from NZ_JACIFP010000001.1 coordinate 935,631, forward strand.
CGTGCTTCGGCCTGCCGAACGAGGTGATGCCCGCGACGCTGGCTGAGCTCGCCGCGGCGGTCGACGAGTACACCGCAAGCGGCAGACTGTCGATGACGCCTGCCGGAACGGGCATCCTCGACTTCCTGGCGACGCTCATACCGCGCGTGGTGCGCCCCGCGTACTACCGGTTCGTCACTGAGCTACTGGCCCCTGATCTCGGTTCGCTCGTCGGAGTGTCCGATCGATCCGCGAGGCGGCGATGGGGCGGAGAGGCTCTTCGCAACTTTCTTCGATTGCACAACAGGTTCGCGCCACGCTCGATTCGCTACGTTCCCGCGTTCAACGAGGCGTCGATGCAGATCGAGGGAAGGTCAGCTGGATGGACCGTGCGTGCGTTCAACCGGCGGTTGTGCGGCCGGTCGACGGTCCTGTCATGATCACTCGAGAGACAGGCGCCGCGACCTCCCGGTGGTCGGATGGGGACGATCAGAGGGGGCAACCGTGGCGGTCGTAGTGCATTCCCGGTCTGGCAGTCGACTCCGACTCGGACTGGTGAACGGGGTGTTCCGCCTGGCTCGCGTCCTCGCGGACCTCCTCCCGATAAGGATCTTCACGATGCGAGTGGTCGACGGGTTGCTTGCGGCTCCCGTTCTTCCGCTCGTCCGATCGTCAGCGGTCCGTTCCGAACGGGTGAACGGCATGCGGGTCGATCTAGTGATCCACCCCGACGTCGGTTCGCCGGAGCGCACGATCCTGCACATCCACGGAGGCGGATTCGTGTTCGGTTCGACCCGGACCCATCGGTTTCTCGCCGCGCAGATGTCCAGAGCCTGTCGGGCGCGCGTCGTGCTGTTCGACTACCGGCTCATGCCCGGCCATTCGATCGGTTCGTCGATCAGAGACTGCATGACGGCCTACGAGTGGGTTGCGGCGACGTACCGCGATTCTCCGCTGGTGCTGTCCGGCGACTCCGCAGGCGGAAACCTGATGCTGACGGTGCTGAGCCGTCTGCATTCCGATGGGCGCCGTCTGCCCGTCGCGGCCGTCGGGATGTCTGCCTGGCTCGATCCGGACTACCAGCACCCGGCCGGGGCGCCGAGGGACTCGTTCTTCTCGCTGAGATTCGCACGACGAGCCGCAGACCTCGCCGAGCCGCGTTCGGCGATCACACCGCTGGAAGCCGCGTTGCCCACAGTGCCTGTTCTTCTGCAGTGTGGCGCGGAGGAGCCGATCGGTCCGGCCAATCACGCTCTGGTCGAACAACTCGACGGGAACGGCGTGACGGCGGAACTGCAGATGTGGGAGCGGCAGCCCCACGTCTTTCAGATGCTCGCCCCGTTCACACGGGAGGCGGTGGCCGCACTCGACGCAGTCGACGCCTTTCTCTCCGCGCTGAACCAGCGCGAGGTCCCGACGAAGCCAAGCGCCGCGCGAAGTACGCCTCCCCCACCAGGCGCCTGAGGAAGACCAGAAGGTCGGTGCGAATCGTCGCACTGACCTCTCACCCCATCGGGTCGGCACCGCTCCCATCTCCCGCGGGTAGGTCGGCCACGCCCCAGCTCTGCACGGTCCACGAGCCGTCGGCGGGTTCGAGGACCACCGAGCCGGTGTTGGGCAGGTAATTCTTGAGTGCGAACTCGGAGTCGATGCCGGACAGGTGCGCGGCGATCAGTCGGATCGCGGCGCCGTGGGACACCAGGTAGACGTCGCGGCCCTCGCCGGTCACATACTTCGTCGTCAGTTCCTCGACGACGGGCAGATACCGCTGGTGCAGCATCTCCAACGACTCGCCGCCGGGCAGCCGGGCGTCGAGTTCGCCGTGATGCCACAGGGTGACGACGTCATGGAACCTCTCGTGCGACTCCTTGTCGCTCAAGCCTTCCAGGTCGCCGACTTGCACCTCGTGAACACCGTCCACTTCGCGGGTGTCGGTCTCCCAGACCGAGGCGATCATGTCGGCGGTCTGTCGGGCGCGGTTGGCCGCAGAGTGGACGAGCACGGCGGGGCGACCGTCCGGGTGATCGTGGCCGAAGCGCACACCCTGGCGGGCGCCGAAATCGGTCAGGGACGCTCCGGGCAGGGCGGTGTCGAGGATCCGCATCACATTCGATGTCGTCTCGCCGTGTCGGACCAGGTGGAGTCGGGCCATGTCAGTCGTCTCCTCGGAGAAGTCGGGCGAACCATTCGTGCGATTCGCGGTGGTCGGGCGGCGGCGCGGCGACGCCTCGGTCGATCGGCCACGAGCCGAGGAACACCACGCGCTCGGCCGAGCGGTGCAGTGCGCGCAGTGCCTCGCCGACCGCGGCGTCGTCGATATGGCCGCACGCGTCGAGATAGAAGCGGTACTGGCCGGGCGCGCCCGCGCCGCGGGGACGCGACTCGATACGCGTGAGATCGACTCCGCGCGTGGCGAACTCGTTCATCGCGGAGACGAGTGAACCCGGTCTGTTCGGCAGATCGAGGATCACTCCGGTCCGGTCCGCGCCCGTCGCGGGCGTCGGCGGTCCGGGCTTGCCGAGCAGGAGGAAACGGGTCACCGCGTCGTCGGAGTCGGCGACGCCGTCGACGAGCGGTATCAAGCCGTGCAGGCGCGCGGCGGCCCCCGTGGTCACTGCGGCATCGGCGGCGCCGTCCGCCACATCTGCGGCCGCGGCGGCGTTCGAGTTCGCGATCACGAACTCGGCGTTCGGAAAGTGCTCGCCGACGCTGTGTCGGACCTGGGCCGTCGCGACCGGATACCCGGCGATCGTGGTCACCTCGTCGTGCGGGATCGGCGTCCGCGCGGCGATCGTGAAAGCGATGTCCAGGGCGGTCTCGGCGTACGCCTGGACGCGGGGGAGCCCGTCGCGGGGGACGAGTGCGTCCATCGTGGCGGGCACCGCGCCCTCGAGAGAACTCTCGATGGGGACGCATCCGAAGTCGGCCTCGCCGGTGCGTACGGCGGCGATCACCGCGAGCGGACTGGCGAGCGGGGCTTTCACTACGTCGGCGGCGTCGGGACGATTCGCGAGGACCGCGTCGAGCGCCATCTCCGTGAAAGTGCCTGCGGGACCGAAGTAAGCGAAGACTGGCACGCCCTCCAGCCTAGTCGAGAGCCGTCGAGGTTGCGCTCGCCGTGGCGAAAAGCGTTGACTCCGGCGGTTCCGCGAACTAGGTTAGGCATACGTAAGTTAGGCTTGCCTACATTGCAGGTTCGAACTGGAACGACAAGATGCCTGGAGGATCCATGACCACGATCGTTGCGCCGTGTGACGCTGAGATGATCCAGACGGCGTGCCGTCGCGCCGAAGGCGGGACACTGTCGATCGATGCATCGGACTCGTGCGACGCGGTGGCGATGATCCACCTCTTCGAGGGTGACGCCTTCCTTCTCGTGGCCGACGGAGGTCCGGCAGGGGAGTCCGCGGAATCGGAGGACGAACCGTCGGCGGTGCTGGAGGTCCTCGACTACGCGCCGTTGCCGCTCCGCGAGCGCGTCCGATCGCTGATCTGGTTGACCGGGACACTGCACGAGGTCCCCGACGACCTCCAGCGCGAGCTCGCCGTCGAGATCGCGGGCGATCATCCCGACGAACGACTGCTCGACGTCGGGCACGGCTACTCGCTGATCCGCATGGCCGTGCAGACCGCGGTGATCGCGTCGCCGGTCGGCGCGGGCGCAGTGTCGGTCGACGACCTCGCCAGCGCCGAGCCCGACATGTTCTGGGAGTACGAGAACGACTGGTTGGCGCACCTGGAGTCCGACCACGCCGACCTCATCCACCAGCTATCGCAGCGTATTCCGGCCGGGCTGCGGAACGGCCGAGTCCGCCCGCTCCGCATCGACCGGTTCGGCATCTCCTTCCGCGTGGAGACCGAGAGCTCCGACGAGGACGTCCGGCTTCCGTTCAGTCGGCCGGTGAGCAGACTGTCCGAACTCTCGTCCGCGCTGCACGCGTTGGCGCTGCACCCGGAGCTCGACCACCACGTCTGAATCGCGCCGCGCACCGTAACCTGAACCGGTGCAGGTGAGCCGAGTCGAGGATCCGCGAGAGCGGCGGGCGATCATCGTTGAGATGGTCCTCGTCGGGATCTTCACCTTCGGATTCTCCGGCCTGTACGCCGTCCTCTCGCTCATCGAGATGCAGCTCGGCGCCGGGATGTCCGAGTCGACTGTCGCGCTGAATCCGACGTCGTCGGCGAACGTCACGATCGACGTCCTGCGCGAGGCCATGCGAATCATCAAGCTCTTCGCTATCGGCGGCCTCGGCGTCTATCTGCTCTGGCGCAGCGGATTCCGGCCGTCGGGTATCGGACTCGGTCGGCCCGCGGCCCGCGATCTGCCGCCCGGTGTCGGCCTCGCCGCGCTCATCGGCCTGCCCGGGCTGGCGCTGGTCGCCGCGGCGTCGGCGCTCGGATTCAACGCGCAACTGCAGCCCGCTCCCGACGACACTCCGTGGTGGCGGATCGTCCTGTTGTGCATCGTGGCGATCGGCAATGCGGTGGCCGAGGAGATCGTCGTCGTCGGCTACCTGATGGTCCGGCTGAAGCAGTTGGGCGCGCGCGACGGCGCGTCGCTGCTGGCGTCGTCGCTCCTACGCGGCTCGTACCACCTGTATCAAGGGGTCGGCGGCGGTCTCGGCAACGTGGTGATGGGCCTGGTGTTCGGTCGCTGGTATCAGAAGACGAACCGACTGTGGTCGTTGGTCATCGCCCATGCGCTCATCGACATCGTGGCGTTCGCGGGGTACGCGCTGCTGAGCGATCATCTCAGCTGGCTCGGACTGTAGTCGTGGCTGAAGAAGAAAAGCGCGGTACGAGACTGAGCGGGATGTACCCGCTTCTCGTACCGCGCTTTCGTGACGATCCGAGTAGCTCCCTCCCAAGAGCCCCGATTCCACCCGGATCGAGTCTGTGTGACGCCCTGCCGACGCCAGCATGTGAGACTCACGAGTCTCACTTCGCTGTAAACGTATCATGCGGTTACCGGTATCGCCTAGGTATGTTCGGAACCATAGGGCTTCGGTTCCCCGTCGCTGTGCGAGCGTGCCAGTTCCAGCAGCAGATCGCTCAACAGATCGACGATGTACGCCCGGTCCGGTCGCTCGTCCGCCGTAGCCCATCGGTGCACGACCGACACCAACGCACCGACGAATGCCGTCGCGCGGTACTCCGACGGGGTGCACGTCGTGGTCGGGAGCGTGGCGATGGCCGCCGTCACGTATCGCGCCCAGTCGTCGCGACCCGCGACGCGATGGGCCTCCATCTTCTCCGAGACGCCGCCTGCCTCGACGAACAGGCACCGGACGTAGCGAGGATCGGTGGCGACCGCATCGAGATAGGCGTTCATCGCCGCCCTTGCCACATCGTGCAGGTCGGCGTGAGCGGTCGTCAGGGCCGCCGCCGTCACCCTCTCACGCGCCGTCGCCTGGATGCGATCGTAGATCTCGGTCAGCAACTCCTCGCTGCCCGAGTACTCCTCGTAGAACTGGCGTCGTGACAGCCCGGCTTCGGCGCACAGCGCGGAGATCGTCACCTGCGCGAATCCGAGTGTGCCGAACAGTTCGAGTCCGGCCGCGCGGAATCGTTCGCGCCGTTCGGCACGCCGGTCGGCGACGGGCCGCCCGCCGTACGAGCGGACCCCGTCGGAGGAGGTCACCACCGCGTCACTCGGATCAGGACTCCACTCGCTCGCACCGCAGTTCGTGCCCCTTGGACGTCAGGCAGCGCCCGGTGTTGAGATCCCACTGCCAGCCGTGCAGGTTGCACGTCAACTTGTCACCGTCGACGACGCCGAACGCGGTCAGGTCGGCCTTCAGATGAGGGCATCGACGCTGCATCCGCCAGCCGTCGAGCTCGACCGTGGCCTCGTCGTCGTGCGCCTCGTTGAACCAGCCGTCCGCGTAGGCGATCCGCTCGTCCGTCAGACACTTGAAGAACGTGTACAGGTACTCGTTGTAACCGCCGATGCGCCAGGTGGTGAACCGTGTCGACAGGAAGACGGTGTTGACCCAGTCCGGCTCGTCGTCGCGCAGCACCGTGCGGACCAGCTCCGGAGCGATGCGGAAACCGTAGCGGTACTTGCCGTCGCCGTCCTGCTTCATGCGAACGACGCGCTTCGGGAAGTCGAGGACGAAGGTCTCGTCACCCACCACGAGGCCCACCGGGTAACCGATCCCGTCGCAGATCAGGTCCGACTGCGCCATGATCGGCTCGAACAGCGCCTTGAGTGCGGGGAGGAGCGGTTCGCCGTCGGCCGGGGCCCACGACGCCTTCTCCGCGGCGATGATCGGCGCGAACTTCTCCTTCATGGAGTCGAGGTATGCCTTCTTGCCCTCGCCGAAGATCTGCTCGGGCGGGTACGGGTGGCTCAGCTCCAGCAGTTCGTCGCGCTTGAACTCGGCGACCGACCCGGACACCATCATCAGACCGCGATGGCGGACGCCGTCGTCGGTGCCGTGCTCGCGCATCTGCTCCAGGAACTCCGCCTGGTCGGGGAAGATGCTGGCCTTGTCCGCGTCGCTGCCGGTGTTGAAGTCGTTCAGCGTGTAGAGGTCGTCGTCGAGGAACATCGGCGGACCGGCCGACGGGACCACCCATGTCGCGCCGACCTGCTCGATGTACGAGCGAGCGCGGTCCATGCCGCGCTGACGCTTCTGCATCGCGAAGTTGGCCTTCGACTTGCGCGGGATGTCGTAGACCATCGGATACCAGATGGCTCCCGAGTACTGCAGCAGGTGCACGTCGACCCGGCCGAACTCCTGGGCGACGACGTTCAGATCGACGGGCCGGGCGTCGTTCATGTTGAAGCAGACGGTCTCGCCGTCGTCGACGATCAGGCCGGAGTCGCCGATCGGGCCGTCGGCGGGGGCGCGCAGGGCGATGATCATGATGTCCAGATCGCCCTTCGGCCCGGACACTCGATGTCTGGTCGAGTCCTCCGTCTCGACGAACTTCGTGAAGCCCAGACGTTCCAGCTCGCGCTTGAGATCGGGCACCGGGTAGTCGGGCAACAGGACCGTCGCGTCCTTGTTGATGTTCTCGACCAGGTTCCGCTCGTCGAAATGATCGCGGTGCAGATGCGACACGTACAGGTAGTCGCAGTCGCCGATGGCCTTCCAGTCCAGCTCGGTGTTGTCCGGGAACGGGATCCACGACGCGAAGTACGCGGGGTTGACCCACGGGTCGCAGACGATGGAGCCCGCGGCTGTCTGGATGTGGAAGCCGGCGTGGCCGATGCTCGTGATCTGCACGGGGCTGGAGCCTTTCGAAGGGGACTGCTGTACGGGCCAGCTTATCGTCGCCGGGCACCCGTTCGTCCGTCGCCGGGCCGTGACTGACCGCTCACAGGTCGTAGGTCCCGACTACGATCACCCCTATGGAACCCGTGTACGCGTCCGTCGTGTCCTCCGCTCGCATGCTCTGGCTCGCTCAGGGACTCAAGTTCGACATCTCGGGTGTCGAGCACGTACCGGCCGACGGTGCAGGCGTCGTCGCGCTCAATCACACCGGGTACCTCGACTTCACCTTCTCCGGCATCCCGGCGTTCCTGCAGGGGCGCCGCTACGTCCGGTTCATGGCGAAGAAGGAGGTGTTCGACAATCCCATCGGCGGCCCGATCATGCGCTCCCTCAAGCACATTCCCGTCGACCGTGCGAACGGCGCCGCGAGCTACCAGACGGCCGTCGACTACCTCAAGCGCGGCGAGCTCGTCGGCGTGTACCCGGAGGCGACGATCAGCCGCAGCTTCGAGCTGAAGGGCTTCAAATCGGGTGCGGCTCGCATGGCGCTCGAGTCCGGTGCGCCGTTGATCCCGACCATCGTGTGGGGAGCTCAGCGGATCTGGACCAAAGGACACCCGCGGAACCTCGGACGGACCGGCGCGAAGATCATGGTCGGCGTCGCCGAGCCGATCGCGCCGGAGGGCACCGTCGAGGAGTTGACCGCGCGGCTGCACGATTCGATGCGGGCCAAGCTCACCGAACTCCAGGACGCCTACGGTCCGTACCCTCCCGGCGAGTTCTGGGTGCCCGCCGCGCGCGGCGGCGGGGCGCCCACGCTGGAGGAGGCGAACGCGATGGACGCCGCTGATGCGGAGAAGAAGGCGCGCAAGCGCACGGAAGACGACGACTGACGAGGAGGTCCACCGGCATGGAGCCCGTGTATCGAACCCTCGAGGCGCTTGCGGTCGGGATCCGTACGGTTCAGGGCACCCGTGTGCACTTCGACGGGCTGGACAACATCCCGGTGCGTGGCGGCGGTGTGCTCGCCGTCAACCACACCGGCTACCTCGACTTCCTCCCCGTGGGTCTCGGTCTGAAGGAGCGCGGACGACGCGCTCGGTTCATGATCAAGTCCGAGGTCATGGAGGTGAGCATCATGCGCTTCCTCGTGACCCAGACGCATTGCGTGCCGGTCGACCGCTCCGCGGGATCGGAGGCGTATGCGGCGGCGGTCGACGCGCTGCGCGGCGGCGAACTCGTCGCCGTCTACCCCGAGTCGACGATCAGTCGGAGTTTCGAACTCAAGGAGTTCAAGACCGGTGCGGTCCGCATGGCGGTCGAGGCCGGGGTCCCGGTGATCCCGGTGACCGTCTGGGGCGCCCAACGACAACTCAGCAAGGGAGTCGCGCGCCGGATCGGCTACGCTCGCATCCCCGTGCACGTCGCCTACGGCGATCCGCTGGAGTTCAACGCCTCCGACGACGTCGCCGAGGCGACGAATCGTCTGCGCGAGGCGATGATCACCCAGCTCGGCCGCGTCCAGGAGGGCTACCCGGACGCCCCGGCTGGTGCCGACTGGCTTCCCGCCCGGCTCGGCGGCGGCGCCCCGACTCCGGAGGAGGCTCTGGTTATCGAAGAAGCCGAGGCTCGGGAGAAGGCCGCGCGTCGAGCGTCGAAGAGGAAGGGAGAGTGACCGGCGAGGTGTTCGGCCCGCCGTCGATGATCGCCTCCGATGTGGACGGCACGATCATCGACGAGGCGAACGTGATCACCCCGCGGACGGTCGGCGTCCTCGAACGCGCCGCGCGTTCGGGTGTGGAGCTGGTGCTGTCCACGGGGCGCCCGCCCCGCTGGATTCCGGAGATCGCCGATCAGCTGGCCGAGACCGACGCCGCCGTACGCTTCGCCGTCTGTGCGAACGGAGCCATCGTGTACGACGTCCGCGCCGACGCGGTGCTGCATGCCGCCGAGCTGTCGACCGAGACGCTGGAGAAGCTGCAGGCGGTGTGCGCCGAGATCGTGCCCGGATGCGGTCTCGCGGCCGAACGCGCGGGAACCGTCGCGCACGACGCGGCGACGCCGACGTTCGTGGCGACCGCGGGCTACGAGCACGCCTGGCTGAACCCGGACCATGTCCAGGTGAGCGACGGCAGCCTGGCCGAGCTGCCCGCCGTCAAGCTCCTGGCGCGGAGGCCGGGGATGAGTTCGCGGGAGATGGCCGATCGGATCGCCCCCCACATCGGCGATCTCGCCGAGATCACCTTCTCCATCGACACCGGTCTCATCGAACTGTCGGTGCCCGGCGTCCACAAGGCGTCCGGCCTGCAGTGGCTGCTGGCGCACACCGATGTCGCGGGTGCCGCCGCCGTCGCCTTCGGCGACATGCCCAACGACGTCGAGATGCTCCGCTGGGCCGCCCACGGAGTCGCCATGGGCCACGGCGACCCCGCGGCTCGCGCGGCGGCCGACGAGATCACCGGATCCAACGTCGACGACGGTGTCGCGCAGGTGCTCGAGCGCTGGTTCTAGACACGGCCTGCGGGCTGTGGCGCCGCTCACCTACGCGACGCGAACTCCATCAGCAGTCGAGGCGTGCTGATCGGGGTTGTGTCGCGACTCCGAGGGGCGGCCTTGCGCCGCCGCACCGCAGCCTACTGTCCCGCCGACGGCGTATTCCCCATCTGGTCGAACTCCCGTTCTATAGACGTGACGCTGTTGTGACCGTGTGGGCTTGGCGTGACCGCCGGTTGTTCACTACTGTCACAGAAGTCCCACTAGTCACACGGGCCACAGTGATCGTGTCTGAGGTCCCGCCCGAAGGGGTTTTGCAGTGCCGAACGTCCGACCGAGCCGCGCCAAGAAGAGAACTCTCACCTTCGCCGCACTGGGGTTGGCGCCTGCGCTGGTCGCAGGCGGCATCGTCGTCGGCGGCACCGACCTGGGCCGCCACGGCGTCGACCTGACCGCCGGTGAGTCGGTCACCCTGACCGGACATGGACACGGACACGGCCGCGGACTGGGGCAGTGGGGTGCGTACGGCTACGCCAAGAAGGGCTGGTCGGCGGATCAGATCCTGCGTCACTACTACGGCAACACCACCGCGGGGAAGGTGAGCAAGCCCGACGTCACTGTCTCACTCAGTGAGAAGTCGTCGGTGAGTGTTCATGCGGCATCGGGGATGCGCGTAGGTGGCCAGACGGTGGCCCCCGGCCAGGCCGTGAGCCTGTCCGGGGGTAACGCCACCATCACCCAGGGCTGCGGTGGAGCGGTCGTCAAGACCGTGCCCGCGACCATGGTCGACCCGATCGACCCGGCGCCGAACCGACCCGCGAACGAACTGCTGACCTTCTGCTCGGGCGGCGACGCCTATCGCGGCTCCATCGGCCTCGACTCCTCGGGTGTGATCAACAAACTGCACGTCGACGACTACGTCAAGGGCGTCATCCCCAAGGAGTCCATGCCGTCCTGGGGCGACACGGGCGGCTTCGAGGCGCTCAAGGCGCAGGCCGTCGCCGCGCGCTCATACGTGCTGGCCGGCCTCGAACAGGGCCGCAAGATGGACAACACGCAGTCGTCCCAGATGTACCACGGTGCGAGCGGTGAGGATCCGCGCACCAGCCGCGCGGCCGACGCCACCGCCGGACAGATCCGACTGTTGAACGGCAAGCCCGCACTCACCGAGTTCTCGGCGTCCACCGGCGGATACACCGCGGGTGGGATCTTCCCGGCCGTCGTCGACGCCGGCGACGCGATCTCGCCGACCCACGACTGGAAGGCGACCGTCAGCGCGTCGAGCATCGCCTCGGCGTTCGGCGTCGGCGCGCTCAAGAGCTTCGAGGTCAGCGAGGCCAACGGGCTCGGCGACGGCAGCGGCCGCGCCGTGAAGGTCCGGGTGGTCGGCAGCGACCGCACCGTCGAGGCCACCGGCGACGAGGCCCGCGTCAAGCTGCAGCTCAAATCCGACTGGTTCGCGGTGCAGGGGCAGAAGTCGATGCCCAAGATCGTCAAGCCGCCGGTGGGCCCCGAGTCCCCGGGCGGCGGACTGCTCGACCTCGGTCCGCTCGGAGACATCCTCGGTCAGGTGATCCCCGGTCTCGACGTGGTCGGCATGCCCGATCTCGACGGCGTCGTCGGACAGGTCCAGCCGATCGTCGAGAAGCTGATCGAAGAGGGGATGAAGGCGTTGGACGGGAAGGCCGTGGCGCTGCGACAGCACCCGGTGAACCGTGAGCACAGCGACAACAACCAGGGTTCGACGGGCACCGTCGCCGCACCGGAGATGGTCACCGACGGCAAGGGCATGCAGGGCCTGGTCCAGGTGCTCGAGAACGGCGTCCTGTACTTCAGTCCGCTGACCGGAGCCCACGCGCTCCTCGGCCAAGCGCTCACCGACTACCTCGAGAAGGGCGGCCTGGAGAAGCTCGGCTTCCCGGTCGCCGATGGACTGAAGTAGCGGCCACGCTCCACACCGGAACATGCATGTTCTCGGCCCGATGCGATCGACGGCACCTGTGTCGTACGAACCACTGTGATCCTGCCCCGACCGGCCACGTGCTCGGCGAATACTCAGGTTCTGTCCGTTACGCTGACCTGTTGTGACGAACAACAGTGAATTCGATCTGATCGTCGTCGGCTCCGGTTTCTACGGCCTGACCGTGGCAGAGCGAGCAGCGACCCAGCTCGGAGCCCGGGTGCTCGTCCTGGACCGCCGCGATCACATCGGTGGCAACGCCTACTCCGAAGCCGACCCCGAGACCGGCATCGAGATCCACAAGTACGGTGCCCACCTCTTCCACACCTCCAACGAGCGCGTGTGGGAGTACGTCAGCCAGTTCACCGACTTCACCGGCTACCAGCACCGCGTCTTCGGTCTGTACAAGGGTCAGGCGTACCCCCTGCCGCTCGGACTCGGACTGGTCAACCAGTTCTTCGGAAAGTCCCACACACCGGACGAGGCGCGCGCGCTCATCGCCGAGCAGGCCGCCGAGATCGACTCGGCCGATGCCGCGAACTTCGAAGAGAAGGCCATCAGCCTCGTCGGGCGTCCTCTCTACGAGGCGTTCTTCAAGGCCTACACGGCCAAACAGTGGCAGACCGACCCGAAGAACCTGCCCGCCGGCAACATCACCCGCCTCCCGGTCCGCTACACCTTCGACAACCGCTACTTCAGCGACACCCACGAGGGTCTGCCGGTCGACGGCTACACCGCGTGGCTGGAGAACATGGCGGCCGACGAGAAGATCACCGTGCGCCTGTCGACCGACTGGTTCGACGTGCGCGACGACCTGCGCGCGGCCAACCCCGACGCACCCGTCGTATACACCGGCCCGCTGGACCGCTACTTCGACTACTCGGCCGGACGCCTGGGCTGGCGCACCCTCGACTTCGAGACACAGGTCCTGCCCACCGGCGACTTCCAGGGCACACCCGTCATGAACTACAACGACGAAGACGTCCCGTTCACGCGTATCCACGAGTTCCGTCACTTCCACCCGGAGCGCAAGAACTACCCGACCGACAAGACCGTCATCATGCGCGAGTTCAGCCGGTTCGCGAACGACGACGACGAGCCGTACTACCCGATCAACACCCCGGACGACCGCGAGATGCTCGCGTCGTACCGCGAGCTCGCCAAGACCGAGACCGCCGAGCACAACGTGCTGTTCGGCGGGCGACTGGGCACCTACCAGTACCTCGACATGCACATGGCGATCGCCAGTGCCCTGACCATGTTCGACAACACGCTGGCGCCGCACCTCCGCGATGGTGCACCGCTGGCGTCGGGAGCGGAGTAAATGAGCAACCCGGACACCACCGGAGCAGAGAACACCCAGACCAAGGCGGTCAGCCTGCTGCAGCGGATCATCTTCCCGCGACCGGGTGAACCGCTCGACGTGCGCTCGCTGTACCTGGAGGAGGCGGCGACCAACAGCGGCCGCGCCCACGCGCCGAACCGAACGAGCGTGAACCTGGGCGCCGACTCGGAGGCGAGCTTCGCCACCTACTTCAACGCGTTCCCCGCGTCGTACTGGCGTCGCTGGAGCGTCCTGGACTCGGTGGTGCTGCGCGTCGAACTCCGCGGAACCGCACGCGTGGACCTCTACCGCTCCAAGATCGACGGCTCCCGCATCGGCATCGGCGGCGACCTCGTGGAACTCGACGAAGACGGCACCGGAGTCATCGAATTCGAGACCGACCTCGGTCCCTTCGAGGACGGCGGCTGGATCTGGTTCGACGTCACCACCGACACCGCGACCGAGATCCTGTCGGCGGGCTGGTACGCGACCGTCGAACCCGAGCACGGCTCGAACAACGTCACCGTCGGCATCCCCACCTTCAACCGGCCAACCGACGCCGTCGCCGCCCTCGCCGCCCTCACGTCCGACCCGCTGGTCGACGGGGTGATCGACGCGGTCCTCATGCCCGACCAGGGCACCCGCAAAGTGGTCGACGAGCACGGCTACACCGAGGCCGCCGACGCGCTCGGCGACCGCCTGCACATCTTCGACCAGGGCAACCTCGGCGGCTCCGGCGGCTACTCGCGCATCCTGTACGAGGCGCTGCGCCTCACCGACAGCCCGTACATCCTGTACATGGACGACGACATCATGATCGAGCCCGACTCGATCCTGCGCGCGCTGGCCATGTCCCGCTTCGCCAAGAGCCCCATGCTCGTCGGCGGCCAGATGCTCAACCTGCAGGAACGCAGTCACCTGCACTGCATGGGCGAGGTCATCGACCGCCATCGGTTCATGTGGACCGCGGCACCGCACGTCGAATACGACCACAACTTCGCCAAGTACCCGCTCACCGACCGGCAGAACAGCCAGCACCTGCACCGCCGCATCGACGTCGAGGGCAACGGCTGGTGGATGTGCATGTACCCGCGCGAGGTGGCCGAGACCATCGGTCTGCCGCTCCCGCTGTTCATCAAGTGGGACGACTGGGAGTTCGCGCTGCGCGCATCGAAGGCCGGCTACCCGACGGCGACCGTCCCGGGCATCGCGATCTGGCACATGGCCTGGAGCGACAAGGACGACGCCATCGACTGGCAGGCGTACTTCCACCTGCGCAACCGCCTCGTCGTCGCGTCGATGTACACCGACGGATCCATCGACGGCATCCTCAAGTCGATGGCCAAGGCCACCGCCAAACACCTGCTGTGCCTGGAGTACTCGACGGTCGCCATCCAGAACGAGGCGATCCGCGACTTCCTCGCCGGGCCCGACCACATCCGGGAGATCCTGCCGACCGCGCTGGGTAAGGTCGCGGCGATCCGCAAGCAGTACCCGGACGCGGTCGTCCTGCCCTCCGCGCAGGACCTGCCGCGCACCTCCGGGGAGGCCACCGGCTACGGAGTGAACCAGCCCGTCGGCGCAATCGCCAAGGTCAAGCGTCTCGCCAAGGCCGTCGTCAACAACGCGCGCCCGGCCGACCCGCGCCACCACGAGGTGCCGCAGGCCAACTACCCGCCGATCGAGGCGCGCTGGTTCTCCCTCGGCCTCGTCGACGGAGTGACCGTCACGACCGCCGACGGCCGGGGCGTGGTGTACCGCAAACGCGACCGTGACAAGATGATCGCTCTCGGTCGCGAATCGGCCGAACTCGTCAAAACGCTGCGTGAGCGGTTCGACGAGATGCGCGTCGAGTACCGGAACGCGCACGACGACCTGGTGAGCAAGGAGAGTTGGGCACGTGTCTTCGGAATCGACTGACAAGGACGAGACGGAGAGCCGAGAGAGCCCATCGGGCCCGCTCGCTCCGCTCCCGGCGCCCAGTCCATCGGGCCCGCTCGCTCCGCTCCCGGCGCCCAGCGGCGAGGCGGCGGCACTCGTCGCGATCCAGTCGGCCATCGCCGACCGTCCCGGCGTCCTGTCGGCCGCGCGCGGACTCTCGCACTTCGGCGAACACTCCCTCGGCTGGCTGGCGCTGGCCGGGGCGGGAGCACTCGCCGCGCAGTGCCGCGGCGACCGCCTGGCCCGCCGCCGATACATCGAGGCCGGCGCGGGAGCATTCACCGCCCACGCCGCGTCCGTCGTCGTCAAACGCATCGTGCGCCGCAAGCGCCCGAACCACCCGGCCATCGCCGTCGGAGTCAGCACGCCGAGCAAGCTGAGCTTCCCGTCGAGCCACGCCACGTCGACGACGGCCGCCGCCGTCCTCCTCGGCCGCGCCGCCGGACTGCCGCCCGCCGTGCTGCCCGCGTTACTCGTATCACCCATGCTCGTTTCACGGTTGGTGCTCGGTGTCCATTACCCTTCCGATGTGGCTGCGGGAGCGATCGTCGGGGCGCTCACGGCCGGAGCGGTCGTCGCCGCCGATGCGAGAATTCTTAAGGAGCAGTAGATGAGCGAGGAGCCGAACGACACCGGCGTCACCGGTCCGCCGAAGAGTCTTCCGGCCGGACTGATCAAGGCACTCCGCCCGCGGCAGTGGGTCAAGAACGTCCTCGTGCTGGCCGCGCCGATGGCGGCAGGCACGGACACGCTGACCAACGGCGCCGCGATGGGACGCGTCGGCATCGCCTTCGTCGCCTTCTGCCTGGTCGCCTCGTCGATCTACCTGATCAACGACGCCCTCGACGTCGAAGCCGACCGTCAGCATCCGACCAAGCGGTTCCGGCCGATCGCGGCCGGCGTGGTCCCGCGGAACCTGGCGTTCGGGCTCGCCGTCGTACTCGCGGCGGTGGCGGTCGGGATCTCCTTCATCGCGAACTGGCAGACCGCGGTCACGATCTCGGTCTACCTGGCGATCCAGCTCGGCTACTGCTTCGGTCTCAAGCACCAGGCCGTCATCGACATCTGCATCGTCTCGTCGGGCTTCCTGCTGCGAGCGATCGCCGGTGGCGTGGCCGCGGAACTGCCCGAAGGACTGTCCCAGTGGTTCCTCCTGGTGATGGCGTTCGGTTCGCTGTTCATGGCGGCGGGCAAGCGCTACGCCGAACTGCAGCTCGCCGAACGGACCGGCGCCAAGATCCGAAAGTCGCTGCAGTACTACACGACCACCTACCTGCGTTTCGTGTGGACGCTGTCGGCCACCGCCGTCGTCCTCTGCTACGGGCTGTGGGCGTTCGACGCGAACCACGACGACAACGTCTTCTACGCGATCTCCATGGTGCCGTTCACCATCGCGATCCTGCGCTACGCCGTCGATGTGGACGGCGGCGAGGCGGGCGAGCCGGAGGAGGTCGCCCTCGGCGACCGCATCCTGCAGGCGCTCGCCGTCGCCTGGGTGATTCTGGTGGGCGTGGCCGTCTATGTCCCGTTCTGACGCGGCTGCCACAGCTACGCGCAAGCGACTGATCGCGCCGATCGCGAGTTTCTCGATCGGCGCGATCGTGGTGACCGTGCTCTTCGGCATGGGCGCCTGGCAGCGTCGGTGGATCGCCGACGACGGTCTGATCGTGCTTCGTACGGTCCGCAACCTGCTCGCGGGCAACGGCCCGGTCTTCAACGCCGGCGAACGGGTAGAGGCCAACACCTCCACGGTGTGGACCTACCTGATCTGGTTCTTCTCCTGGATCACCCGTGCCGAGCACACCGAGTACGTCGCGCTGTGGTTGGCGCTGATCCTGTCGTTGGCGGCGATTCCGCTCGCCATGTACGGCACCGCGCGGCTCTACGGCCGCGCGGTCACTGCGCGCGGCGTGGGGCTCCTGCTGCCGCTCGGCGCGATCGTCTACATCGCGATCCCGCCCGCCCGCGACTTCGCGACGTCGGGTCTGGAGAACGGTCTGACCATCTTCTGGCTGGCCGCTCTGTGGTGCCAGTTCGTCGCCTGGGCGCATCGTCGCGGGACCGAACCGACCACCTGGTCGCGGACCGCGTTCCTCCTCTTGTCCTTCACCGCCGGTCTCGCACCGCTGATCCGACCCGAGGGCGCCGTCGTCGGCGTCCTGGTGCTGCTGGTGCTGTTCTTCTCCCGGATCGGGTGGAAGACGCGTGTGGCGATGGTCGTCGTCGCCGGTGCGCTGCCGGTCGGTTACCAGATCTTCCGCATGGGCTACTACGCCGTGCTCGTGCCCAACCCGGCGATCGCCAAGGACGCCAGCGGATCCAAGTGGTCTCAGGGGCTGGCATACCTGGGCAACCTGTTCAGCCCGTACGTCCTGCTGCTGCCGCTCGTCCTGGCGGCCGTCATCGGTGTGATCCTGGCGGTCGCCGCGTACTTCGAGCGGCGCCCCGCCGCCGAGGCGTCCGAGGCGCCCGAGATCGAGCGCGACGAGGATCTCCCCGACGTGCTCGACGACCGTCCCGCCGAGTCGTCCCGCGAACGCCTCGTCCGACGGTGGACGACGCTGACCACCTGGCTGCAGTCGCCGAGCGCGGTGGTCGCCACCATCGTGGTCGCCGGTCTGATCCTGTCCGCGTACTGGGTGCGTCAGGGCGGCGACTTCATGCACGGACGAGTCCTGCTGACCCCGTTGTTCATCCTCCTGCTGCCGGTGATGGTGGTGCCCGCGGTGCTCCCGGACACGGTGCGCACCCGCAGCGGGCGGCTGCGTCTGGCGGCCGCCGTCGCGGTGATCGCCGGATGGGCGGGCACCGTGTGGTGGGGCGTCGCGGTCCACTCGAACACGATGAAGAACGCGGGAATCGACATCGGCCGCAACGGCATCGTCGACGAGCGCACCTTCTACGTCACCAATATGGCCATCGAGAATCCGATCACGGCCGAGGACTACCTCGACTACCCCCGCATGCGGGCCATGGTCGAGAAGATCGACGAGGTGCACAAGACCGGCGGCATCATCCTGCCGTCCCAGAACTTCGACGAATGGTACGTCGCGAAGCTGCCCGACAAGATGCCGCCCGGCATACCCCGGCAGACCACCGTGTACTTCCTCAACCTGGGCATGACGAGTATGAACGCGCCGCTGGACGTGCGGGTGGTCGATCAGATGGGTCTGGCGTATCCGCTGGCCGCCCACACGGCACGACTCGAGGACGGTCGCATCGGGCACGACAAGGACTTGTCGAGCGCCTGGGTCGTCGCCGAGTCGGGCGGTCTCGACGAGAAGCCGGGAATCCCGGCCTACATGTCCTCCGAACAGGTGAAGTTGGCGGAGGTGGCCCTCACCTGCCCGGACACCCAGGAGCGATTCCGGTCGTACAAGGGGACGTGGAGCTTCGCTCGGTTCAAGGCGAATCTGTCCGATGCGCTGCACTTCAACAGCTATCGGATCGCTCGTCAGCCCGAGTACGAGATCCAGCGCTGTGGGCTGCAGCTTCCGCCAGAACTGGATGAGAAGTGACCAATGCGATCCTGTGAGCGATCTGAGTGACAGATGTGACAGAGCTTGCCCATGAGGATCTCGGAACGGTAACGTCCGTTGCTGATCGATCGATAGATGCGTGACAGGGTTTGTTACCGCAGGGTGCGAACATGAAGCGAACGGTCGCACCGACATCAACATGCGTGATACGTGTCACAGCGTTTGGGTCGGGGTGCCGGTCTCGATAAGCTTCGTCACATCATTTGGATGTGGCGTGTGTGAATCGGGGTCGCGCCGGCCGGCAAGCGGGTCTCGGGTGAGCGATCACCGGAGGGTCGAAACGACGTTAGGGAGATTTCAGTCAATGCGTGAAGCGAAGAGCACGCGGCGCTATGGGCGGAAGCTGACCGCCCTGGTCCTCGCGGTACTCACCGCCATGGGCGTGATGGCCACATCGATGGGTACCGGTAAGGCCGATGCGGCTCCGGGCTTCCAGGAGTTCTGGATCGACGCCTGCGGCATGCCGACCAACGGTGCGTTCGGCAACAAGTCGATGGCCCCGGGCAAGGTCAAGGTCCGCGCCTGGAAGAAGGCGGGCAACCAGCGCACCGTCATCCTGCTCGACGGCATGCGGGCGCAGTACGACCGCAGCGGCTGGGAGATCGAGACCAACGTCCAGAATCTGGTGAACCAGGGCGTCAATGTCGTCGAGCCGATCGGCGGCCCGAACAGCTTCTACACCAACTGGGACGCACCGTCGAACTTCAACGGCCAGCAGAAGCGCTACATGTGGGGCTGTGTCATCGACAACCGCCTCGTCCCCGCGCTCCGCGGCCGCGGCTTCAAGGGCAAGAACGGCAAGTACGCGATCATGGGTCTGTCCATGGGTGGTAGCGCCGCGCTGGTCCACGCCGCCAAGCGCAAGGACCTCTACTACGCCGCCGGTTCGCTCTCCGGCTACAACTTCCTGACCGCGCCGGGCATGCGCACCATGCTCCGCGTCGCGATGCTCGACGTCGCCCCCGCCCCGTGGAACATCGACTCGATGTGGGGTCCGCCGTGGAGCCCGCGCTGGGCCGCCAACGACCCGGCTCGCATCATCAACCAGCTGCACGGGCTCAAGCTGTACATCGGTGCGGGCAACGGCTTCTTCGGCAAGTACAACTACCCGAAGAACGTGGTCGACGACTTCCTCAAGGGCACACCGCTGGAGCTCCTCGCCTTCGCCACCACCAAGGCGTTCGAGATCAGCGCGACCGTCCAGGGCCTGCGTCCGATGACCTACTACGCCAACGGCACCCATGCCTGGGGCTACTGGCAGGACATGGTCTGGAACGCCAAGCGTCGCGGATTCTTCAACTGATCCCGGCCTGAACAGGCATCCGACGAGGCGCCTCCCGCAATGCGGGAGGCGCCTCGTCTTTCTTCTGTCCGGCCTTCTATTCGGCGCAGGCTTGTCAGCAAAACCCCAGGTCGCCTCGGAACTGTTGAAACTTTAGTCACACAATTCACATGAGACACAGCGTGGCGCGCACATAACCCTCTACCTTGGGTGTAGAAAAACGTGTGGAGACGCGTGCGAGGACGCACGCGTATGCAACGATCCGGGGCATCTCGAGGAGCGCGATGTGAAGAGTTCGAAGACGGCGGCGTTGCCGCGCAGGCTCGCGGCGGCGACTGCCGTGGCGACGAGCGTGACGCTGGCGGTCGGTGCGATACCGGCTCACGCCGAGCCCGCGCCGCCGGTGCCCACCACTCAGGTCGCGCCGAAGCCGAAGCCGACCAAGACGCCGAAGAAGGATGCGCCGAAGCCCGGTGCGTCCTCCTCGAAGGCTCCCAAGCCCAGCGCCAAGCCGAAGCCCGCGCCGCCGGCGACGGTCACCAAGGTCAACTGGTACTCGGCGCATCGGGTGGCCCTGTGGGTGCACTCGCCGGCGATGAACACCGACATCCAGGTGCAGATGCTTCTGGCCCGCGACTGGTTCTCCGATCCGAAGGCCAAGTTCCCGCAGCTGACCATGCTCGACGGTCTCCGCGCGCAGGACGATCAGAACGGCTGGATGATCAACACCAACGTCGAGGAGTTCTACGCCGACAAGAACGTCAACGTGGTGCTCCCGGTCGGCGGCGAGTCGAGCTTCTACACGAACTGGAAGGAGCCCGACCGCGGCAAGAACTACCAGTGGGAGACGTTCCTGACCAAGGAGCTGCCCCCGATCCTGGAGAACGACTGGCGGTCCACCGACGTCCGGGCGATCGAGGGCCTGTCGATGGGCGGCACCGCCGCGATGATGCTCGCCGCGCGCAATCCCGGCTTCTACAAGTTCGCGGGCTCGTTCTCGGGCATCCTGCAGATGACGTCCTACGGCATGCCGCAGGCCATCCAGTTCGCTCTGCGTGACGGCGGCGGCTACGACTCGGCCAAGATGTTCGGTCCGCCGAGCGATCCGGCGTGGAAGGAGCACGACCCGTACGTCCTCGCCGACAAGCTCAAGGGCACCAGCCTGTACATCTCGTCGGGCAACGGCGTCGTCGGACCGCACGACAAGCCGTCCGACATCCCGCTGCTGGCCACCAACTACTCCGGCGTGGGCCTCGAAGTGCTCTCCCGGGTCACCAGCCAGCAGTTCGCCGCCAAGCTGAACAAGCTCGGCATCCACGGTCAGGCCGTCTACCGGCCATCCGGAACCCACACGTGGCCGTACTGGCAGTTCGAGATGGTGCAGGCCTGGCCGCAGGTGGCCGGAGCACTCGGTATCGCGGGCGACAAGGTCGCCTGCACCGTCGGACCGGCCTTCGCCAAGGCTCCGCAGATCAAGGACCTCGGCGGCTGTCTCACGCCCGAGTACGCCGTGCCGGGCGGTCGGGCCCAGGACTTCCGCAACGGGCGGATCTTCACCGGACCGAAGGGTCCCAAGGTGGTCGCGGGTGCGATCGGCGGCGTCTACGTACCGACCATGGAGCGTCTCGGGCTGCCGACCTCCGACGAGCTGACCGGACGCGACGGCGTCAAGTACAACACCTTCGAACGCGGCAAGATCGTGTGGACCCCGCAGTCCGGCGCGAGAGTCGAGTGAGATGGCCCACCACCTGGCTGAACACTCCCTGAGTATTGTCCGTGCCTTCATCGTGGAGACGGCTCGGCGGGCCGGTTCGTGCCCGTCGGGCCGGTAGGGTCGCAGGCATGAGTGTGAAGTTCTTCCGCGTCGCGGTGACCACCGGCGCCGTTCTCCTCGCGATCGGTGCGTTGGCCGCATGCAACGACTCGACGACGACGAGCGCGCCGATCGGCACCGAAGCCGTCACCACGACGTCGATAGAACCGTCCGACTCGAGCCTGTCCGCCGCCAAGTCGTCCGACGATGCCGAGGCGTCGAAGGAGGCCGAAGCCGGCGCATCGCGGGCCAGTTCGTCGGTGCCCGACACCAAGCCGGACGACTCGACCAAGGTGCCGCGCGAGTTCCCGGGCGTCACCACACCGGCCGGAGTCAAGCTGACCGACAAGCAGAAGGCGTATCTGGCCGACCTCAAGCGGCAGAAGGTCGAGTTCATGGGCGACACCGACGGCAACGTCGCACTCACCATGGGCGAGTACGTCTGCAACCAGCGCGCGCAGAAGGTCGACCCGACGATGATCAAGGCCTACGTGACCGCTGCGATCGGACCCATCACCGACAGCGAGAACGACGCGCGCACACGCGCGGACAAGGTGATCCGAGCCGCCGACAGCAACCTCTGCTGACTCGGTGAGCGCACAGAAGTCGCCGCTTCGTCGCCTGGGTCGGATCGCGCTGATCCTCGGCGGACTGGCCGTCGTCGCGATCGTCCTGATCGCGATCCTCGTCTTCCAGATGCTGAAGCCGCCGCCACCGCATCCGGGCGGACCCACCTCGGAGCCGCCGAGCACGGGTGCCCCGAATCGTCCGGGGACTCAGCCCGCCGACTGTTCGAACGTGCTGGCGCTGGTCGTGCCGGGCACCTGGGAGTCGAAGGCGGGCGACGACCCGCACACGCCGACGGCCAACAAGCGTTCGCTCATGCTCCGCGTCAGCTCCAACCTGCAGAAGCAGTTCTCCGAGTCGGAGGCCGACGTCTACACCGTCCCCTACATGGCGCAGTTCCGTAATCCGACCAACCTCGGGGACCGCCAGGGCACCTACGACGCGTCGCGAGCGCAGGGCACCAAACGTGCCAAGGAGAAGATCGAGAAGACGCACGCGCACTGTCCGCTCACCAAGTACGTCCTGATGGGCTTCTCGCAGGGTGCGGTGATCGTCGGCGACATCGCCTCCGACATCGGCAACGGTCGCGGCCCGATCCCGAAGCAGGACCAGGACCTGGTGATCGGCGTCGGCCTCATCGCCGACGGCCGTCGCCAGTCCGGCGAGCAGCAGGACGTCGGACCCAGCCCCGACGGCATCGGCGCCGAGGTCTCCCTCGGCGGCGTCGGCTCGCTGGTGCCGGGAACGACCATGACCGGTGCTCGCGACGGCGGTTTCGGAGCGCTCACCGACCGCACGTACTCGATCTGCGCCAAGGGCGACCTGATCTGCGATTCGCCGACCGTCACCAGTCCGCTCAAGGCGATCGGGCAGTTCGCCAACGCCGTGAACAACCCGGTCCACGCGATGTACGCGACCAGTCGCTACTGGGATCTCGACGGTGCGACCGCGACCCAGTGGATGCTCGGCTGGGCGTCCAAGCTCATCCGAGAAGCGAACTGACGAGTAACTTCTACCGTCACGAGTTGGTCCGGCCGGGCGTACCTGCGGTAACCTGCTCGGGTTGAGGCCCGGGCGGAGAGCGTCGGGGCGGCACATCAGACCATAGGAGACGCCTCGTGAGCACTTCGGACTCGTCGACGCACAATGCCGACGGGCTGCGTAAGTTCAGGTTCGGCGCCGGCGGTGAAGGCAACAAGGACGAGGGCGGCGCGCGCAAGTTCGTCAAACTCGCGCAGACCGCCGAGGAGTACGGATACGACACGTTCGCGATCCCGGATCACCTCGGCAATCAGGTGGGCCCGCTCGCCGCGCTCGGCGCCCTCTCCCAGGCGACGAGCACCATCCGCCTCGCGACCTCGGTGCTGGCCAACGGCTTCCGACATCCGGCGCTGCTCGCCAAAGAAGCGACCACGATCGACGTGCTGTCGAAGGGGCGACTCGAACTCGGCATCGGCTCGGGCTGGATGAAGGAGGAGTTCGACAAGGCGGGCATCGAGTTCGGCACGCCCGGCGAACGCATCCGTCGTCTCGACGAGGCGCTGACCGTTCTCGACCGCCTGATGCGCGGCGAGACCGTCGACTTCGACGGCGAGTTCTACCAGATCAACGGACTCGAGGGCAGCCCTCGGCCGCGTCAGGGGCCGCGCCCGCCGATCGCCGTCGGCGGCGGCGGACCCAAGATGCTGGCGCTGGCAGCCAAGCACGCCGACATCATCTCCGTCGCGACCGGCACCACGAAGGAGGGGTTGCTGCGGCTGTCGGACATGACGATGGCCAAGACCGTCGAACGGGTCGACCGCATCCGCGAGGCCGCGGGCGACCGTTTCGACGCGATCGAGCTGAACTGGACCATCGCGACGATCGTCGTCACCGACGATCGGGTCGCGACCGCGGAGATGGCGCTCAACGCGCTCGAACAGGGGTACCCGCCGAACATCGCGCGGGACGTCGAACTCGGGGTCGACGACATTCTGACCTCGCCGTATCTGGCATTCGGCACCTTCGAGGAGATCGCCGAGCAGATCCGCGAAGTGCGCCGCCAGACCACCATGAGTTACGTGGGGATCTTCCCGACGCAGATGGATGCATTCGCGCCCGTGATCCCGCTTCTGCGGGGAGAGTAGAATCAACAAGGTTTTGCGCGCACTCATGGGGCGAAGTCTGCAAGGATTTCGCGTGGTCTGCCGCGTGACGACGACAGGAGCACCGCGGGCTCACCCCGCGGACACAGGAGTTATTGGATGCTGAACACCGAACTCGAGCACTTCCTCGATGAGAGCGGGAATCTCCACTTCACGGAGGAGGCGACCCTCGTAGACTACGTGGAACAGAACGTTCGCGACCAACCGGACACGCTGGCGTACCGGTTCATCGACTTCTCCCGCGAGCGCGACGGCGAGCCGATCGATCTCACCTGGGCGCAGTTCGGCAAGCGCCTGCGGGCCGTCGCCGCTCGCCTGCAGCAGGTCACCAAGCCCGGCGACCGCGTGGCGATCCTCGCTCCGCAGTCGCTGGAGTACGTGATCGGCTTCTTCGCGTCGCTGTACGCGAGCAACGTCGCCGTGCCGCTGTTCAGCCCGGACGAGCCGGGTCACACCGACCGGCTCGTCGGCGTCCTCGCCGACTGCACGCCCGCGGCGATCCTCACCTCCACCAAGTCGGCCGAGGCGGTCCGCGACTTCTTCGCCGACCGGCCGGCCAAGGACCGTCCGCGCGTGATCGCGGTGGACGCCGTGCCCGACTCGGTCGGCTCGTCGTGGGTCGCACCCGTCGCAGGCAAGGACCACGCGCGCGACACCGTCGCCTACCTGCAGTACACGTCCGGCTCCACTCGTGTGCCCGCGGGCGTCGAGATCACCTACGAGGCGGTCGCCGCGAACTGTCTGCAGATCTCCGACTGCATCGACATCGATCGCAATGCGCGCGGTGTCACCTGGCTGCCGATGTTCCACGACATGGGCCTGCTGACCGTGATCCTGCCCGCGCTCGGCGGCCGGTACGTCACCATCATGAGCCCGCAGGCGTTCGTGCGCCGCCCGGGCCGCTGGATCCGCGAGCTCGCGGCCGACGACGACCACGCTCCCACGTATGCGGCCGCTCCCAACTTCGCCTATGAGCACGCCGCCGCCCGCGGTCTTCCGCGCGACGGCGAGGACCTCGACCTGTCGAACGTGATCGGCCTGATCAACGGCTCCGAGCCGGTCACCGTCAGCTCGATGCGCAAGTTCAACGAGGCGTTCGCCCCGTACAAGCTCTCGCCCAAGGCCATCAAGCCCTGCTACGGCATGGCCGAGGCCACGCTGTTCGTCTCGGCCACCCAGCGCGACGACGAGGCCAAGGTCACCTACGTCGATCGCGACGAGCTCAACGCCGGCCGCTTCGTCGCCGCCGACGAGAACGCCGAGAACTCCGTCGCACAGGTCTCCTGCGGGCAGGTCGCGCTGAGCCAGTGGGCGGCGATCGTCGACCCGGAGACTGGAGTCGAGCGCGAGGACGGGCACGTCGGCGAGATCTGGCTGCACGGCAAGAACATCGGCAAGGGCTACTGGAACAAGGTCGACGAGACCGACGAGACCTTCCACAACACGATTGCGACGCCGCTTGCATCGGGAAGCCACACCGAGGGCTCGCCCGAGGGCGCCCAGTGGATGCGCACCGGCGATTACGGCGTCTGGTACGACGGCGAGCTGTACATCACCGGCCGCGTCAAGGATCTGGTGATCGTCGACGGTCGCAACCACTACCCGCAGGACCTCGAGGGAACCGCGCAGGACGCGAGCCCGGCGCTGCGTCCTGGATTCGTCGCCGCGTTCGCGGTGCCGTCGAATCAGCTGCCCGCCGAGGTCTTCGAGGCGGGCCACAGCGGCCTGACCTACGACGTCGACGACGCGTCCGAGCAGCTCGTGGTGGTCGCCGAGCGCGGACCCGGACGCAAGACCGATCCGCAGGAGATCGCCGACGTGGTCCGCGCCGCGATCGCCGGTCGCCACGGCGTCATGGTCCGCGACCTGCTCCTGGTGCCCGCCGGCTCCATTCCGCGGACGTCGAGCGGCAAGATCGCGCGGCGCGCCACGAAGGCCGCGTACGTCGACGGCACCCTTCGCGGCGGTTACCAGCAGACCGCGTTCCCGGATGCGGGCGAATAGATTCTCGAAGTCGTGACGAGTCCGGCACGTCGTGCGGCGGCGTGCCGGACTCGTCTGTTACCAACGGTCGGGACCGAACAGTAGTCTGGATGACGATGTCTGAGAACACCTCCACCGGTGCGACCGGTGTCCCCGAAGAGTCCGACAACGCCGGCGAGTCCGCAGGCGGTCTGACCGTCGACGAATTGCGGGACTGGCTCCGGCAGTGGGTCGCCGACGCGACCGGACAGCCGGTCGAGCAGATCCCCGTCGAACGTCCGATGGAGGAGCTCGGGCTCTCCTCCCGCGACGCGGTGGCGTTGGCCGCCGACGTCGAGGACCGCACGGGCGTCGTCTTGAACGCCACCGCCGTCTACAACCACCCGACGATCGCGTCGCTGGCCACCCGCATCATCGACGGCGATCCGGACGCCGACCTCGATGTCGACGCCGACCGCTTCTGGGAGCGCGACCGCGACGATGCCGACGACATCGCCATCGTCGGCATCGCGACCCGGTTCCCGAAGGCCGGACACACACCGGAGTCGACGTGGCAGGCGCTGATCGGCGGCGTCGACGGAATCTCCGACCTCCCGGACGACCGCTGGCGCGAGTTCAAAGCCGACCCGCGGCTCGCCGAGGCGATCGAGAACGGCAACGTCAAGGGCGGGTACCTCGACGACGTCGAGGGGTTCGACGCCGACTTCTTCCAGATGTCGCCGCGCGAGGTCGAGAACGTCGACCCGCAGCAGCGACTCGCGCTGGAACTGACCTGGGAGGCGCTCGAGCACGCGCACATCCCGGCCTCCGATCTGCGCGGCGGTCAGGTCGGTGTGTTCATGGGCACCTCGACCAACGACTATCAGATGCTGGCGACACTCGGCCTGTCCGAGGGAGCCAGCGAGACCGCGGCGTACGCGCTGACCGGTACGGCCACGTCGATCGTCGCCAATCGCGTCTCCTACTTCTTCGACTTCCACGGTCCGTCGCTCGCGATCGACACGGCGTGCTCGTCGTCGTTGGTGGCCGTGCACGAGGCGGTCCGCAGTCTGCGCTCGGGCGACAGCGACGTCGCGATCGCCGGTGGCGTCAACATGCTGATCACCCCGGCGGCGACGCTGGGCTTCGACCAGATCGGCGCGATGGCGCCCGACGGTCACATCAAGGCCTTCTCGTCCGATGCGGACGGCATGATCCGTTCCGAGGGCGGCGGCGTGTTCGTCCTCAAGCGTCTCGCCGACGCACGCGCCGACGGCGACCACGTGCTGGCCGTCGTCGCGGGCAGCGCCGTCAACTCCGACGGGCGTTCCAACGGCATCTTCGCGCCCAACCCCGAGGCCCAGGTCGAGGTCCTGCGCAGTGCGTACGCCGACGCCGCGGTGGATCCGCGCACCGTCGACTACGTCGAGGCGCACGGCACCGGCACCGTCCTCGGCGACCCGATCGAGGCCGACGCACTCGGTCGGGTCGTGGGTCGAGGCCGGCTGCCCGGCTACCCGATGCTCCTGGGCTCGGCGAAGACCAACTTCGGTCACATGGAGGCCGCCGCGGGCGCGGGCGCCCTGGCCAAGGTGGTCCTGTCGCTCCAGAACGACAAGATCCCGGCGTCGCTCAACTATGTCGGACCCAACCCGTACATTCAGTTCGACGCGACCAACCTGCAGGTCGTCACGGAGAACGCCGACTGGCCGCGCTACTCCGGTCATGTGATCGCGGGTGTCTCGGGATTCGGCTTCGGCGGTACCAACGCACACCTCGTCGTGCGCGAGGTGCTGCCGTCAGACCTGACTCCCGGCGCGAACGGGGTAGAAACCACCCCCGCGGCCGAGGGAACTTCCACTCCCACCGTCGACGCCTACGACGATGACGACGACGAGGACTTCCTGACCGAGGCCGAGCGCGCGGTGCTCGCCGCGCAGGCGAAGTCCGAACCCGAGCCGGTCGCCGTCGACGACACCGACCCGGCCGACGGATTCGCGCCCGCCGCCGTCGACGGCGCCGTGGTGCCGCTGGTGCTGTCGGGCTTCCTGTCCTCCCGCCGCCGCAAGAGCGCGCAGGATCTGCTGGAATGGCTCGAGTCCGACGAGGGCAAGGCCACCCCGCTCGTCGAGATCGGCCGCGCGCTGGCCAATCGCAACCACGGTCGCACCCGGTCGGTCGTCATGGCCCGTACCTACGAAGACGCGGTCAAGGGCGTGCGCGCCGTCGCCGACGGCAAGCAACTGCCGTTCGTATACACGTGCGACGCTCCCGACGCCGCATCGGCGGTCTGGCTGCTGTCGGGCTTCGGTTCGCAGCACCGCAAGATGGCCAAGCAGTTGTACACCGAGAATCCGGTGTTCGCGAAGTACGCCGACCGTGTCGACGCACTGATCCAGCGCGAACTCGGCTATTCGATGGTCGAGATCTTCCTCGACGACGCGCAGGCCTACGAGATCGAGACCGCGCAGATCGGCATCTACACGATCCAGGTGGCGTTGGCCGACACGATGGCCCACTACGGGGCCGAGCCCGGCGTGCTGGTTCCGCACTCGATGGGCGAGGCGTCCGCCGCGTACATCTCCGGTGGACTCTCGCTGGAGGACGCGACTCGCGTCATCTGCCAGCGTTCGCGTCTGATGGGCGAGGGCGAGGCCATGCTGACCGGCGACGACATCCGGTTCATGGCGCTCGTCGAGTACAGCGCGGACGACATCAACGACGTCCTCGTCGACTTCCCGGATCTGGAGATCTGTGTCTACGCGGCGCCGACCCACACCGTGATCGGCGGTCCCGGACCGCAGGTCGACGCGATCGTCGAACGGGCCGAAGCCGAAGGCAAGCTCGGCCGCAAGTTGCAGACCAAGGGCGCCAGCCACACCTCGCAGATGGATCCGCTGCTCGGCGAGCTCTCGTACGAGATCACCGGCATCGAACCGCAACGACTGAAGGTCGGCGTCTACAGCTCGGTCGACCGCGAGGCGTTCTACCGCGCGGGCCATCAACCGATCCACACCATCGACTACTTCCTCAAGGGACTGCGCCACAGCGTGTGGTTCTCGCAGGCCATCGCGAAATCGGTGGAGGCCGGTCACCGTACGTTCGTCGAGCTGTCGCCGAACCCCGCCGTGCTGATCTCGGTGGCTGCGGTGACCTTCGGTGCCGGAGTGCACGACGCCGAACTCGTAGAGACCCTCCGCCGCAAGGAGGACGAGAGCTACGGCCTGGTCAATGCGCTGATGAAGCTATACGTGCACGGTCATCCGGTGGACGTCGCCTCGCTGTTCGGCAAGGGGCCCCGGGCCCGGTTCGCCGACGTTCCGCGCACCCGCTTCGAACGCAGACCGTACTGGCTCGAGGCGTCGATCAGCGGCGGCTCGAGTGCGGGCACCGTCCCGGGAGCGCACGTCGGTCTGCCCGACGGTCGGCACGCGTGGGAGGTCAACGCCTCCGCCGTCACCGATCCGAACACCCTGGTGCTGGCCGCGGCGAAGCAGATCCTCGGACCGGACGCCGCCGTCGCCGCCACCGAAGCGGTGCGCCCGATCCCGTCGACCGGCACCGTCACCACCACGTTCACCCGTCACCCGGGAGGCGGAGCGATCGCCGTGCACGCCGACGCGGCCGGTGCTCATGCGCTGCTGTTCGAGGCCGCGGTCACGGGGGCTCGACTCGGCTCGACCGGCGGGGAGGCGGCTCCCGGACCGGTCGAGGCCGCGTCGCCCGCTGCCGTCTTCGCCGACGACCACGTGGTCGTCGAGGACGAGATCGTCGAGAACATCGGCGACAAGTGGAAGCCGGACTCCGGTCAGAGCGTCGGTGATCGTCTCGCGATCATCGTCGGCGAGTCGATGGGCTACGACCCGGAGGATCTGCCGCGCGAGATCGCTCTCATCGAACTCGGTCTGGATTCGCTGATGGCGGTCCGCATCAAGAACCG
Source organism: Gordonia humi (assembly GCF_014197435.1). Lineage (NCBI taxonomy): Bacteria > Bacillati > Actinomycetota > Actinomycetes > Mycobacteriales > Gordoniaceae > Gordonia > Gordonia humi. Next base: position 965,798 of record NZ_JACIFP010000001.1, read on the forward strand.
CGTCGAGTACGAGTTCGACATCCCCCAGCTCCAGCTGCAGGCGATGCGCCAGGCGAACCTCTCCGACGTCGAGAAGTTCGTCCAGTTCGCGGTGACCCACCGCGACCAGCTCGATCAGCTCAACGAGCAGGCCGTCGGCGGCGGCGACCTCGACACCGCCGCTCTCAACGCCTACATCGACGAGCAGCTGGCACGGGAGACGCAGGCACCGGCTGAGTCGGAGGCCGCCCCGGCTCAGGAGTCGGCCCCGGTGTCGGAGCCGTCCCCGCCGGCCGAGCGACCGGAGGAGCCGAGCGACGAGGGGAGTCGAGAGCGATCGACCGCGCCGACAACGCAATCGACGAACACCCCGTCCCCCGCGCAGCCCACCGACCTCTCCTCTCAGGCCGCCGTCGCCGAGGCCGCGGGCTCGGACGTTCCGCCGCGTGACGCCGCCGAGCGTCTCACCTTCGGTGCATATGCGGTGGTCACCGGTAAGTCTGCGGGCGGTGTCTTCAACAAGCTGCCGGTGCTCGACGAGGAGACGGCGGAGAAGCTGACCGAACGTCTCAACGAGCGGACGGGCGGCGACGTCGACGTGGAGGACGTTCTCGACTCGGAGACCATCGAGGAGATGTCCGACTACGTTCGTCGGCAGATGGACGACGCGGGCGACATCGACGGATTCGTGCGCTACCTTCGCGTTCCGACGGAGAACGGTGCGCCCAAGCATTCGTTCGACGTGGCGGCGGGCGACCCGACGCCGATGCTGATCTTCCATCCCGCGGGCGGCAATACGACGGCCTACGAGGCCCTGGTGAAGCGGCTGCCCGCCGACGTGCCGGTGATCGGTTTCGACCGCGTCGAGGGTTCGATCGAAGAGCGTGTCGAGCAGTACATGCCGAAGCTGCGCGAGATCCAACCGCACGGACCGTATGTGCTGGTCGGCTGGTCGCTGGGCGGTGCGCTGGCCTACGGCGCGGCACAGACCCTGCTCGCGGCCGGCGAGGAGGTCGCGTTCGTCGGCCTCATCGACGTCGTCCGCCCGAGCGAGGACGTGCCGGACACCCCGGAGAACAAGCGGGCCCGTCTGGAGCGGTGGAAGTCGTTCGCGGTCAAGACGTACGGGCTCGACGAGAACATCCCGGTGCCGATGGACCGTCTCGTCGAGGCAGACGACGACGAACAGTTCGCGATCATCATGGAGATGATGGCGATGAGCGATGCGAAGATCCCGGGCGGGATCATCGAACACCAGCGGACCTCGTTCATCGACAACCGGGTGCTCAGCAACATCGACCCGACGCCGTACGACGGCAAGGTGGTCCTGTATCGCGCTGACAAGATGCACGACGGCGCCATCGAACTGGAACCGCAGTGGGCGCAGATCGACGAGGACGGTCGCTGGGGCGAGGTGGTCGACGATCTGGAGATCCTGCACATCGGTGGCGATCACCTGGGCATCGTCGACGAGCCACACATCGCGAAGGTCGCCGCGGACCTGGGTGAGCGCATGAAAGGACTGAAGAAGCAGTGACTGATCACACGACTGCCGGAAAACTCGCCGAACTGCGGCGCAAGCTTGAGATCGCGGAGGAGCCGGGCGGCGAGAAGGCGATCGCCAAGCGCGTGGCGAAGGGCATCAACTCGCCCCGCAAGCGGCTGGAGATGCTGTTCGACGAAGGGACCTTCGTCGAGGTCGGCGCCCTGGTGAAGGCGCCGGGCGCTCCCGAGAGCGGGTTCGGTGACGGCGTCGTGACCGGTCACGGACTGGTGCACGGCCGTCCGGTCGCGGCGTTCAGCCACGACCAGACCGTCATGGGCGGCAGCGTCGGCGAGATGTTCGGCCGCAAGGTGTCCGCGCTCATGGAGTGGGCGGGCAAGCTCGGCTGTCCGATGGTCGGCATCAACGACTCGGCGGGCGCCCGCATCCAGGACGCGGTGACCTCGCTGGCCTGGTACGCGGAGATGGGTCGTCGCAACGATCTGCTGTCGGGTCTGGCGCCGCAGGTGTCGGTGATCCTCGGCAAGTGTGCGGGCGGCGCCGTGTACACCCCGGCCAACACCGACATCCTCGTCGCCGTCGAGGACAAGAGTTACATGTTCGTCACCGGCCCCGACATCCTCAAGGCGGTCAATGGCGAGGAGATCTCGGCCGAGGACCTCGGATCTGCGCACAACCAGGCGCGGTGGGGCAACATCCACCACGTCGCCGAGGACGAGACGGCCGCGTTCGACTGGGTTCGCGAGTATCTGCAGTACATGCCGTCGAGCGTGTACGAGGAGCCTCCCGTGATCAATCCCGGGCTCGAGCCGGAGATCACCGAATCGGATCTGAGTCTCAACGAGTTCATGCCCGACAGCGACAACGCCGGATACGACATGCACGACGTCATCATCCGGTTGTTCGACGACGGCGCGTTCCACGAGGTCGCGGAGATCTTCGCACCGAACATCATCACCGGTTTCGCGCGCGTCGACGGACGCAGCGTGGGCGTCGTCGCCAATCAGCCGAGCGTCATGGCGGGCACTCTCGACACGGATGCGTCCGAGAAGGCGACCCGCTTCGTCCGGATCTGCAATGCGTACAACATTCCGCTCGTGTTCCTGGTGGACACGCCGGGCATCCTGCCGGGTCTGGCCGAGGAGCAGAAGGGCACGATCCGTCGTTCCGGCAAGTTTCTGTACGCCTATGTCGAGGCGGACGTTCCGAAGGTGACCGTCGTGCTGCGCAAGGCCTACGGCGGCGCATACGCGGTGATGGGCTGCAAGCAATTGGGCGCCGACATCAACTTCGCGTGGCCGACGGCGAAGATCGCCGTGATGGGCGCCGAGTCGGCCGCCGTCATGCTGACGCGTCGTCAGACCGAGGGCATGTCGGTCGCCGAAGCCGACAAGGTGCGCCGCGACTTCATCGACTTCTACAACGTGATGATGGCGAACCCGTACCTGGCCGCGGAGAAGGGCTACATCGACGCGGTCATCGAGCCGTCGGAGACCCGCCTGCAGCTCCGCAAGGCGCTCGCCCAGCTTCGGGACAAGCATGTGCTGCGCACCGAGCGCAAGCACTACCTGATGCCGATCTAGGATTCGACGGAACAGCAACGACGTGTGCCCGGCTCGCGGGTCTCGTTCCGCCGGTCGCAGGACGAGTCACGCGACTCGGGTCAGGCGGCGTCGAGGAGCGTCGCCAGGAGCGCTTCGACGGCCGAACCCGAGCCGCGGGGTGGACCATGGGGCAGGAACTCCGGTTCCTGCCCGACGTGGTGGAGTGGGTTGACCTGCCACGGGCGGGTCGATCCGGACGGTCGCCATCCGACGCGCCCGGTATCCGGGCCGTCGTGCACGATGCCCGTCTCCCATTTCCCGGGTCCCTTCCCCTCGGCCCGATTGTGCTTACCGCACGCCGCACCCAGGTTGACGATGTCGGTCGTCCCGCCGTCTTCCCACCTTGTGACGTGGTGGGCTTCGGTCCGGGAGAACGGGACATCACATTCAGGGGCCGAGCACCCGCGATCACGGGCGAACAACGCCAGCCGCTGCGCCTTGGACGCCAACCGTTTACCCCGCCCGAGGTAAAGGATTTCGCTGGTATGGCCTTTGAACACGGCCAGGTGCGGGGTCGCGTGGGCGGCGACCTCGACCAGATCCTTCACCGGAACCCGCGCCCCGGTCGCCGTATACGCGAGACCGGCCTCGGCAGCCAACTCCTGGTCGGTGACGGTCACGACCAGCTCGGCCGGAATCCGATCCGGCCGGCCGAGCGCACCATGTCCCAACACGACGTCGAGCATCGCGGCCAGCGCGTCGTGGTTGCGTTGGGCGGTGCTGCGGGTATCGCGCTCGACCGCTGCGGCCAGGGCGTCGGCATCGATGCCGTCCCGGTCGACGGCCCCGAACACCGGTGTTTCATCGTCGGGGTTGTTCATCCCGGGCGCGGCCCACGCGGTCAGGACGACGTCGAGTTTGGCCCGCACCGCTGGAGTCAGCGATCCGCGGAGTTTGGACATCAACCGGGCATCGTGCGGGGCCACGGTGAAACCGCGCGTGCGTGTGCGGTCACCGTCGTCGGTGAGGTCCCCGTCGGGGTCGAGGTGACCCAGGAGCCGCTCGCCGACTGTGCGGACTCCGTCCGGAGACAGTGTGCGCGCCGCGGCGGCGAGGTGTTCTTCGGCGGTGGTGACGGTGTCTGTGTCGATCGCGGCGGGAATCTTGTCGATCACGTCGGCGATAGTGCGGACGTGTGCCCGGTTGATGCCGCCCTCACGCAGGGCGTGGGCGGTGGCCGCCAAACGGGCAGGGAGTCGTTGGCCGCCGATGCCGAGGAATTCCCCGGTGGCGAACATGAGTTTCATGCGGGTGTTGGCTTCGGGTGCGCCCACCCGGAGGCCGGTGGTCATGTATTTCTGTATGTTTTGGAAACCGCGGGTGTGGAAGGCGTACTGGTCGTTGATTTCGATCATCAGCGAGGTGGTGGCGGCTTCGTGGCGGTTGCGGATGCGTTCGTTGGTTTCGGCGGCGGCGAGGAGGTCGTCGCCGGTGAGGGCGGCGAACTTGGTGTTGTTGAGTTTGGCGAACGCGGCCTCGGCGAGCGCGAGGAGAGCTGCGGGTGAATCCGGGAGTGTCGGGCCGTCGTGGGTGGGTTCGGTCATCGGATTCACCTCCTGTAAGTGCTGGTCATAGCCTTTTTCGACCTTTGACCACACACTAACAAGAGCCTCTGACAATTCCATTCGTGCGCTGGTGGGATGAGGCGGTCAGCGGTGCAGACAGGTCTAGATCCTGCTTACCCCACCACCTGGCCGAACGCCGCCCCGATCCCATAGGTGACGGCCATGGCGAGTGCGCCGCCGATCACCATGCGGATCGTCGCGCGCGGGATGCGGGAGCCGCCGAGCTTGGCGCCCAGAGCGCCGGTGAACGCGAGGGCCACGAGAACCACGGCGAAGCACACCGGAACTCGCCAGGTCTCGGGCGGCAGCAGGATCGCGATCAGCGGAAGCAGCGCACCGACCGTGAACGAGACCGCCGATGAGCCCGCCGCCTGCCACGGGTTCGTCAGATCGTTGGGATCGATGCCGAGTTCGAGCTGCGCGTGCGCGGTGAACGCGTCGTGTGCGGTCAGCTCGCGCGCCGCGTCCCGCGCGGTCTCCTCGTTGATTCCCTTCGCCGTCAGGATCATCGCGAGTTCGTCCAACTCGTCGTCGGGATCGTTCTCGAGTTCCCACTTCTCCTTCGCCAGCAGTGAAGCCTCAGTGTCACGTTGCGTGCTCACCGACACATACTCGCCGAGCGCCATCGACACCGCACCGGCGGCCAGCCCTGCGATCCCCGCGGTGAAGATCGATCCGCGTTCGGTGGTCGCCGCGGCGACGCCGACGACGATGCCCGCCGTCGACACGATGCCGTCGTTCGCGCCGAGCATGCCCGCGCGCAGCCAGTTGAGGCGATTGGCGAGGCCGGACGTGTGTGGTTCATCGGCGTGAGTCGCGTCGACGTCGGTGCTCATGCGGTCATTCTCGCCGGGAACACCATGTCCGGCAACGAAGGTCAGGCTAGGGTGCGTCGCCTAGGAGAACTGGTCGTAGGAGAGTTTCACCGCCATCACGACTACGACGACGAGCAGCGCGTACCGAACGATCGCGGTGCCGCGTCCCAGGACCAGCCGGGAGCCGAGCACCGAGCCGACGACGTTCGCCACCGCGAGGATCACACCGAGCAGCCACAGCACGTGTCCCTGTGTGGCGAACACCGCCAGCGCGCCGAGATTCGTGGCGCTGTTCGCGACCTTCGCCATCGCCGAGGACTGCAGATAGCTCTGATGAAGCAGCGCGGTCAGGGTGATGATCAGGAACATTCCGGTGCCGGGGCCGAACACACCGTCGTAGAAGCCGATCACGGCGAGGACGCAGAGCGCCACCACGAACCTCGGCCGGGAGACGGGAGTCGTCGACTCCTGCGTTGCGCCGAACTGCGGTCGCAGCGTCACGAAGACGCCGACGCACACCATCACGACGATCACGAACGGTCGCATCACATCCGAACTGACCGCGGACGCGGCAAGTGCGCCGCCGACCGCGGCGACTCCGGCGATCGGCACCCCGATCGCCAGCAGCCGACGGTCCACCCGCACCCGCCGCAGATAGAGGACGGCCGCCGTCGCCGTGCCCCAGACCGCGGTCAACTTATTGGTACCGAGCGCGACGGCCGGGGCCGCCTGCGGAAAAGCGATGAGCAGCAACGGGATCAGAACCAGACCTCCACCACCGACGACGGCGTCGATCCAGCCGGCCACGAGCGCCCCGCCCGCCAATAAGGTCAACAGCGGCAGGTCTGGCAGGTCCACGTCCACAGATTACCCAGCGGGCCTCAAGGAACCCGGCCTACTCTCATACGCCATGAACACCACCAACGGGCTGCCGTTGCATCCACTGGTCGTACATCTCGTCGTCGTCCTCGTCCCACTCACCGCGCTCGCAGTGATCGTCGCCGCACTGTGGCCGCGGGCCCGCGCCTGGATGGGGCCGCTTCCGGCGGTCCTCGCACTCCTCGGACTGATCGTCACCCCGATCGCGACGACGGCGGGAGAAGACCTCGAACACACGCTGGGATCCTCGCCCGCGATCGAGACACACGCCTCGGCAGGAGACGTCGTCATCATCGGCACCGGATGCCTGTTCGGCGCCGCCGCACTGCTGTACCTGTCCGGAGCGTCGTGGGCGACGAGTCGCCTCCCGTTGTCACCGTCGGTGCTCACGGCGGTGGACGTCGTCGCTCGCGTCCTCGGCGTGGCCGCGTCGATCGCCGCCGTATACCTCGTCTATCGGGCGGGAGACACCGGAGCGCACGCCGTCTGGGGCGGCTGAGGGGATCGATCGCCGGACCGGGCCGACTACCCTCGTACACGTGCCTGTGCCCAGTCCGAACCTCGACGGGATCAGCGTCGACGTCGACGGACTGACCCGGCGGTTCGCCGACGACACCGGGCTCGCTCCCGTCGACCTGCACATTCAGGCGGGGGAGTTCGTATCGGTGCTCGGTCCGTCGGGCTGTGGGAAATCGACGCTGCTGCGGTGTCTGGCCGGCCTGGAGCACCCCGACGCCGGTCGTGTCGCGTTCGGCGACCGGGTGGTGTTCGACGCCGAGACAGGCGTCGACGTCGGAGTCCGACGGCGAGGGCTGGGCATGGTGTTCCAGGATCTCGCGCTGTGGCCGCACCTGACGGTCGCGGGCAACGTCGCCTTTCCGCTGAAGGTCGCGGGCGTCGGACGCACCGAGACCGCGGAGCGAGTGGCGGCGATACTCGACCGCGTCGACCTCGCCGGGGCCGCCGACAAGTCGCCGCACGAATTGTCGGGTGGTCAGCAGCAGCGGGTCGCGATCGCCCGCGCCGTAGTCGCCCGGCCCGGAGTGCTGCTGCTCGACGAACCCTTCTCCGCGCTCGACGTCGCCCTGCGGACCAGGCTGCGCGCGGAACTGCGCGATCTGGTCACCGCGCTGGCGCTCACCACCGTGTTCGTGACTCATGATCAGACCGAGGCCATGGCGATGTCCGACCGGGTGGTCGTGATGAACGACGGGTCGATCGTGCAGATCGGCGAGCCGGAGCGCCTGTACCGGCATCCGGCCGACCGATTCGTCGCCGAGTTCCTGGGGCCGGTGAACGATCTGCCGTCCGGCGGTGCGGTCCGCCCCGAGGCCGTACGCGTCGTCGGCGTCGACGACACCGATCTGACCGGCGTCGTCGACGGCAGTGTGTACGTCGGTGGAACGTTCGAGGTGACCTGTCATGTGGGCGGCGTCGACGGGCCGTGGTTGCTTCGCACTCCCTCGCGTCACGCGCCCGGATCGTCGATCGGGCTGGCCGTCGACACCGGGGAGATGATCCTGCGATGAGACGCGGGTGGACATGGGCGACGGTCGTGGTGGCGGCGACAGTGCTGGCCGCCTGCGGGTCGGCGCCGCCGCTGCCCGGCGCGGAGGTCGACGCGACCTGGAGTCCGCCGCCGGGACTCTCCGGGGAACTGACTCTCTACTCGGCGAATCCGCAGAAGCTCACCGACGATCTCGCACACGCGTTCACCGAGGCCACGGGCGTGAAGGTGGACGTCTTCGGTGCCGAGACCGGCAAGCTGACCGCCAAACTCGATGCCGAGTGGGCCAACCCGCGCGCGGACGTCGTCTACCTCGCATCCTGGGCGCCCGCCGCGAAGTACGCCGCGGCCGGTCGTCTCCTGGAACACCGAGTGCCCGACGCCGCCGCGGTCCGCGACGACTGGACCGGACCGGACGATCAGTTCGTCGGTCGGGACGGCTCGGCGCTGGCGCTGGTCGTGAACACGAAGGTCGCGCCGTCGACGCCGAAGGACTGGTCCGATCTGGCCGCGCCCGAGTTCAGGGGCAAGGTCCTCATGCCCGATCCGCGGGAGTCGGGCACGGCTCGCGATCTGATCGCGGCGATGGTCGCCGGCCACGGACGGGACAAGACGTGGGCGCTGTTCGACGAGCTCTTCGCTAACGGGCTCGCGGTGCAGGGTGCCAACGGTCCCGCGCTCGATGATGTGACCGCGGGTTCGCACGCGGTGGTCCTCGGCGGTGTGGACTACTCCGCGTACACGGCGATCGACAAGGGCGAACCGCTCCAGGTGGTGTCGCCGTCTTCGGGTACCACCGTCACGCCGAGGCCGGTCATGATTCTCCGCGGGACCGAGAACCCGGCGGCCGCGGCCGCGTTCGTCGACTTCATGATGTCGGTGCAGGGGGAGCAGATCTCGGCGGCGCACAAGATGATCCCGGGACGCAGCGACGTCGCCGTCGCACCCGGTGTCCGCCCGTACGAGGACATCGAACGGCTCAGTTTCACCTGGGACCAGATCACCGAGATCGGCGGCGACGTGCTCGCCGAGTTCACGAAGCGGTATCTGACGCGGTGAACTCCATCCGTACACCGCAGCGTCGGCGCGGTCGTGTCGGCGGTCGGGGTGTGCTCGCTCTCGCGGTGATCCTCGCGATCGCTGTCGCGGCTCCGCTCGTGGCGGTGCTGGTGCGCGCGGTGATCGGTTATGACGGGAGCCCGTCGGCGCTGGGTGCCCTCGCCGATGCGGACAATCTGCGTGTCATCGGCAACACGGTGCTCCTGGGTGTGCTCGTGGTGGTGATCGCCACGGTCATGGCCGCGCCGTTGGCGTATCTCATGTCGTGGACGCCGATGCGTGATAAGCGGTGGGTCGATGTCGCGGTGATGGTGCCGTTCATGACTCCGCCGTATGTCGCGGCGTTGGCTTGGATGGACTTCACTCGTGTCGACGGTCTGGCCGATCGCTGGCTCGGGACGTGGGTCGGTGACGGGGTCCGTGCGGTCCTGAACACTCCGGTCGGGATGGCTGCGATCATGGCGTGTGAGTTGTTCACGTTCTTGTATCTGTTGTTGCGCAATCGGTTCGATGCGATGTCGGCGTCGAGTGATGAGGCTGCTGAGGTGTCGGGGGCGTCGTGGGGTCAGCGTCTGCGGTGGGTCACGTCGCCGTTGATGACGCCGACGTTCGCGTTGGGTGCGTTGGTGGTGTTCTTGCGGGCGTGTGCCGAGTTCGGTACACCGATCACGTTGGGTAATCGCATCGGTTTTCCGGTGTTGGTGTCGGAGATCTATCGGGACGTGACGATCGATCCGCTCGATTTCCCGCGCGCGTCGGCGTTCGCGTCGGTGTTGCTCGGTATGGGTGTGACGGTGTGGGGTCTGCAGCAGTGGGTTGCGCGTAGGGAGGTGCCGCTGGGTGCGCGGACCGGGCGTCGGGTGTTGGTTCGCGGCGGCCGTTGGCGGCTGGTCGGCTACCCGTGGATCGCCGTGGTCCTCCTGGTGTCGGTCGTGGTGCCGTTCGTCGCGGTGATCATCGGCGCGATGACGGTCCTGCGCTCGGGTCCGTTGAACCTGAGCAATCTCACCTTCGACTACTTCACTCGTGTCCTGCAGCCGGGGAAGGGACTCGAGGCGTTGGAGAACAGCGCGGTCCTGGCGGCGGTCGCCGCGACCGCCGCCACGGTCTTCGTGCTCGCGTACGTCAGCGTCATGACGGTTGCCCGGTCGAAGTCCCCCGCGATGCCCGGGTTGCGTCGTGTCGTGGATCTGTTGGGTGTGGCGCCGGATACGGTGCCGACGATCGTGCTGGTCATCGGCTTCATCTTCCTGTGGAATGCGCCCTGGCTTCCGGTGACCCCGTACAACTCTGTGTGGATGATTGTTCTGGCCTACACGGTGATCATGCTGCCGTTGGTTCTGCAGTCGATCAAGTCCTCGCGTATGTCGTTCGGTGACGGTTTGGTGGAGGCGAGTGCTGCGGCCGGGGCGTCGTCGTGGCAGACGATGCGGCACATCGTGGTGCCTTTGATGGCGCCGGGGATCGTCGCCGGTTGGCTCCTCGGTTTCTTGTTCGGGTTGCGTGAGGTGGTGGCGTCGTCGTTGCTGCGGCCGGCCTCGCTCGAGCTGGTGTCGCCGTGGATTCTTTCTGAGTTCGATCAGGGGAACCGGCCGGAGGCGATGGCGATGACGGTGGTCGGTGTCCTCACCTCCACGGTGGTGCTCGTCGTCCTGGAGTGGTGGCGACGACGCATGGCCGCGGCGCGGGTCGGGTGACGCGGAACCGAGACGCTATCCCTTGAACGGACGACCCTCGTGTGCATAATTAGGTAATGCTTACCAAAGTTACGAAGAGCGTCGACGGTTGGTCCGCGTGGGGGCTGGCGGCCTTTCGGATCGTCGTCGGATTCCTGTTCTTCTGTCATGGTGCGTCGACACTGTTCGGTTGGTTCCTGACCTCGCACGGCGGTGAGACGGCGCAGATCGGCGCCTGGCCGTCGTGGTATGCGGGTGTCATCGAGTTCGTCGGCGGTCTACTGGTCATGGTCGGGTGGGGCACCCGGACCGCGGCTCTTCTCGGTGCGGGGTCGATGGCCGTCGCCTACTTCTGGAAGCATCAGGGCGACGGGTTGCTGCCCGTGCAGAACGACGGGGAGTCCGCGACCCTGTTCTGCTGGGCTCTGCTTCTGCTGGTCTTTCTGGGTCCGGGCCGATTCGCGCTCGAGTCGGTGGTGTGGCGACGCGGTCGGCCGCAGCCGCAGCCGCAGCCGCGGGCGGCGAGCGGCGATCGGAGGCTGGCGGTGGTCGGGGAATAGGTCAGATGCGCCGTGCCCCCGGACCCGGTTCGGCGTGCACGGCACTCGGGTCGGTGATGCGATGGCCGTCGTCGCAGCGGAGTTCCAGGTGCACGTGTGCGCCGCAGCCGTCGTGGCCGATCTGAAGGGCCGGTCCGCTCGGGTCGGAGCGGTGCGCATCGCCCCACGCCAGGAGTGACAGCAACACCGGCTGGAGATCGAGTCCGGCATCGGTGAGGCGATACTCCTTGCGGCGTCGCGCGCCGGGTTCGGCGTAGTCGACGGCGCGGAGCACGTCGTCGTCGACGAGGCGACGCAGCCTGTTGGCCAGGACCGAGTCGGAGATGCCGGTGTGCTGCCTGATCTGGTCGAATCGACGGATGCCGTTGAACACCTCGCGCAGGATCAAGACGCTCCAGCGGTCGCCGATCACGTCGAGCGTTCGCTGCACCGAGCAGTTCTCGGTGTCGTAGTCGAGCCAGTTCATGTGGCCATGGTATCTGGCTCGTGTATTGACAGCCAGCTCCTCGTTCATCTAACTTCCAATCAAGAAGCCAGATGATGGGAGACCGATCATGACCGACACCCCCGCACTGCCCGACCTCGGGCCGGACACCGCGAGCGAATTCCTGAAAGCGGCCGGCTTCATCGTCACCGTCGCGACCGGAACCAGGGTCGAAGGCCACGTCGACCTGGGCGAGCGGCACCACACACCGTGGGGTGTGGTGCACGGCGGCCTGTACGCCACCATCGTCGAGAGCGCGGGCAGCATCGGTGCGAGCGCCGCCGTCGTCGATCGCGGGCAGTTCGCGGTCGGCGTCCACAATGCGACGGACTTCCTGCGTCCGTCGAAGGGCGGCCGCGCGACGGTCCTCGCCGAGCCGATTCAACAGGGTCGGATCCAGCAGTTGTGGCTCGTGGAGATCACCGACGCCGCGAGCGGTAAGACCCTGGCCCGCGGACAACTGCGACTGCAGAACGTTCCGCTGCCAGAATGAGTCCATGACCGACTACCTCGATCCGCACTGGCCGACGGCGGTCCTGGTGATCATCGATGTGCAGCGCGACTTCGTCGACTCCGTCCCGGGCACCGCCGACGTGGTGCCGACGATCGCCAGGCTCGCGTCGTCGTTCCGGGCGGCCGGGCGGCCGATCGTTCACGTCGTGCGGTCGTACGCCGCGGGCGAGAGCGATGTCGACGTGGTCCGTCGGTCCGCGATCGAGGCGGGCGAGGCCGCAGTCGAACCGGGAACACCGGGCGCGCGGATACCCGACGAACTGCTGCCCGCCGTCGTCGACCTCGACTGGGATCTGCTGAGGTCGGGACGGGTCCAGCGACTCGGCGACGTCGATCACGCGCTCTACAAACCGCGCTGGTCGGCGTTCTATCGGACCCGCCTGGACGCGCTGCTGCGGGGAGCCGACGTCGACACCGTGGTGGTCGCCGGCTGCAATCTGCCGAACTGCCCGCGCGCCACGCTGTTCGACGCGTCCGAACGCGACTACCGGACGGTGCTGGTGACAGATGCGACGTCGCAGACCACGGCCGAGCGGATCGCCGATCTGGAGCTGATCGGGGTGCGGTCCGCGACGGTGGACGAGGTCACGGGGGCGATCGGGCGGTCCGCGTCTGTGTCAGCGGTGGGTGGGCACACCGACGTCTGTCGCGACGACGATGCCGGCCGCCACCAGTGACCGGCGCTCGTCAGCGCTGTAGCCGAGTTCGGCCAGGATCTCCTGGCTGTGCTGTCCCAGGAGCGGGGCGGGGCGGGGTGTGTGTCGTTCGAACTCCTCACCCGCCGCGGCGTGATCGATCGGCGGACGCGCCAGACGCGCCGATCCCAGTCCGGGCTGCTCCACCGGTGCGAAGAAGTCCGAGGCGCTGAGCTGCGGATCGTCGAACAGGTCCTCGATCGAGTTCACCGGGCCGTGCGGGATGTCGGCGGACGCGAACGCCGCCGACCACTCGGCGGTCGTCCGGGTGGCCATCTCCTCGGCGAGCAGCGCGTACAGATCGTCGACGTGCGCGGTCCGTCCGCGGATGTCGGAGAACCGTGGATCGTCATTCAGTTCGGGGCGTCCGATGAGATCGAAGAACGACGTCCAGTGCTTGTCCGCGTACACCATCACTGCGAGGTGCCCGTCTTTCGTCGCGTACGGGCGTCGGTTGGGCGAGTCGGTGCGGACGTAACCGGTCGGCCCGGTCGGCGGGTCGGGGATCCAGCCGCCCTGGCGGTCGAGCAGCATGAACGAGGCCATGCCCTCGAGCATCGGGACCTCGACGGCGCGTCCGACCCCGGACACGTCGCGGGCGTGCAACGCTGCGCAGGCGGCGGCCGCGCCGTAGAGTCCGATCACCTTGTCCGCGGCCGCGGAACGCCAGTACGCGGGCTCGGCCCCGTTCACCGCCTGGGCCGTCGCGACGCCGCTCGACGCCTGGATGACATCGTCGTAGGCCGGCTGGTCGGCGAGCGGTCCGCCCCGCGCGTACCCGCGGAAGCCGCAGTGCACCAGACGCGGATTGATCGCGTGCAGATCCTCGAAGGTGATGCCGAGGCGAGCGGCGGCAGGCGGCCGGATGTTGTGCACGAACAGGTCCGCCTCCGCGACGAGGCGATGCAGGATCGACGTGGCTTCGGGCTGTTTGAGGTCCAGCGCGATCGAGCGTTTGCCCCGGTTGGCGTTGACGAACACCGGTCCGACTCCCGTGCCGGCGTCATCGGCGATACCGCGGACCTGATCGCCCTTCGGCGACTCGACCTTGATGACGTCGGCGCCCCACTCGGCGAGTACCTGGGTAGCGTACGGGCCCATGAAGACGGTGGAGAGGTCCAGGACGCGGACCCCGTCGAGTGGGAGCGTGCTCATCGGCGTGCCGCCCGCTCCGCCTGACCGATCACGACGGGCCACAGCTGCGTCGGAGCGGCCCGGACCAGCGCCCCGAGTGCTCGGTCCCATGCCCGGGTGGTGCCGAACTCGCTGCGCCAGTCGAGGGCGGCCAGCGTGAACAGGTGCAGCGGATGCTCCTGTGTGGTGCCGATCGCGCCGTGCGCCTGATGGGTGTTCCGGACGACGACCGATGCCGCGTGCCCGGCGCACGACCGGGCGACGGCGATCTTCGTCGCGGCCGCGGGATCGCGCAGCCCCTCGGCCGCCGCCTCCGACACCGCGGCGTCGACGGCGGCTCGGGCCAGCGCCGATTCGGCGGCGGCGTCGGCCACCAACTGCTGAACGGCCTGGAACTTGGCGAGCGGCCGGCCGAACTGGATGCGGACACTCGTGTGCTCGACGGCGAGGTCGACGGCCTTCTGTAGCGCACCCGCGCACTGTGCGGCTCGGGCGAGGGCTCCGCGCAACGCCAGCTCGTCGAGCACGGCGTCGGCGTCGGCGAGTTCGGCTCCGGCGGGCAGCTCGCCGGTCAGCGCGAGGTCGGCGCGCGGCTGGCCGGAGTTCGTCGGCACCGATGCGATGTCGGCGACGGCGCCCAGCGCGCTCGCTTCGACGTCGACGACCGTCGTGGAGCCGCCGCCGCGGCGGACGATGACGACCGACCGTGCGCCGCCGAGCCACGGCACCGCGGCGGCATGACCGCTCTCGTCGAGCACGGCGACGGTGCGCGGCGTCGTCGGGTCGCCGACGGGCAGTCCGGCGGTCGCCAGCAGCCAGTTGGCGAGCAGGTCCGTCTCGATCAGCGGAAGATGCCGTGCGTTCGCGGCGGCCTCGCTGTACAGGGCGGCCGCTTCGAGAAGTCCCGCACCGGAGCCACCGTCCTTCTCCGGCGTCGTCAGCGCGACGAGACCGAGTTCGGCGAGCTGGGTCCACAGCGCCTCGTCGAAGACGACACCGCTCCCCGCGGCGGTGAGCCGATCGGTCACATCACCGTCGAGGACGTCGCGCATCATCTGCACCAGATCGGCGTCGGCGGCGGCGGTCTGCAGAGTCTGATCGTTCATGGGAGTGTCTCCTTCGCTGTTCCGGCTCACCGCATGCCCAGCCCGCGGGCGATGACGCCGCGCAGGATCTCGTTGGTTCCGCCGCGCAGGGTGAATCCGGGACGCTGCGTCACCGCGCGTCGGGTGAGGATCGACACCGCACCGGTGCCCCCCGCGGGCAGAGCAAGGTCGGCGACGTCGGCGATGTCTCCTTCGAGTGACGTGCCGAGCACCTTGACCAGGGCCGCGGGTACGTCGGCGGCCTCGCCCTTCTGCAGGGCGGTCGCCACCGAGAGCGACATCTGGTGCAGTCCGCCGAGCCGTCCGACGATACGACCGAGTTCGGCGTCGTCGATGTCGACCTCGTCGTTCCGGGTGATCTCGTCGACGAGTCCGTACGTGGACAGGAATCGTTCGGGCCCGCTGCGTTCGAAGCTGAGTTCCGAGGTGACCTGCTTCCAGCCGTCGCCGAGTTCGCCGATCACGTGGTCGTCGGCGACGAACACACCGTCGAGGTGGATCTCGTTGAAGTGGTGCAGACCGTTGGCCGAGATCACCGGGCGGATCTCGACGCCCGGATCCTTCAATTTCACGAGCAGCTGACTCAGTCCGGCGTGTCGGTTCGGGCGTCCGCCGGGCACCTCCTCGACCGGGGCGGTCCGCACCAGTGCGATGAAGGCGTCCGCCTCGTGCCCGCCCGAGGTCCACAGCTTGGTGCCGTGCACACGCCATCCGCCGTCGACCTTCTCGGCGCGGGTGCGGACGCTCGCCAGGTCCGACCCGGAGTCGGGTTCGCTCATGCCGATGCCGAAGAACATCTGGCCCGCGGTGATGCGCGGCAGGTACGCCTGCTTGATGGCGTCGCTGCCGTAGCGCAGGATGGTCGGCGCCACCTGGCGGTCGGCGATCCAGTGGGCGGCGACAGGTGCTCCCGCGGCGAGGAGCTCCTCGGTGACGACGAACCGCTCGAGAAAGGTGCGGCCGTGTCCGCCGAATTCGGTGGGGATCGTCATGCCGAGCCAGCCCTGCTCGGCGAGCGCCGTGGTGAAGGCGACGTCCCAGCCGCTCAACCAGGTGTCGACGGTGGGGGTGAACTCGCCCGCGTCGCGTCGGGCGGCGATGAACTCGCGCACACGGCGGCGCAGGTCGATCAGTTCCGGAGTCTCCCGCACGGCGGCGGGCATCAGTGTGGGCATCGGGGTCTCGTCTCCTCGTGACGCTGATCGCCTACGTTTATAAGTGATCCTCTACGTAAATACGTAACTCGTGTAGAGTAGTTCACAGCGGCGGGACGGTCAACGCATCGACTGGGACGATGATCGGGCGCCGCATGCTGGTTCGACATCGATCTACGTGAGGGGCGACCGTGGCAGAACGACCGGCGACGGTGCGCCCTCGTCATCGCATGGTCGACCGTGTATCGGGAATCCTCGAGTTCGTGGCCCGCTCGGAGGGCGTCTCGCTGACCGAGATCTCACGCCACGTCGGGGCCCCGGTCTCGTCCGTCCAGGGCCTGGTGAACGGCCTCGTCGCCACCGGGTATCTCGACGAGCGGGCGCGTGTGTACCGGCTGGGCGTCGCACCGTACTTCTTGAATCTGCTCGCCGGACGAGGCGCGGTGAACCGCATCCTGCACGAGGACCTCGTCGCGCTCCATGAGAAGACGGGCAGCACCAGCGCGGTCCTGTCGGTGGCGGTCGGTTCCGACATCGTCTACATCGACCACGTGTCCGACGATCCGCACACGGCCTACCTGGCCGAACGATTCCTTCGACGGTCACTGATCCGGACGTCGACGGGATGGGTGCTGATGGCCGACTGGGAGTCGCGCGACCTCTGGGCCTACTTGGAGACCCTCGGCGACGACGACCGGCCGCGGGTCCAGAAGCTCCTCGACGAACTCGAGTCCATCCGGACCACCGACATGTCGGTGCTGCCGAACATCGCCGAGGACCCCGATCTCGACGGCATCTCGATCGCGGTCCGCGAACGCGGTCGCGTGGTGGCCGCGGTCGGTGTCGTCGGGCGGCATGACGAACTGGCCCGCAACCGCGAGCGGATCGTCGACGCCCTCCGAGCCCAGGCCCGCGCGTGGGACGCGCGCGGGTGACGACCGATTCACCTCCGACAACCCCCTGGAAAGGAAATCCATCATGAGCGAACCCCTTCTCGTCGAACGCGCCGATCACATCGAGACGTGGACGATCAACCTCCCCGAACAGCGCAACCCGATCTCCCGCGATGACATGATCGAGGCGTTCGTGCACAACACGCGTCGCGTGCAGGGCGACCTCGACGTGCGAGCCATCGTGCTCACCGGCGCGGGCTCGGCGTTCTCGGCCGGCGGCAACGTCAACGACATGCAGACCAAGTCGGGCATGTTCGCCGGTTCGCCGTACGAGATGCGCAACGGCTACCGGGGCGGCATCCAGCGGATCCCGCTCGCGATGAACGACCTGGAGGTTCCGGTGGTGGCCGCGGTGAACGGCCCCGCGGTGGGTGCGGGCTGCGACCTCACGATGATGGCCGACATCCGCATCGCATCGACCAAGGCGTGGTTCGCCGAGTCGTTCGTGCAGTTGGGCATCATTCCGGGCGACGGCGGTGCCTGGCTGCTGAGCCACGCCGTCGGACCGCAGCGCGCCGCACAGATGGCTCTGACCGGCGACCGCGTCGACGCCGAGACCGCGTTGAAGTGGGATCTCGTCGCCGACGTCGTCGAGCCCGAGGAACTGATGCCCGCCGCGCTGAAGCTGGCCGGCCGCATCGCGAAGAACCCACCGCACGCGACGCGGATGGCGAAGCGGCTGCTGAAGGAGTCGCGGACCTCCGACCTGCGTGAGGTGCTCGAACTGTCGGCGACGATGCAGGCGCTCTCGCACCACACGGCCGATCACGAGGAGGCGTTGGACGCGTTCCTGAACAAGCGCGAGCCCGACTTCCAGGGCCGCTGAGCTTCAGCGCCGTCCTGAGCTTCGACACTGACGTCTCGTCGCGTGCGCGATCAGGCCGGCCGCCGCGACGGACCCGGCGGCGCCGACCGTCAGCGCGCCGAACGCGAGACGGAAGGCCGTCGACAGATGGTCTGCGTGTGCGGCGATCAGGACCGCGCACACCGCGCCGCCGAGGGAGCCGCCGATGCGTTGCAGGATGTTGACCTGGGTGATCGCGTCGGGAAGATCGGTGGACGTCACCGCCTTGTACGCGGTGACGCCCGCCGGAATGGACACGAGTCCGACGCCGACGCCGTAGGCGACGAGAAGCGCCTGGACGGCGACGGTCGGCAGAGCGAGCGGCGAGATCGCCAGTGGCAGAGTCGATGTCACGGCGACGATGCCGCCGATCGTGGCTGCCGGTGCCGGTCCGTGTCGGTCGACCCAGCGACCGGCGAGCGGCGCGGTGACGGCCGTCGCCGCAGCGACGCCGATCAGGCTGACGCCCGCTTGCAGCGGACTCTGGCCGTGGCCGAGCTGGAAGTAGAGGGCGTGGACCACGCCGCTGCCGAAGACCAACGCACCGGAGAAGAGCGCCGCCGTCGATCCGGCGCGGAACGCGGGGAGTCGGTACAGGCGCAGACGCAGCAGTGGATGCCGAGTGCGTCGGGAGGCGATGACGAACAGGCCCAGGAGTGCCACCGAGCTCGCCGCCATACCCGCGGTCGCGGCGTCCAGCCGGCCGCCGTCGCCCCACCTGCTCGTCGCCACGACCAGCAGAGCGAGACCGGAGCTGACCGCGACCAGGCCGAACCAGTCGAGCCGAACCGAACCCGTCGGCTCGCCGCGCGGAACGATCCGTCGCCCGAGCGCGATCCCGGCCACACCGATAGGCACGTTCACGGCGAACAGCCAGGGCCACGGCAGGGCGTGCAGGATGAGACCGCCGAGCAGCGGGCCGATCGCGGGTGCGGCGCCGACCGCGATGCCGAGCGCGCCCATCACCCGCCCCAGTCGCGGCGGCCCGACGGCGGTGCCGAGGATCGCCTGACCGCTCGGGATGAGAACACCGCCGGCCAGACCCTGCGCGATGCGGGCCGCGATCAGCGACGCGGCGCTCGGCGCGATTGCGCACAGGACCGAGGCGACGGTGAACGCCGCCAACGCGGCCAGCCACACCCGCCCGGTTCCGAAACGTCGTCCGAGCCATCCGGCGAGGGGCAGTGACACGGCCAGGGCCAGCAGATAACCGCTGACGATCCACTGCGTCGTCGACAACGTCGAACCGAGCTCGGACGTGATGGAGTCGAGTCCGACGTTGACGATGGAGGCGTCGAGTCCGCTGGCGAACGCGCCGAGGACCACCACCCAGCACAGCCTCCAGGTGGCTGCGTCGATGCGATCGGACGTCGGCGCCGTGGTGGTCATGACACGGACTCCGTGCGGAGTGACCGCAGGGCCGTCGCCCAGTCGATGAGCTCGTCGAGCATGCGGTCGCAGATCGCCCGGGCGCGAGGCGAGGGTACAACGGCGTCGCCGTCGAAGTCGCCGGACAGGCTGAGCGGGACGCTGCTGCGCACGCAGGCCACCTTCACTTCCGCGAGCGTCAGGCGTAGATGTTCGACGGCGCGGACTCCGCCGTCGAGGCCGTAGCCGACGAGGCCCGCGGCCTTATCGGTCCACTCGGCGAACAGGAAGTCGATCGCATTCTTCAGCGCGGCGGGCATCGAGTGGTTGTACTCCGGGGTGACGAAGACGAAGGCGTCGAACTCGGCCACCGCATCCGCCCACCGGAGGGTGTGGTCACGCGTGTACTCGCCGACGGCGGCCGCGGTCGGCTCATCGAGCAGGGGCAGGTCGAAGTCGGCGATGTCCAGGAGCGCGACGTCGGCGCGGCCGGCGAGGGCCTCGGCGGCCAGACCGACGAACCACTCGGCGACGCGAAGCGAGCGGCGATTGGGTCGGGTGCTGCCGGTGACGACGGCGACGGACAGGGGATGAGGTGATGTTGTCGTGGTCATATCCACAAAGTACAACGAACATTGCACTTAGTACAATGGTCAATGTACTCAGGAGAGGGGTCGGAACATGCGAGCGGACAAACAACGAGACCTGCTCGACGGGGCCCTGCGGGTGTTCGCCCGCGACGGGTTCTCACGTGCCTCGGTCGGGGCGCTGGCGTCGTCGGCGGGCGTCTCCACCCGTACGATCTACAACCAGTACGGCAACAAGGAGGCGTTGTTCCGTGCGGTGATCCTGGACAGTGCGACAGCCGTCGCCGACCGTCAGATCGACCATGCGGCAACGCTTCTCGGTCGCATCACCGATCCGCGCGAGGATCTGATCTCCTTCGGTGAGGCGTGGTCGACACGGGAGCCGGAGACGGCTCTGCATTTCGCGATGGTGAGGCAGGTCGTCGCCGACCGTGAGCACATCGACCCGGATGTGCTCGACGCCTGGCAGGAGGCGGGGCCGCGGAGGGTGCGCGACGCGATCGCCGGACATCTGCGTCGCCACGCCGATGCCGGGGTCTTCCGGATCGACGACGAACGGATCGCGGCCGTCCAACTCGTGCAGCTGACGGCCGGGTCGGTGGACTCGATCCCGGGAGTCGACGTGAACGGAATGGTTCGAGCGGGTGTGGACGTGTTTCTGGCGGCCTACGGGGTGTGACGCCGACCCGTCGAGAAGGCTCCGGCTGCCCGACCGGTGGATCGGACGTTCCTCACCCTGCCGCCTGCAGCACCGTCGAGATCCTCGCCGCGGCCGCGACGACCCGCGCGATCTTCGTCTGGAGTGCCGCGCCGGTGAAGTGCTCCGCGCGCCCGCCGACGCTGATGGACCCGAGAATTCGGCCTGAGGCGTCCAGGATCGGCGCGGCGACGGCGGCGACGTCGTCGAGGAAGTCCGAGTCGCTCACCGAGTAGCCGACCTCGCGGACTTCGTCCAAGTGTGCTGCCAGGGCTTCCGGTGTGTGCAGGGTGCGGCCGGTGTACTCCGGGAGGTCGTCGCGAATCCACTTGTCGCGCAACGACTGCGAATGGGCGAGTATGACGACCGGGCCTGCCGCCGCGTGGTAGGGCAGTACGGTGCCGATGTTGATCCCGGCGACGACGAGGCTCGCCGTGCCGTCGATCTTGTCGATGCACACCGCGCCCTCGGCGGCCGGGACCATGAGGAACGCGGTGTCGCCGAACTCGGCGGCGAGACTCGCCATGTGCGTCTGCGCCGCAGATCGAATGTCCATGTCGGCCAACGCTGATGAACCGATCTCGAACAGGCGCACGGTGACCCGGTACGAGCCGTCGCCGGTGCGGTCCACCCACCCCGCGTGAATGAGGGTGGCCATCAGCCGGTGAACCGTGGTCTTGTTCATCCCGCTCGCCGCGGTCAGGTCGTTGAGCGTCCACGTCGGCTGGTCGGCGCCGAAGTGGTCCAGGAGGGTGCATGCCTTCAGCAGCGCGCCCACCAGGTCCTTCTTCGGCGGCTCTTCGGGGATCGACGGCGGGGTCACAGGCGGTCTCTGCTTCTCTCGTGAACGGGACGTATCGCCATCGTATGCAGGGGCTTCACAGCGCCCTTGACTTGTGATGCGCGACACCTCTATCTTCATATCGTAATTCGAAATGCATTCCGTATTACGAAATGGAGTTTAGATCATATGAGCGCACCCTCGCTTAAAGACCTCACCGCACAGGGACTCGTCTACGCCCCCGGCGTCTGGGACGGACTCACCGCACGCCTGGCCGACCAGGCCGGATTCAGCGCACTCTGTGCATCCGGGTTCGCCATCTCGGCGGCCCTCGGTCTGCCCGACGCCGAGCTGTACACCATGAGCGAGAACCTCGCCGCCGTCCGCACCATCACCTCGGCGTCCGATCTGCCCGTCGTCGCCGACATCGACACCGGATACGGCAACGCCGTCAATGCCGGACGCACCGCCGAGGCCTTCGTGAAGGCCGGGGTGCAGGGCATGTTCATGGAAGACCAGGTCTCGCCCAAGTCGTGCCCGATCTGCGTCGGCGAGCCCGTCGACCTCATCTCGGTGCCGCAGGCCACCGGCAAGATCCGCGCCGTGCGCGACAGCATCCCCGACGACGTCCTGCTCATCGCGCGCACCGACGCGACCGGTGACGACGCGATCCGCCGTGCACAGGACTACGTCGAGGCCGGTGCCGACATGATCATGCCGGTCACCAAGACCTTCACCACCGTCGAGGAGTGGGAACGCTGCCACGACGAGGTCGGTGTGCCGCTGATGGCGACGCTGACCGCCTCCACATGGACCGAGCGGGAGTTCACCCCGGAGATCCTCGAACAGATCGGCGTCCGCCTCGCGCTCCTGCCGACGCAGGTCCTGATGGCGGCGACCGGCGCCGCGCAGACCGCGCTGCGTCGCCTCGCGTCGGGTGAGCCCGCAGCCGACGTCAGCGCCGACGCCCTGGCACACCACGACTTCGTCGACATGATCGGCTTCGCCGACATCGAGGCCCGCCAGCGCAAGTACCTGCCCGAGCGGGGCGAGTGACCATGGGATTCACCATCGCCGAGAAGATCCTCGGCCGCACCACGGGAGAGCCGCCGGTGCGGGCGGGTGAGAATCACGCGGTCCGCCCCGACCGGATGATCGCCTACGACTTCCCCGGCTACACCGACGTCATGTTCCGCCAGATGCGCGAGGACTTCGGGATCACCGAGCTCGAGGACCCGAGTCGCTACGTCGTCTTCATCGACCACATGCTCACCAAGGACGACGAGCGCGAAGCGCAGGTCCACCAGGTGACCCGCGACTGGTGCGAGTTCTACGGCATCGAACTCCACGAGGCGCAGGGCATCGGCCACCAGCTGACAGCCGAGCTCGGTCTGGCGACCCCCGGAGACTTCCTGGTTCACTTCGACGGCCATATCAGCGGTGTCGGCGCGTTCAACGCGCTCGGTTGGGGTATCCGTAAGGACCTCATCGAGGCCTGGGTGTCCGGACAGGTCTACGTCGACATCCCCGCGACGACCCGCTTCGACCTCGTGGGGGAGTTCCCCGAGGGCGTCGACAGTCGGGATCTGGTCCACACGATCATCGAGCTGGTCGGCGCCGACGGATGCGCCCACCAGGTGATGGAGTTCGGCGGCCCAGGCGCGCGGTCGATGGCCGTCGACCACCGTCAGGGACTGTGCGGGATGGCGATGTTCACCGGCGCGGTCTCGGCGATCTTCGAGCCCGACGACGTCTCCACGGCCTACGCCCGCGACGTCGCCCGCCACGCGTTCGACCCGGTGTACCCCGACGACGACGCGGTGTACGCGGCCCGCCACACCATCGACCTGTCGACGCTGGTCCCGCGCGTGGTCCGCCCCGGGTCGGCACGCGTGGCCAACACCTCGACGGTCGCCGAGATGACCGGTACCCCGATCACCCGGGCGTTCATCGGCTCCTGCGCCAGTGGTCGCATCGAGGACCTGCGCGCCGCGGCACTCGTGCTCGACGGCCAGACGGTGTCCCCGTCCGTCGAACTGAACGTCGTCCCGACGTCGAAGAAGGTGTTCGCTCAGGCCGAAGAGGAGGGCATCCTCGACGTGCTGCGGAACGCGGGTGCCACCATTGCGATGTCGAGCTGTGATTTCTGCTTCGGCTACCAGCAGCCGCTGCAACCCGACGAGAACTGCATCTCGACCGGTGTCCTCAACATCACCGGTCGCATGGGCAGCCCCGACGCCAACATCTTCATGGGCTCGCCGTACACGGTCGCCGCCAGCGCGATCACCGGAACCATCTCGGGAGCGACGAAATGAGCGCGTATCCGCCCCCGCCGGACGTCATCGCCGGCCGCGTCGCCTGGATCTTCGGCGACGACTTCGACATCGACCTCGTCGTCGGCGTCGCGAACATCAAGTCCTACGACCCGGAACACCTTCGGTCCGTGTGCATGAGCGCCTACGATCCCGGGTTCGCGGACCGTGTCCGACCGGGCGACGTCATCGTCGGCGGCCGCAACTTCGGGTACGGTCATCCGCACTATCCGCCGATGGTGGCCCTGCGCAACGCCGGTGTCGCGGCGATCGTCGCCGAATCGTTCTCCCCGGGCTTCTGGCGCGGTGAGACGTTCAACGGCATGCCGCTGATCACCATCGAAGGCATCACGGACGCCGTCAGCGTGCACGACGAGATCACCCTCGACTGGCGTTCCGCGACGCTGCGGACCGCAGACGGAACTCAGATCGTCGGGAATCCGCCGAATCCGCGGACCGTCGCCATCATCGAGGCAGGCGGTTCCTACGAACTGCTCCTGGCCGAGCACGCCCCAGCACACGCATGACCTGACACCGATCACCTCCCCTCCCCCGTAAAGGACAGCCCCATGACCAACGTTCAGCAGCCGTCGGCGCCGCCGACAGGCATCGCGTCCTCGGCCGAGCGAACACCGGACCCGAGGCTCGCACGACGCGCCGCGCTCGCCGGCGGTGTCGGAACCCTCGTCGAGTACTACGACTTCGGCGTCTACGGATTCCTCGCCGTCTTCATCGCGCCGCACTTCTTCCCGTCGGACAACTCCGCGGCGTCGATCCTGTCGACCCTCGCGGTGTTCGGTGTGGCGTATGTGGCCCGACCGATCGGCGGCATCTTCTTCGGCAGGCTCGGCGACCGCATCGGCCGTCGTACCGCGCTGGTCGCGAGCGTCGTCGCCATGGGCGTCGCGAGCGGTGTGCTCGGCGTCCTGCCGACGCACACCGCGGTCGGTGTCCTCGCTCCGATCCTGCTGGTGCTGGTCCGTCTCGCCCAGGGCTTCTCCGCCGGCGGCGAGATCGGTGGGGCCGCGACCTACATCGCGGAGACCGTTCCGGCGCGCAGGCGCGGCTTCTTCGGTTCGTTCACGCCGATCGGCTCGACGCTCGGCTTCGCCGTCGCGGCGACCGTAGTCGGTGTGGTCACGCTGATCGTCGGCGACGACGCGATGGAGTCGTGGGGATGGCGCATCCCGTTCCTGCTCGCGCTTCCGTTGGCCTTCGTCTGCCTGCAGATCCGGCTGAAGCTGGAGGACACCCCGGAGTTCGCGGAGATGGCGGAGAAGGACGAGGTGGTCAAGCACCCGATTCTCGAGGTGATCCGCAACAACCCGCTGTCGGTCCTCAAGGTGGTCGGCATCGCCATCGCGATGAACGGATCGGGCTACATCGCGCTGACGTACTTCAGCGTGTACCTGACCAAGGATCTCGGTTTCGACAAGAACTCGATCTACTGGACGTCGGCCATCGCCATCGCCCTGGCCTGCGCGACCTTCCCGATCAGCGGCAGGCTGACCGACCGCTTCGGACGCAAACCGGTGCTGGTCACAGGCTACGTCGCATACATCGTGATCGCGTTCCCGGCGTTCCTGATCCTCGGCGCCACCGGCAGCGTCGTCGTGGTGGGCCTGGTCTATCTCGTCTACATGATCTTCAACGGTGTGGTGCAGGTTCCGGCGTTCCCACTGTTCACCGAGTTGTTCGGACGCAACGTCCGCTACTCGGGCGTGGCGCTGGGCTTCAACATCGGCACCATCGTCGCCGGTGGCACGGCTCCGTACTTCGCCGCGCAACTCGTCGAGTGGACTGGCAGCGACATCGCACCGGCCTACTGGGTGGTGGCCGTGTGCCTGATCGGCCTGGTCACGATCTCGACCATCAAGGAGACTGGAAAGAAAGCACTGCCGGCCTGACCAGCCGCGCTGCGGCTCTGCCCGACCGGCGACCCCGGTCGGGCAGAACTGTGATCACCCCGAGGCTTCCCGGCGTGCGCCGGAGAAGAGAGGACTCATATGACACCGCGCCCCGCGCTCACCGTGCGCGACGCCTGGGACGCCCGCGTCGCCGCGGCGCCCGACGCCACCGCGCTCGTCTACTTCGACGCCCGCCTCTCGGCCCGCGAGACCGACCGGATCGCGTCGTCGCTCGCCGCGGCCCTGGCCGCCCGGGGCGTCGGCAAGGGCGACCGCGTCGGCATCCACCTGCAGAACACGCCCCAGTTCCCGCTGGTGCTGCTCGCGCTGTGGAAGCTCGGCGCGGCCGGCCTGCTGTTGAACCCGATGTACTTCGGACGCGAGTTGCGGCAGATCGTCGACGACGCCGAGCCGATCGGGATCATCGCGACCGACGTCGATGCGGAGAAGGTGCGGACGAGCGTCGACGGCTCCAGCGCGGGATGGGTGGTCAGCGCGTGCGCGGCGGATCTCCAGTCGCGCGACGATCCCCGAGTGTTCTCCGTCGACCGGGTCGAGCCGTCCCCCGACGGCGACCTCGGCGCGCTGATCAGCGAGTACACCGACTCGTCCGTGCCGTCGACGGAGCTGACCGCCACCGACGTCGCGCTGCTGACCTACACCTCGGGGACCACGGGTCCGCCGAAAGGCGCGATGAACTCGCACGGCAACGTCCTGGCCGTGGCGACGAGCTTCGCCGAGTTCGGCGCGATCACCGCCGCGGACACAGTGTTCAGCCTGGCGCCGCTGTTCCACATCACAGGCGTGGTCCTGCTGGGCGCGTTACCGCTGGTCACAGGTGCGGCCCTGGTGTGCACCGGCCGATTCGCGGTCGACGTCGCACTCGACGCGCTGCGTGAGCACCGGGTCACCTACACGATCGGGTCGATCACCGCGTTCATCGCGATGATGAACTCGCCCGTCGTGACACGCGATCATTTCGCGAGCATCCGTGTCCTGTTCAGCGGTGGCGCACCGGTGTCGCCGAGCACCGTGCAGCGGTTCCAAGAGCTGTCCGGCCACTACATCCACAACGCGTACGGGATGACCGAGACCACCTCGGGCGTCATCGCCGTTCCGCCCGGATCGGCGGCTCCGGTCGACGCGCACGGCACCCTCTCGGTCGGTGTGCCCCTGCCCGGCGTCCACGCGGAGGTCGTCGCCCCCGACGACACCCCGGTCGCGCCGGGCGCCGAAGGCGAACTGGTCCTGTCCGGACCGCAGATCGTCAGCGGCTACTGGCGCAATCCGGAGGCCACCGCGGCGACGATGCCGGAGGGGCGGCTGCACACCGGCGACAGCGCCGTCGTCGACGCCGACGGCTGGGTGTACATCGTCGACCGGATCAAAGATCAGATCAACGTGTCCGGCTACAAGGTGTGGCCGCGCGAGGTGGAGGACGTGCTCTACGAGCATCCCGCGGTGCTGGAGGCCGCCGTGGTCGGCGTCGCCGACGACTATCAGGGCGAGGCCGTCGCGGCGTTCGTCTCGGTCCGCGACGGGCACCGAGTGGACGGCGACGAACTGGTCGCCTTCGCCAGAGAGCGGCTCGCGCCGTACAAGCGACCGAAGACGGTGGCCGTCGTCGACCAGCTGCCGAAGACACAGACCGGCAAGATCCAGCGTCGGGTGCTCCGCGAGCAGTCGACCGCGAAGAAGGGAGAATAGACGCATGAGCACCCTGCGTGTAGCCGTCGAACCCGTTCCCGACGAGCACCTCGTCGGCGCCGTCGCCGAGACCGGCGGCAGCGTCGTCCCCCTCGACCAGGCGCGGGTGCTGGTGTGGGTCGGCGGTCCGGACGGCTTCCCGGATCTGCCCGACACCGTCGAGTGGGTCGCGCTGAGCACGGCGGGCATCGAGGGGTTCGTCGACGCCGGGGTTCTCGACGACACGCGGATCTGGACCAACGCGTCGGGGTTCTACGCGGCCGGCGTCGCCGAGCACGCGCTCGCGATGCTGCTGGGCGGCACCCGGCAGATCGTGCGGTCGGCGAAGACCCGGTGGGCCAAGGACCTCGTCGATCCCGCCGTCCGGACTCTGCGCGGCAGCACTGTCGCGATCATCGGGGCCGGCGGCATCGGTCGCGAACTGACCCCGTTGCTCAAGGCTTGTGGGGCAACCGTTCTGGCGGTCAACCGATCGGGCCGACCCGTCGACGGCGCCGACATCACGATGGCCGCCGACCGGACCGACGAGGCCCTCGCCGCATCGGACCACATCGTGCTCGCCGCCCCGGACACTCCGGAGACCCGGCACATGATCGACGACCGGACCCTCGCGATGCTCAAGCCGCACTCGTGGATCGTCAATGTCGCGCGCGGACCGCTGATCGACGAGGCCGCGCTGTACCGTGCGCTGACCTCGGGCGTGATCGGCGGTGCGGCGTTGGACGTGACCGATCCCGAGCCGCCCGCCGTCGACCATCCGCTGTTCGATCTCGACAACGTCGTGATCACCCCGCACGTCGCCAACCCGGCGGGCCGGCTGACCGCCGAGATGGCACCGCATCTCGCCGAGAACCTGCGGCGATTCACCGCCGGTGAGGAACTGTTGGCCCTGGTCCGGGCGGGGCAGGGGTACTGACCCGCTGCCGCGGACCTCGCACGGCGACGACGACCGCCATCACCGCCGTCGCGGCGACACCGGCCCACATCGCGTGCTGTCATCCGGCGACGAACGACTCGTGCGCGGCCGCGACGATCTGCGCCCCGTGTCGACCCGCCGTACCGGCGACCGCGTCGGCGTTCGCGACACCCTCGCGAGCCACGTCCGCGAACTGAGCGGGCACTCCGGCCAGACGTGGGGACATCGCGTGCTGATAGCCGGCCGCGAGCAGACCGCCGAGGAGCGCGATCCCCAACACCGACCCCAGCTCGCGGGTGAGGTCGTTGAGGGCCGACGCGACACCTTGCTCGTCGCGCGGCAGCGCGG
This sequence comes from Gordonia humi, assembly GCF_014197435.1. NCBI lineage: Bacteria > Bacillati > Actinomycetota > Actinomycetes > Mycobacteriales > Gordoniaceae > Gordonia > Gordonia humi. The sequence goes on from NZ_JACIFP010000001.1 coordinate 994,452, forward strand.
AGGTGATCGACTCGGTCGACGGCGTCATCGCCAGCCCGGCACCCAGGCCCATCGCGGCGAGGCCGGGCAGAACTCGGACGTATCCGCCGTCGACGGACACCAGGGCGGCGAGCAGCGCGAGACCCGCCGTCGCGACGGCGAGGCCGGTCACCATGGCGGCGCGTCGACCGATCCGGTCCGCGAGCTTCGGTGCGATGCCCGAGGCGGCCATCATCAGCAGTGCCATCGGCATCAGTGCGACCGTCGACAGCAGACCACTCCATCCCAGGACTACCTGGAAGTACGGGTACAGAACCAACGCCACCCCGCCCTGGACGCCGAACAGCACCAGCAGCAACGCGGATCCGCTGGAGAGGCCGCGCGTCCGGAAGTGTCGGAGGTTCAGCAGTGGAGCCCGGGTGCGCAGCTCCCATGCGATGAAGACGACGGCCGCGACCACCGCGACGACGAGGACGATGACGATGATCGGGTCCGACCATCCCAGTGTCGGCGCCTCGTGCAGGGCATACGTGGCGGCGACGACGGCGACGATCGAGGTCAGCGCGCCGACGACGTCGAATCGACCGATCACCTCTGCTCGGGAGTCGGGAACGGCCCGTGCACCGACGGTGAGGGCGACGATCACCAGCACGATGGGCAGTGCGAACAGCCACCGCCACGATGCGACGTCGACCAGCAGCGCGGACAGGTACATGCCGATCATTCCGCCGCCGCCCGCGACGGCGGTCCACGTCCCGATCGCCGTCGACCGCTGCTCGTCGGGGAACGACGCGGTGATCACCGACAAGGTGACGGGCATGATCATCGCGGCGCCGACTCCGCTGAACACGCGGGCGGCCAGCATCGCCTGAGGTTCGGTGCGACGGCCGCCGCGACGTTCGCGGCCCCGAACACGACCAGCCCGGTGAGGAACACTGGGCGACGTCCCCATCGGTCGCCCGCCGCGCCCAGCGGAAGCAGGAGGGCGGCGAGGGTGAGCGTGTAACCGTTGACGATCCACAGGACTCCGGTCTGCGACGCCCCGAACGAGTCGGCGAGCTGCGGCTGCGCGACGTTCAGACCGGACACCGATGCGACCACCGCCATGAGCGCGATGCAGACGGCCAGGTGTATCGCGCGCCGTCGCCGCGGATCGTCGACCACGGCCGCTCGGGCCTCGTGCTCGGTCGTCGTCATGCGATGCCTCCGGACCGGGCGGCCCCGGCCGCGCGACGCGGCGCCGGGGCGAGGCGCTCCTCGGCGAGGACGAGTGCGGTGTTCAACCCCGCGGGTCCGCCACCGATCGCGGCGACCTCCCACGTCTTCTCGTTCGGTGCTGTGCTCATGTGAGCCTCCTGTCTCGGGTGTGGAGCACAGCTTCACCCGGACCGTGGCGTATGTGCAATCTTCGTTGCCGAATGGCAAAGTGAAGACATGAGCGATGAGACCGAGTCCACGATCACCGCCGTCGGTCCCCGGCTGAAACACCTTCGACTCCGCCGCGAGGTGACCTTGTCGGCGCTGGCCGAGTCGACCGGGATCTCGACCAGTACGCTGTCCCGGTTGGAATCGGGTCTGCGTCGTCCGACGCTGGAGCAGTTGCTGCCGTTGGCGAGGTACTACGGGGTGACCCTCGACTCCCTCGTCGACGCTCCGCGCAGCGCCGATCCCCGGATCGACCTGCGCCCCGTCTCCTGCGGCGACGGTTCGACGATCATCCCGCTCACCCGTCGACCGGGAGGCGTGCAGGCGTACAAGTTCGTGCTGCCTGCCGGTGCCGACGACGAGGTGCCCGACCTGCGGACACACGAGGGCTACGATTGGGCGTACGTCCTCAACGGGACGTTGCGCCTGGTCCTCGGCGATCGGGATCTGCTTCTCACGGCGGGGGAGGCCGTCGAGTTCGACACCCGTACACCGCACTGGTTCGGCGCGACGAGTTCAGGTCCGGTGGAGTATCTGAGCCTTGTCGGACGGCAGGGTGAGCGGGCGCATGTGCGTGTTCACGAATGAGTGGTCTGCCGGAACACCCGCCGATACGTCGCGGGCGGCATACCGGTGTCTCGTCGCAGATGCGTGCGCAGACTCGCCGCCGATCCGAGGCCCGCACGCGCGGCGACGTCGTCGATCGGTAGATCGCTGCTCTCCAGAAGTTCGCGCGCGTGGTCGAGGCGAAGCCGCTGCACCCAACCGCCGGGGGTCTGCCCGGTCTCCTCGCGGAAGCGTCGGTTGAAGGTGCGAACGCTCATCGCCGACCGTCGCGCCAGATTCTCCACCGACAGATTCGCGGTGGGATTCGCCGTCGCCCACTCGCGGGCGGCGACCGTCGAGCCGTCGCCGCGCGTGGGCACCGGTCGGTCGACGAACTGCGACTGCATGCCCTCGCGGGCAGGGGGGATCACGCAGTACCGGGCCACCCGCGACGCGGCCGCGGTGCCGTGATCCTCGCGGATCAGGTGCAGGCACAGGTCCAGACCGGCCGCCATCCCCGCGGAGGTGTGCACGTCGCCGTCGTCGACGTAGAGGACGTGCTCGACCAGGTCGACGGCCGGATGGAGGCGGACGAGATCGCCGCCCGCCCGCCAGTGAGTCGAGACGCGTCGGCCGTCGAGGAGTCCCGCGGCGGCCAGGACGAACGCGCCCGTGCAGATGCTGACCAGCCGAGTGCCGGGACCCGCCTGTGCGAGCGCCTCGCGCAACGCCTCCGGGAGGGTTCCGGTATGTCGGGCGTCCGGTTGGCGAGTGCCCGGAACGACGATCGTGTCGGCCCGCGCGAGGACGGACGCGTCGGACTCTGGGAGGATCGAGTATCCGCTCGTGGTCCGAACCGGCCCGCCGTCGACGCTGCAGGTCACGACCTCGTACAGCGGAGCGTCGGCGTCGTCGGTCGCCATGCCGAAACAGGTCTGCGCCAGACTGGCGTCGAATCCGACCGCGGGCTCGACGAGGAGTACAGCCACCATGTGCATGGCAGTATTCTTTCATATATTGACAGTCGTGCCACTGTGACATCGGATGCCGATCCGGCATCGTAGATCCCCGTGAAACTCCGTATCCACTACGCCTGGGTCGTCGCGGGCGTCGCGTTCCTCGTCATTCTCGGCGCCGCGGGCTTCCGCTCGGTGCCCGGCGTCATGATGGATCCGCTGCACCACGAGTTCGGGTGGTCGCACTCGATGATCGGTGCGGCGATGAGCGTCAACATGGCCCTGTACGGACTCACCGCGCCGTTCGCGGCCGCCCTCATGGACCGGCTCGGCATCCGCCCGGTCGTCACCGCGGCGCTCGGACTCATCGCCGCGGGCACCGGACTGGCCGTGTTCATGACATCGAGCTGGCAGCTGATCCTGTTGTGGGGTGTTCTCGTCGGACTCGGCACCGGTGCGCTCTCGACGGCGTTCGTCGCGACCGTCGCGACTCGATGGTTCGTGCAACGACGCGGCCTGGTGACCGGCGTGCTGACCGCTGCGTCGGCCACCGGACAGCTCATCTTCCTGCCGATCGTCGCCGGTCTGGCCGACAGTCACGGGTGGCGCGCGGCGACGCTGGTGGTGACCGCGGTGGCCGTCGCGGTGATTCCGGTGGCCGGGCTGCTCATGCGGTCGTGGCCCTTCGAGATGGGGTTGCCGCCGCTCGGCTCGACCGAGCTCGCCGTGCCGCCGACCGAGAACCGCGGTATGGCGCGCGCCGCCCTCGCCGGTCTGGCGATGGGTGCCAGGCGCCCCGTCTTCTGGTTGCTCGCCGGGAGTTTCGCGATCTGCGGCGCCACCACCAACGGGCTGCTGCAGACACATTTCATTCCGGCTGCGGGCGATCACGGCATGCCCGCGACGACGGCCGCGTCGCTCCTCGCGCTGGTCGGCGTCTTCGACGTCGTCGGGACCATCGCGTCCGGCTGGTTCACCGACCGAGTGGATCCGCGGGTCCTGCTGGTGATCTACTACCTCGGCCGGGCGGTGGCCCTGGCCGCGCTGCCGTCGCTGCTGGGCGATTCGGCGACGCCCGGAATCTGGGTGTTCATCCTGTTCTACGGCCTCGACTGGGTGGCCACCGTTCCTCCGACGATGGCGCTGGCCCGCGATCAGTTCGGCGATGCGACCCCCGTCGTGTTCGGTTGGATCTTCGCTGCGCACCAACTCGGCGCCGCCGTCGCCGCATTCGGCGCCGGGGCGATCCGGGACGTGTCGGGCGGCTACGATCCGGCGTTCTACGCCGCGGCCGGACTGTGCGTGGTCGCGGGCGGTCTGTGCTGGGCGGTGCCGCGCATCCGATCGCAGAGCCCGGAGCCCGTGGCGGCGTGAGGTTCACACGATCTGGTCGTAGCACTTCTCCTCGACGCGGCGGCTGATCCGCCAGCCGTCGTCGGTGCGCACGAACTCGTCGAGATACCAGATGCCGCAGTACAGGACCTGTTTCGGCTCCTGCGATAGCACCATCGGATTGAAGCACATGGTGCGCCCGGTCGCAGCGTCGCCGTGGATCGACAGATCGAAGTTGCCGAGGAGGTGGGCGTAGGCGGGGAAGCGGGGGAGGATCTCGGCGAGCCATGCCTTGACCTCGGGGAACCGTCCGGTGGTGCCACCGGTGGCGCGGTAGTCGATGTGCGCGTCCGGGGTGAACACCCGGTCCAGATCGTCGAAGCGGCGGGAGTCGATCGCCGTCGAGTAGTCGATCATCAGTTGTTGGATCTCGAAGCGGTCCGAGATCTCCTGCAGGTCCATCATGGGCGTCGATGCCTCCCGGCGAGTCGGTGTGTGGACTCAGCCTGGCAGTTCCGGCGCCCCGGGTCAGCCGATCCGCTCGGTCAGGTGCGCTCGGGTCTGGGCGTCGATCGGCAGGCCGAGCGGCGTCCGCCAGCACGCGCCGAGGACCTCATATCCGAGGTCACGGACCCGCGCGTGCTCGGGCCAGTAGGCGCGTGCCCAGTCGGGATCGTCGCAGGCGCTGTCGGTGGCGGCGAGCTCGGCCTCCAACAGCTGCCACTGGAGATCGCGCCGATCGACGCGCATCTCGGGGGAATCGACGGGGTTCGCGGCGCCGTCGTCGACGAGGTGTCGTCCGGCGGCGAGTGCTGCCGCGTCGGCGTCACGCAGGGTGCGACGGTGTGCGCGAGGCAGCAGCAGCCACGCCGTGATCAGGGCGACGCCGACACCGAGGACGGTCTCCAGGACACGGTCGCGCACCTGCTCGGCCAACGGTGTGGACGGACCGCCGATGAGCAGGGACAACGGAGTGATTAACATGACGGCGATCGCGTAGTTGGTGCTGATCGTGAGCTCGATCAGCACATTGAGAACGGTGAGGACGGCGAGCAATGCGGCGATCGGGAGGTCCAACGCGTAGAGGCCGGCGAACAGTCCGACGCCGACGACGGTGCCGGCCACTCGATGCACACCGCGGACGGTTCCGTGGACGCGGTCGGGGCCCATCTGCAGCACAAGTGCGGCACCCAGGACTGCCCAGTCGGGTCGGCCGAGACCCGAGACGACGGCGATGGTGCCCGCGATCGCCGCGGCCGAGGAGGCGCGCAGTGCGCTGATCGTCGCATGTGAACCGAGTCGACTCGCGGACTGCAATCGTCGGAGGATGCTCGGTCGCGGCAGCGGTACGACGAACGTGGCGACCTCGGCCCCGTGGATCTTCTGGTGACTGGTCCAGAGTCGTTGTGCCAGTTCGGTGTCGGTTGCCGCGGCGTCGTGCAGAACCGACCACGCCCGCAGCGTCGACAGTGCGACGCCGTGCCGCGCGGCCGGTGCGGCATCCGCGTTCTCGGCGAGATACCTCTCCGCGGCGGTCACCGCGGCGATCGTGGCCGCAGTCTCGGGTCCGTGCGGCCGCCACAGCGCCGCTGCCATGCTCATCGCGAGGGCGACGACGACGCCTGTCGCGACGAACAACGCGAGGTGGTCGATCGGCACGCCGTGTTGACCGACGAGTCCGCCGATCCCGGACACCAGGACGAAGAAGTACGGTCCGGGCGGACCGAGTCGGAGAGCGCTCGTGACGAACACGGTCACGGCGGTGAACACCGTGAGCCCGGCCACCACGCCGATCATCTGCGGTATCGAGGCGAGCGGACCGATGGCCGAGCCCCACAGTCCGAACAGTGCGGCGGCCGCGAGCAGCAGGGATCCGGCCGTCAGGACCGCCTTCCACCGGAACCGGTACGGTCGGCCCTCGCCGTACAGGGCCGCGAACACGCCGAGCGCGGCGAGTAGCGAATCGTGTCCGAATCCGCAGGCCAGAAGAATCGACGACGAGATCGCGAGCGCCGCACCGGCTCTGATCGCCGGAGCCCACCGACCGCGAGTCGACGGTCGGCGCAGCAGCAGACCGCGAGCCGCGGGGCGCGGTGGGGGAGCGGGAGCGTCGGAGTCGGTCACTCGTCGGCTTCGGCTTGTTCCCGGGCGCGACGACGATCCGCGTGCAGCGAACGGATGCGTCGCTGCTCGCGCAGAACCTCGACGTGCTGGGCGCGTTCGGCGACGAGCCACTCGGGCATCTCGTCGAGCAGCGCCTTGATCTCGTCCGTGGTCAGTGCACCGGTGATGCCGTTTCGGGTGAGACCCGAGTTGGAGACGCCGAGCCTGCCCGCGACGAGGTTCCTCGGATGCGGCCCGTTGGCGCGCAGTTCGCGCAACCACTCCGGAGGATCGGCTTGGAGCGCCATGAGTTCTGAGCGAGTGATGAAGTTCTCCCGGAACTCCACCGGGGTCGCCGGCAGGTACACGTCCAACTTCTTTGCTGCGGTAGCCGGCTTCATCGACTGAGAACTCATGGGTCAAGGGTATCGGGCGGTAGCCTCGTTCCGTGAGCACGGGCGAGGACCAGCAACGATTCCGGGTGGCATACGTTCCGGGCGTCACCCCGGCGAAATGGGTCCGGATCTGGACCGACCGCAAGGCGGACGTGCCGCTCGACCTGATTCCGCTCGAGGTCGCGGCGACGGCGGGTGCGATCGGCGGCGGATCGGTCGATATGGCGATCACACGACTGCCCGATGCTCTGTCGCATGCCGACCCCGGTCCTCACCACACGATCGCGCTGTACGAGGAGACGACGGTCGTGGTGGTCCCGAAGGATCATGTGCTGACCGCGGGCGACGAGCTGACACTCGCCGACGTCGCCGACGAGCAGTTCCTGTGGCCGCTCGACGAGCCGCTCGTCGTCGCCGCACGTCCCGGCACCGCGATCGATCACCGACCGGTGAGCACCGGCGACGCGATCGAACTCGTCGCGGCCGGAGTCGGCCTCCTGCTGGTGCCGCAGTCGTTGGCGCGTCTGCACCACCGCAGGGATCTGGTCTATCGGACGGTGACCGACGCGCCGACCAGTTCCGTCGGGCTGCTGTGGCGCGATCCGACGTCGGATCTGGCCGACGACTTCATCGGGATCGTCCGCGGGCGGAAGCCGAACTCGTCGCGCGGCGACTCCGCGCCCGCGCCGAAGCGGTCGGCGAAGGAGAAGGCCGCCGCGAAACGGGCCGCGCGCCAGGCCGCGGGGAAGGTCCCCGGTCGATCGCGCGGCGGTGCCGCGCGCGGAACCCGAGGCAGGCGTTCACGCTGACGTGCCGGGCGCTGAGGATCAGGAGACCCGCTCGAGCCGATATCGCCGAACTCGTCGGACTCTCGAGATCCGCGCCGCATGCCTCTCACCTCCGCGTGATACCCGTAACCGGGGGTTACTCTGGAGTAGGTCGAACGCATAGACTGCGCTCATGACCTCGCTGACCTTCACCCCGACCGCAGACCTCGTCGACGAGATCGGCGCCGACGTCCGCAGCTGCGACACCCAGTTCACCCAGTACGGCGGCAACCGCGAGTTCGTCGGCCGCGTGAGCACCGTCCGCTGCTTCCAGGACAACGCGCTGCTCAAGTCGATCCTGTCCGAGCCGAACGAGGGCGGCGTCCTCGTGATCGACGGCGACGCCTCTGTGCACACCGCGCTGGTCGGCGACATCATCGCCGAACTCGGCCGCTCGAACGGGTGGGTCGGCATCATCGCCAACGGTGCGATCCGCGACGCCAAGACCATCGGCGGCATGGCGATCGGCGTCAAGGCTCTCGGCACCAACCCGCGCAAGTCCACCAAGACGGGGGCGGGCGAGCGGGACGTGCCGATCGACCTCGGCGGCGTCACCTTCAACCCGGGCGATTACGCCTACTCCGACGACGACGGTGTCGTCCTCGTCGCCCCGAACACCTGATCTGCACGCCTGACCTGCACGCCTCAACTTTCAGGAGTAGCCATGCCGAAGCCCTCACCCGCGTATTTCACCCGTCTCGCCGCTCTCGCGGCAGTCGAAGACGGTCGTCCCACCAAATCCGTCCTCGAAGCGTTCAGCGGCGCCGAGATGGCGACGATCCCGGTCGGTACCGCCGACGATCTGACCGCGGCCGTCGCCACGGCGCGGACCGCGCAGACCGACTGGGCCGCGCGTACCCCGGCCCAGCGCGCCAAGGTGATCGCCGCCTTCTCCGAGCTCGTCCACGGAGCGGCCGACGAACTCATGGACATCGCGCAGGCCGAGACCGGCAAGGCGCGGATCTACGCGCAAGAAGAGGTCATCGACGTCGCGCTGACCGCGCGCTACTACTCGCAGCAGGGGCCGGGCATGCTCGCCGAGCACAATGTGCAGGGCATGCTGCCGGGTGCCACGCAGGCGCGGGTGCGCTACCAGCCGAAGGGCGTCGTCGGCGTCATCAGCCCGTGGAACTACCCGCTGACCCTGGCCGTGAGCGATGCCGTCGCCGCGCTCATCGCGGGCAACGCGGTGGTCATCAAGCCCGACTCCAACACGCCGTACTGTGCGCTCGCGCTCGCCGAACTGCTCCACAAGGCGGGTCTGCCGCGTGAGCTGTTCGCAGTGGTTCCGGGGCCGGGATCGGTTGTGGGACAGGCGATCGTGGCGTCGACCGATTACGTCATGTTCACCGGATCGTCGGCGACCGGGGCCACGCTCGCCGCGCAGGCGGGACAGCGGCTCATCGGCTTCTCCGCGGAGCTGGGCGGTAAGAACCCGATGATCGTCACCGACGGGGTGAACATCGACGACGCCGTCTCCGGCGCCGCACGCGCGTGCTTCTCGAACTCGGGACAACTGTGCATCTCGATCGAGCGGATCTACGTCGAGCGATCCATCGCCGAGGAGTTCAGCCGACGCTTCGCCGAGCACGTGACGGACATGAAGCTCTCCTCGTCGTACGATTTCGCCGCCGACATGGGGTCACTCGCGTCCGCACAGCAGATCGACACCGTGCAGGCGCACGTCGACGACGCCGTCGCCAAGGGCGCAACGGTCCTCGCGGGCGGCCGCAGGCGCGCCGACCTCGGCCCGTTCTTCTTCGAGCCGACCGTCCTCACCGGCGTCAGCGACGAGATGACCTGCTACGGCGACGAGACCTTCGGTCCCCTCGTGTCGATCTACCCGGTCGACGACGTCGACGAGGCGATCGAACGCGCCAACGACACCGAGTACGGCCTCAACGCCAGCGTGTTCGCCGGCAGCGACTCGCAGGCGCAGAAGATCGCCGAGCGCCTGCACGCGGGCACCGTCAACATCAACGAGGGGTACGCCGCCGCGTGGGGGTCGACCGCGGCGCCGATGGGCGGTATGGGGATCTCCGGCATGGGGCGCCGCCACGGTCAGGAAGGTCTGCTCAAGTACACCGAGCCGCAGACCATCGCGACTCAGCGCGTCATCGGCCTCGACGGTATCAAGGGCGTCCCGCAGAGCCTGTACCTCAAGCTCACTCCGGCGATCATCAAGTCGCTGAAGTACCTCCCGGGCCGGTAGTACTCGCGCGGCCGAGCCGCTCGCCTACTGCGGCACGTCGAGCGCCGTCGCACCGGGGATCACACTGATCACGGTCGACGGCGCCTTCCACTGCGTTCGCATCACCGAGACGGAGGCGACCACGGGGCCGCCCCCGGTCGTGGCGACCGCGGACGTCGACAGCGTGGCCGGATACGTCGGGTCGTCGGCGCGCAGGGTCTTCGGCAGATCCCAATGCCGCAGACGCACGTGGCCGGTCTTCCCGGTGCGCAGATTGCGCCAGTTCACCGACAGGTACCGGTAGTTGTACTGGTAGTGGTACGGGGCGATGTTCCGCACGTCGAACTCGACGGTCGCGGGCGGAGCCGGATGGATCATCGGGCGGATGCCGGGCCGCGCGGTCACGACGGTCCGCTGGAACGAGCCGCCGGGAACGCCGCCCGGACCGATCTCCAGTCCGCCGACGGCCGGAATGTGGAAGGTCACCGTGCTGGTCGCCGGGGGTGGCGCCGCCTGCGCTGCGGGCGCGAGTCCGGTGCCGACCGCGGCCGCGGTCGCACACGCTGCGACGAGGACTCGTGTTCGGATCGATCGTGTCATGTCGGATGGACGCTCCCTCCGGGCGGTCGACGGGTCCGCTGCCGCGGCGCCTACTGGGACTATCGGCCGCCCGACGCCGATCTGTTAGCCCGTTCGGATGACAGAGTCGCGGGGTCGGTACTGGACGAGCGCGGTCGCTGCGCGGATCGAGCGGAGCCGAGAGAGGGTCTCGACTCCGCTCGACCGGCAGAGGACAGCTCGACGGGCCGTCTACGGCTCCTTGATCAGGTCGTACTCGGCGATGAGCTGACCGACCTCATTGCCCTGGAACTTCTCGTAGATCTTCTTGCGCAGCACGTGCGGTCCGGGGAGCTCGACCTCCGCGCCGTCGCGCAGGCGCGAGGTCGCGTTCAGCAGGTACCGGACGTCGTACGTGGAGCCGAACACCTCGGGGACCGCGCGTTCGATGTCGAGCAGCGTGTACACGGCCTCCATCGGGGTGCGGACCGAGTACTCGGTGGTGAAGATGCAGTCGCGGCTCGGGCTCTCGGAGAACTGGCCGATGAACGCGAAGTTCACCGCGCCCTCGGGCACCACGTCGGGGCGGTCGCCCGCCTGCCGCGGCATGAAGAACGAGGTCACGTACGGCATCATCACCGGCACCGACTTGGCGCCGGTCGCGGCGAGCTCGTCGATCTGGTTGGTCGGAACGCCCATGTGGTACAGCCACTCCCGGCAGATCTCCTCACCGGTGCACTCGGCCATCGTCTTACCGACGTAGTCGCCGACCTTGTCCGGGAACAGGCCGTACACCCACACGACGATCTGGTCGTCGGGCTGCTGCTTGAAGTGCGGCTGTCGGTTCACGGTCCAGCTCATCAGCCAGTTCGAGTCCTTCGCGGTGACGATGCCGCCGGTGACGACCTTCCCGCTGAACGGATCGCGCTTGGTGATCTTCTGGATGTACTCGGGGATCCGCTTGTCGAGGGTCGTGACCGTGCACGACTCCCACTTGGTCTCATCGATGTGATCGGCGAACACACCCGGGCGACCGAACGACGGATCCTTCTCGGCGACTGTCCGCCACAGGTCCCACGCGGGGGCCGGACCGCGGTTCAGCTGCGCCGGCGTGTGCTGATCGCCCTCGTCGGAGTTCTCGGTGAGCGAGCCGATCGTCATGAACACCAGATCGTCCGGACCCAGGTCGACGCCGCCCTCTTCGCCGTCGCGCACCCAACTGATCCGGGTGGCCTGCTTGCGGGTGTCGTCGATGTCGAAGTCGACGTCGGTGACCGTCGTCGAGAAGTGCACGTTGACGCCCTGATCGAGCAGCCACCGGTACAGCGGCAGCACCAGCGACTCGTACTGGTTGTACTTGGTGAACTTGAGCGTCGACAGGTCGGGCAGACCCTTGATGTGATGAATGAAGCGGTGCAGGTACAGCTTCATCTCCAGGGCGCTGTGCCACTCCTCGAAGGCGAACATGGTGCGCCAGTACAGCCAGAACTTGCTGTCCAGGAAGTCCTGGCTCATCACCTCGTTGATCCGCTTGTTCTCCATCTCCTCGCGGGTGGCGAAGAACAACTGGACGAGATCCTTCTGGGATCGGTCGGTGAGGTCGAACCGGTTGTCGGTGTGCGCGTCCTGTCCCTGATTCACGGTGGCGCGCTGCAACGAGAAGTTGGGGTCGTCCTTGTTGAGCCAGTAGAACTCGTCGAGGACACTCGCCCCGTCGATCTCCAGCGACGGGATCGAGCGGAACAGATCCCACAGGCACTCGAAATGGTTCTCCATCTCGCGACCGCCGCGGATGACGAAGCCCTTCTCCGGGGCCTTGATGCCGTCGAGGGCGCCGCCGGGCAGGTCGAGCTCCTCGAAGATGGTGATCTTGTCACCGCTCATCTGGCCGTCGCGGATGAGGAACGCCGCACCGGCGAGCGATGCGAGGCCCGCGCCGACGAACCAGGCGGTCTTGTCGTCCACACCCGCGGGCTTGCGGGGACGAGCGAATGCTTCGTAGTTTCCAGCGTCGTAGTGCATGATCGGTCCCCGCTCAGTTCTCGGTGTAGTCGTAGAAGCCGTGGCCGCTGGCCATGCCCAGCCGACCCTTGTCGATGTAGGTCTCCTTGAGCCATCGGCCCAGGGCCTGCTGTTCCTCGTCGCCGGCCATCATGATGTTGTACGGGGTGTTGAGACCGACGATGTCGTAGATCTGGAACGGGCCCATGGGTGCTCCGGTGGCCACCCGCCAGACGTTGTCGACGTCCTTCGGGTCGGCGTAGTCGCCCGCGGCGAGTTGCGCGGCCGCCGACAGGAACGGCACCAGCAGGGAGTTCAGGACGTAGCCCGCCTTCTCCTTGTGCATCGGGATCGGCACCATGCCGATCTCGCTCGCGCATTCGACGACGGCGTCGAAGCTCGCCTTGCTGGTGTTCGGGGTGCCCATGATCTCGGCGGTGTTGAACTGCCACACGCGGTTCGCGAAGTGCATGGCCAGGAATCGGTCCTCGCGACCGCTCGACGGAGCGATGTCGCTGGGCAGCAGTGTGGACGAGTTCGTGGCGAAGATCGTCTTGGCCGGGGCGACGTCGTTCAACTTCGAGAAGGTGTCCTGCTTGATCGACAGGACCTCGGGAACGGCCTCGATCACCAGGTCGGCGTCGGCGGCGGCCACCGAGAGGTCGGAGGTGAAGGTCAGACGGTCGAGGGCGGCGTCCACTGATGCCTGCGTGGCGCCCGCCACCTCGTTCAGATACGTCTTCGCCAGCCCCTGGGCGCGTTCACGGGCGGTGACGAGGACGTCGTCGTTGATGTCGTAGGCGTGGACGGTTTTACCGCTGTACGCCGATTGGAAGGCGATCTGGGAGCCGAGGACTCCAGTGCCGAGGACCGTTATGCGCGTGATTGCAGACATGGGGCCGACGGTATTCGCGAATTACGCGCAGAGCGTCGAATTTGCACCGGTTGGGGTGTATCGCGCACAGAATTGAGTGCGGACCACGCGCGACCTCGTCCCCGGCGGTCACCGGGGCGAACGAAGTCGCCTAGACGCGGCGCGCGACGTACCCCGCCGCCCGCTCGGTGGAACCGTTCACCGGGTACAGGAGGTGGATCGCGTTCGGTCCCGCCAGCGGTGCGCCGTCGCAGATGTTGTCACCGGGGGCACAGATGCGGAGGGTCTTACCGGCGTACGCCTTTCCGACGTGCATCGTCGGGGCGCCCGCATCCCGCAGGAATCGCGCCGAGGGCGGCGCGAACAGGACGACGGCCTTCACCCGGGCGGCGAGTCCGGCGGGCATCGGCGTCGGCGCGTACTGCCGATAGCGGGTGTACGCGGCCGGGAGGTCGTACGAGTCGGCGACCGCGTACGCGGCGAGCGCGGCTCCCTGCGAGTAGCCGCCGAGCACGATGTCGGTGTTCGGGCACGCCGCGGCGATCTGCCGGACCCGGTCCTGGGTGTGTGCGATGCCGGTGACGACCGTCTCGGCGAACTTCAACTTGTTCCCGAAATCGCTGCTGGCCGCGTACTTCACCGGTTCGACGCGGATCGACTCGCCGTGCACGCGGTTGCGCAGTGCGTTCTCGAACGCGATGCCGGTGACCCCGAGCGGGGGAGCGGTCTCGGCGGTGCCGCGTGCGAAGAGCACGTGGACGTCGGCGCAGCCGGGCGCTGCGGCCGCGATCGCCGTATGCGCCCACGACACGCCGCTGAACGCGAGGAGGACACCGGACATCAGGACGAGAAGTCGCTTCCGCATGAACCTACTTAATCACGAACTCCCCTCGCGGCGGGCGTGGCGAGAGAACCGCGCGAGTTCCCCAAAACGATGGCGCACGACGGTGTCTGACCGACACCGTCGTGCGCCATCGTGTGCGCTGAGCCCCGATTCAGGCCGGGTGAACGTTCAATCGGGCCAGGAGATCGTTGTCGATCGCGGTCAGTTCGTTGTCGATGGCCCGGTGTGCGGACTTGCGCTGGGCGGGCGGCATCGCATCGGCGGCGTCGGCGGCGACCTCGAGGTTGCTCAGGCGCGCCGACATGGCGTCGACGAAGGCCTTGCCCTCGGCGCTGTTCTCGGCCGCGCCGACCTTGGTCGCCGACTCGCGAGAAGTGGCGATCCGCGCGCGCAGCGCCGCACTCGGGCCGCCGTAGCGGGTGAGTACGTCGGCCGGAACACCCGCGCGACGCGCGCGGACCTGTGTCAGCTGAGCGCGTGCGGCCACGGCCCCGCGGTACGCGATCGGCACGAGGACGGGCGCCGCCATGCGGCCGACGGTCAGATAACGCCTCATCTTGGCGGGGGTGAACATCGCTTTCGCGGCGTCGGCCTTCGCCTGTTCGGCGATCGACTTCGCTTCGGCGGCGGCCACCTTCTCCTGTGCCTTGGCCGAGGTCTTGACGGTCTTCCGCTCGGCCTTCTGCCCGCGTTTGTGGAACTTGTGCTCGGTACGCAGCTCCTTCTTACGGAGCTTGCGATCGGCCGCGGACTCGGCTTTGGCCTGCGCCTTGGCGCGGAACTTGATCGCCTTCTCCTCGGCCTTGCGGATCTTCTTGCCCGCCTTGCGATCAGTACGCGTCTTGCGCACGGATGAGAGCAGTCCCATGCCCTGGCCTCTCCATCGGAATCTCGACACCTGCAAATGGCTGTCTCTACCTTTGCATAGTCTCGTGGGGTAGTGAATCACTCGGTCCGGTGTGGGACGAGGTTGCGGTGACGATGACGAAGTGGGGTCCGAGCACGTGAGTTCTGCTGTTCTGGGGGCGCGCAACCTCAGTGGATGCGAACATCGGCTCGCCCTCGACGCCACCGAGCGAGGCGACGCCGCGGCGTCCGATGTGACGCCGGAGGCCCGCCGTCGCATCGACGCCGCTCAAAGTCATCGCGACGCGGTCATCGCGACGCTGCACGGATTCCAGAGCGACAAGCCCGAATGCGCCGTGATCACCGTCGACGACGGTCCGCACCGCGATCGGGTGGCGGCCACCCGCGCCGCGGTCTCCTCCGGTGCCGACTGGATCTTCCGCGCCGCGCTGCCCACCGACGTCGAACGCGGCCGTCGCGGTCACGCCGAAGCGCTGGTCCGGGTGGGCGACGGCTATCTGCCGCTCATCGTCGTCAATCACCGTGTCACGACCCCGGCCAACCCCGACCGCGGGCCGGACGCGCCGCCTGCCACTCTGCGGACCAGCCCGCTGTGGGGGTGGCGTCCGGCCGTCGACGCAGGCCGGTCGGCCCGGTCGCAACGCCGCGACGTGCTCCGGTTGGCGCATTTGACCGCCATGCTCGACGACCTCGGCTGGGGCGCCGTCGCCGACGGTCGCTGGGGCGGTCTCATCGGGCTGGACGCGGACTGCATCGTCGCTGTTCCGCTCGACGCCGCGCTCGTCGAGTACGCGGAGGTGTTCGCTCGTCGCCGTGCGGTCGTCGACGGCGAGGTGGACACCGGCCCGCGTCGCGTCGGCGAGTGCCGTAGTTGTCACTGGTGGTCGCGGTGCGAGGACGAGCTGACGCGGCGACGCGATGTGAGCCTGGTGGTCGGCGGTGGTCAGGCCGGTGTCCTCGTCGACGCCGGGATCACCACCGTCGACGCGCTCGCCGACCATCGCGGCGGTCCGCCGGGGGCCTGGCCGCGTGCGGTCTCGTTCGACGACGCGATCGTCTCGGCCCGCTGCTGGGTGGACGGGCTGCCGTTGGCCCGTCGCAGTGACCGACCGAGCGTCCGGCGCGCCGACGTCGAGGTGGACGTCGACATGGAGAGCTACTCGGAGCGGGGCGCCTACATGTGGGGCACCCTGCTCACCGACACCACGGATCCCGATCGCGAAGTCCGCTATCGGGCGTTCGTGACCTGGGATCCGCTGCCGACACGCGACGAGGGGCGTTCGTTCGCCGAGTTCTGGACCTGGCTGACCGCCGAACGCGCCGCCGCACACGCCGCGGACAAGACCTTCGCGGCCTACTGCTATTCGCAGCAGGCCGAGAATCGATGGCTGCGCGGGAGCGCCGACCGGTTCCACGGCGTCGTCGACGGCGTCCCGTCCCGCGCCGAGGTCGACGCGTTCATCGCGTCCGACGAGTGGGTGGACGTCTTCGAGGCCGTCGGCCGCAACTTCGTGTGCCCGCGGGGCAAGGGACTCAAGAGGATCGCGCCGATCGCCGGATTCGGCTGGCGCGACGACGAGGCCAGTGGTGAGGCGTCCATGGAGTGGTACGCGGCGGCCGTCGCGCTCGACGGCGGTCGCCTCGATCTGTCGCAGCGGGAACGTCTGCTGACCTACAACGAGGACGATGTGCAGGCCACAAAGGTCCTGAGAGAATGGATCTCGTCTGAAAATGTGCTGAATTTACCACTGGCCGATGAGCTGATCGGCCGTCGCGACCGGTAATCTGAGTGGAATGACAACGCAGGACAACACCAGTCGGCGTGCCTTCCTCTCCGCAGTCGGAATCGGCGCGCTCGGATTGGTCGCGGCAGCGTGCGGTACCGACTCCACCGCCGATGACGCTCCGAAGGACCCGGCCGCGCGACTGACCTATGCTCCGGCGGTCGGCGCCGACGGGGTGAGCCCGGTCGACAAGATCTCGGTGACCGTCTCAGACGGCACCCTCGGGCGGGACGTCGCCCTGGTCAACGCCGCGGGCAAGAAGGTCAAGGGCGAGCTCTCCACCGACAAGACGACGTTCATCGTCGGCGAGCCTCTCGGCTACGGCGGCACGTACACGTGGAAGGGCACCGCGATCGGCGACGACGGCCGTCGGGTCCCGCTCGCCGGATCGATCACGACGCTGACGCCCGATCAACAGATCAACGTCGTCGTGAACATCGCCGACGGTCAGGAGGTCGGCATCGCCGCGCCGCTCATCCTGCAGTTCGACGGGACGATCGAGGACAAGGCCGCGGTCGAGAAGGTGCTGACGGTCACCACCACCCCGCACACCGAGGGCTCGTGGGCGTGGCTCGGCGAGGACAACGGTTCGCGGGCGCACTGGCGACCCAAGGAGTACTGGGCTCCGGGCACCAAGGTCCACATGGACGCCAAGCTGTACGGCGTCGCCATGGGTGAGGGCGCGTACGGCGCCGACGACGTCACCAGCGACTTCACGATCGGGCGTTCGCAGATCGTCAAGGCCGACGCGTCGTCGCACCAGATCGTGGTGGTGCGCGACGGCGCCACCCTGATGACTCTTCCGTGCAGCTACGGCGAGGGCGACCTCGACCGGAACGTCACCCGGTCGGGCATCCACGTCGTCAGCGAGAAGTACGAGCAGTTCAACATGACGAATCCGGAAGCGGGATACTTCAACATTCCCGAGCGGTGGGCCGTGCGCATCTCCAACAACGGCGAGTTCATCCACGCCAACCCGGAGACCCTCGGCGTGCAGGGCGCGTCGAACGTCACCAACGGCTGCATCAACCTGTCGCTCGAGGGTGCGCAGCAGTACTTCGAGACCGCCGTCTACGGCGACCCGGTCGAAGTGACCGGCACCCGCATCGAGATGTCGGAGGCCGACGGAGACATCTACGACTGGATCTTCGGTTGGGAGCAGTGGACGTCGATGTCGGCGCTCGGCGGCGAGCCGAAGACCAAAGACGTGCCCGCGACTCCCAAGGGCGCTCCGACTCCGGCGAGCAAGTCCAAGTCGGCGCGTTGAGTTGCATCTGCAACCGTCCTCGCGCTTGAATGACTCTCGATCCGGTTCTCGTCAGGGGACCGGAAGCCGGGGGGCTTGGAGAGGGGCTGTTGTACATGTCGGACGGGGAGGCGGGCGATTTCGCCCTGCGACTGGACGAGCTGTTTAGAAACCTTCCGGGACCGGACGGTCGGCCGTACAGTGCGAAGACCATCGCGCAGCGGGCGGCCGATCGCGGATACCGCATCGGTGAGTCGTATCTGAGCCAGTTGCGCTCAGGAAAGGCGAGGTCGCCGTCGTTCCGGACCGTGGAGGGGCTGGCGGCGGCATTCGACGTGGACATCCGACACTTCCTCACCGATGAGGACTCCCGTCGCACCCGGGACGAGATCGAGCAGTTCCGCGCCATGGCCGATCCGGAGGTCCACCGGGTCGCCAAGCGGCTGGCCGGACTGCCGAAGGAGACGATCGCCGTCGTCGACGAACTCGTCGACGTGCTCCACCGACGACGAGGACCCGCCGCCGCGTCCGACCTTCACCTGGTCGACGACGCGGTCTGACGGGCCCCGGGTGCGTGCGGTCTACCGCGGCGCCATGCGCAGAGCGCCGTCCATCCGGATGGTCTCGCCGTTGAGGTAGTCGTGGGCGACGATCATCGCCGCCAGGTCGGCGTATTCGCTCGGCTCGCCGAGACGCTGCGGGAACGGGATGCCCGCCGACAGGGTCTTCTTGAACTCGTCGGTGACGCCGTCGAGCATCGGCGTGTTGATGGTCCCCGGCGCGATCGTGCAGACGCGGACGCCGGCGCGAGCCAGGTCGCGGGCAGCCGAGATGGTCATGGCGTGCACGCCGCCCTTGGACGCGGTGTACGCGATCTGACCGATCTGACCCTCGAACGCCGCGACCGACGCGGTGTTGATGATGACGCCGCGACCGTTGTCGTCGTTCACCGCCGACTCGGCCTGCATGCGGTTGGCGGCCAGGCGCATCACGTTGAACGTGCCGACGAGGTTGATCTCGATGATCTTGCGGAACAGGTCCAGCGGGTGCGGGCCCTCCTTGCCCAGGATGCGCGAGGCCCAGCCGACGCCCGCACAGTTCACGGCGACGCGCAGCGGCAGACCCGCCTCGACGATCTGATCGATGACCGCCTGCACCTCGTCCTCACTGGTGACGTCGGCGGCGACGAGGTTCACGCCCTCGACCTTCTCTGCCTTGTCGATCGAGGGCTGCAGGTCGATGCCGAAGACGGTGGCGCCTTCGGCGGCGAAACGCTTGGCGGTTGCAGCGCCCAGCCCGGAGGCGGCGCCGGTGACGATGACGGCGGAGCCGGTGACGTCCATGCGATGAGTCCTTCTCTTCTGACGGCGGCCGGATGCGGCCCGGTCAGTGGTGACTCTAACCCACCATGCCCGAGCGATCGATCGGTAGCTCCGTCTGCGGCGTCGGCGGCGTAGCCCCCTGGTCGTTCTTCTCGCTGGTCGCGACGCCTCCGGCGGTCGGGCCCGCCATACCGGTCGCGCCCATCGACTCCGCTCGAGAGAGTCGGAGGCGAGACCGCCGCCGGTTCGTCGCCACGATCCACCAGACGCCGACCGCCACGATCAGAACCACCGCGACGAGGGTCGCGGCCGTGACGAGAGCGGAGGCGCCGATCAGTCCGTCGACGATCAGCCAGATGCCGAAGGCGAAGAACAGCACGGCCGCGCCCAGCGCGATGGTCCGCTCCGGAAGGTGTCGTCCGAGGACCCGTCCGACGACGATCGCGAGGGCGTCGGCGGCCACCATGCCGATCGTCGAACCGATCCAGACGCCGAGCCAGTCGTGATCGGCGGCCAGCGTGATCGTCGCCAGCATCGTCTTGTCGCCGAGTTCGGCGAGCAGGAACGCCGACATGACCGCCAGGAACACCGACCCGCCGATGCGACCCGCCTTCGACGATTCGTCGTCGTCGAGTTCATCGCCCCGGACGGTCCACAGCCCGAACACGATCATCGCCAGCCCGCCGACGATCGCGAGCAGGTCGGTGGGGATCGACAGTCCGAGGAAGTGCCCGAAGAACACCGACGCGGCGTGGACCAGTGTCGTCGCGGTCAGGATCGCCGTCAGCACCACCCACCAGCGGTAGCGGAGTGCGAACGTCATCGCCATCAGCTGGGACTTGTCTCCCAACTCGGCGACGAAGATGACGGCGAAGCTCAACGCCAGTGCAGCGATCATGACCACAGGTTAGGGGGACCTGTGTCCCGGACTCAACACTCGGAGAATCCGCGAAATCGCAGGTGGGGAGGCCGCACGAGACTGTTCGGTCCACCTGAATCCACAGTCCGGGTCACCTCGGCGAACGTCGGTATCGCATATGCCAGGCACAATGGTGCAGTGATCTCCCCTGCTGTCGACGTCCGGAGCGCCCCGACCGGGCCCCTCCGGCCGATCGAGATCGCGTCCATCGCGATCTTCAGCGGCCTCACCGTCGTGCCCGCCGTCATAGTCGCGGTGGTTCCGATGGCGGCCGCTCTCGGATTCCTCGCTCCGGTCCCGATCGCGCTGCTGGCCGCCCGCACGCGGCTGCGCGCCGTGGTCGCCTCGTTCGTGACCACGGTCGCGGTGACCTTCGCCGTGGCCGGGCTCGGCACGGCGGTCGCGGTCGCGGCCACCGCCGTCGTCGGCGGTCTGGTCGGCGAAGTGCGACGGCGCGGCGGGGGAGCCGCCGTGCTCACCGTCGTCGCGGTGATCGCGGCGCCGGTGATCGCGGGCCTCACCGTCGGGCTCATGTGGATTCTCGCTCCGCTACGGCGTCTGGGCCTGGAACTGTTCGACAATGTGCTGACCGGTCTGGCCAAGACGGTCCGCGTGATCCGGCTGGGCGGGGTCGCCGACGCCATCGAGAACTTCTCCGGCAACGTCGTCGACAACTGGTGGCTGTGGATCTGGATCCCCGGCGCCATCGGAACATTCGTGACGATCCTGGTGGCCGGTTGGATGCTCGGCAAGATCCTCGATCGGCTCGCCGAGGTCAAGCTCGACGACACGCTCGAGGCCGCGCACACGATCGACGACGTGACGCCCGGACCGCTTCCCATGCGCGCGGTCGGGGTCGGCTACCGGTATCCGGGCACCGCGCGCGACGTGCTGACCGGAGTCGACCTGGAACTGCACCCGGGCGAGTTCGTCGCGATCGTCGGCGCCAACGGCTCGGGCAAGTCGACGCTCGCGAAGATCCTGGCCGGTGTCGATCCGACGATCGGCGTCGTCGACCGGCCCGGGGCGCCGGGTCTGGGACGTGCGGGCGGCACGGCGCTCGTCCTGCAGCGGCCCGAAGCGCAGATGCTCGGCTCCCGTGTCGCCGACGATCTGGTGTGGGGTCTGCCCGACGACGTCTCGGTCGACATCGACGGACTCCTCGCCGAGGTCGGTCTCGCCGGACTCGGCGACCGTGAGACCTCCGATCTGTCCGGCGGGCAGCAGCAGCGTCTGGCGGTCGCGGCGGCGCTCGCGCGCGGACCGCGTCTGGTGATCGCCGACGAGGTCACCTCGATGGTCGATCCGGCCGGTCGGGAGGATCTGATCGCGATCCTGGCCGAACTGCCGCGCAGGCACGGGATCACCGTCGTCCTCATCACGCACCGCGACTCGGAGGCGCGCGCCGCCGACCGGATCGTCCACCTGTCCGAGGGTCGCGTCGTCGCCCACCATCCCGAGTGGATGCGCCCGGAGAACACGGCGCCCGCGCTGGGATCGACGTCGCTCGGCGGCGAGCCGCTGCTCCAGGTGACCGGTGTCGCGCACACCTATCTGCAGGGCTCCCCCTGGGAGGTCACCGCGCTGCACAGGGTGAACCTGCGGGTCGACCGCGGCGACGGTGTGCTCATCGTCGGCGGCAACGGTTCGGGCAAGTCGACGCTCGCGTGGATCCTCGCCGGACTCACCGCTCCGACCTCCGGCGACGTGCTGCTCGCGGGCGAGCCGGTCCGGGAGAACATCGGCAGCGTCGGACTCGGCTTCCAACACGCGCGACTACAACTGCAGAAGGTCAGCGTCGGCGACGAGATCATGGCCGTGGGCGGCGAGAACGTCGGGACCACGGAGGTCGGGCGCGTGCTCGATCTGGTGTCCCTGCCGCGCGAGTTCGCCGCGAAGCGTGTCGACTCGCTGTCGGGCGGGCAGATGCGCCGCGTCGTCCTCGCCTCGCTCATCGCCTCCGAGCCGGATGTTCTCGTGCTCGACGAGCCGCTGGCCGGTCTGGATCCGCAGGCCCGCGAAGAGGTGCTCAACGTGTTGGCGTCGCTGCGTGTGCGGGGTGCGACGATCGTGATCATCTCGCACGATCTCGAATCGTTGGACCGAGTGTGCAACCGCCGTGTGGAACTGGTCGCCGGCGTGCTGGAAGGCGGTGTGTGACATGCAGATTCCCATGCTTCGTCAGATCCCCGGCGACTCGCCCGTCCACCGTCTGTGGGCCGGGACCAAACTGATCATCGTCCTGCTGCTGGGACTGATGACCTGGATCCTGCCGTCGTGGCCCGCACTCGGCTACGTCGCGGTCTGCATGATCGTGTTCGCGCTGGTCGCGGGCATCCCGGTCGGGGCTCTGCCTCGTCCGCCGTGGTGGTTCTGGGCGCTGATAGCGGTGAGTGTCGCCTGGTCGTGGATCGCGCGCGGGTCCGACGGCGGTCTCACCGCGCTGCGCGCTGCGCTGCTCGGACTGATCGTGCTCGCCATGTCGGTGTTGGTCATCTGGACGACGCCGGTCGCCGAGCTGGCGCCCGCGATCGCCGTTCTGATGCGTCCGCTGCGCTGGTTGCGTCTGCCCGTCGACGAATGGGCGGTCACGATCGCGTTGTCGTTGCGCGGCCTGCCGCTCCTCGTCGAGGAGATGCGGCTGCTGTGGGCGGCGCACAAGCTGCGCCCGAAGTCGAATTCGGCCTCCGGTCATCCGTCTGCCGAGTTGGGGGTCGTCGACATCATCGTCGCCGCGATGTCGTCGGCGATGCGACGTGCCGCCGAGATGTCCGAGGCGATCACCGCGCGCGGTGGAACCGGCCGGTTGACGGCGTACCCGTCGCGACCGGGTCGGATGGACGCTGTCGTGCTGACGGTGTTCGTCATCGTCTCGGCGGGGGCGGCGACGGTCGGTGTCCTGTTCCTGTAGGAGCGGTTCGGAGAGACTCGTGCTGGTCGACGGCGATGCCGCCTGAAATACGGGTCGTCTTGTTCAACGAAAACTCCATTACTCGGTGAGGGGCCGACTGTCGGCGCCATCGAGGCTAAGCGGCGGGGAGGTGTGCGCGCGTCGCCCGAAGCAGGTAAAGACGCAGGTAGGCGTAGTCTGAAGCGATGAATCTGCGCCGTCGACACGGCACAGGTCGCATTCGGTAGGGGAGGACCGGAGATGAACTCGTGGAGATACGTGCGGCAGTACCTGGTCGGCGTCGCGGTGTGCGTGCCGGTCATGGCGGTCGCTACCTGGCTTCTCGACGTCGGCTGGTCGGGGCTGCCGCTGGCCGGGGTGATCGCCGTACAACTCCCGATCAGCGCCTTCGTCACCGACTACGGCCGCGAACCGACGTCGCGGGAGCGTCGTCGACTGATGCTGCCGTGCATGGCGGTGTTCGTCGTACTGGAGGTACTCGCGCTGGGCGTCGGTGAACTGGTCGCACCGGCGTGGACCGGCGCGTTGATCGAGGGCGTCGGCGGCCTGTTCCCGGGTGTCGCGCTGATCATGCTCGGCATGCACCTCGTCATGATGTGGCTCTGGTTCCGATTCATGCCGAAGGTCGTCGTCCAGGTGACGGCGAAGAAGAACGCCGAGCGTGCCCGCCGCCTCGGCGGCTGACCGCAGAGAGCAGGATCGGTCAAGCGTCGGACGGCGTCGACGTTCGATACTTGAACACATGACCGATCCACTCCATCGCCTGCTCGACGCGGTCCTCGACGACTCGCACGACGGCCTCGACGAGATGGCGGCGGGCGCGTACTCGTCGCCGTTCCACTTCGCGCGGTCGGTGCGCGCGGGGACGGGGGAGTCGCCCGTGGCCCTGCGACGACGTGTACGGCTCGAACGTGCGGCGTGGCGACTGCAGCGCGGGGCGTCGGTCACCGACACCGCGTTCGCCGCCGGATACTCCTCGGTCGAGGGCTTCTGTCGGGCCTTCGCTCGCGCCTACGGGCATCCGCCGACCGCGATGCCCGCCCTCGGCCGCGCCGGACACTGGCTGCCCGCACCCAACGGCATCCACTTCCACGGCCCGACGGTGCTGTACGTCGACTCCGGGGAGGACTCCGCCGGCGACGTCCTGACGCTGCAGGTACGGCACGACGTGGCCGACATCGGCGCGCTGCTCGACGCCGCCGCGAGCCTCGACCGCGACGCACTCGGCACGATCCGACTGCCCGGCAGCGCACCGCGGCACTGGGACGGCCCGGATGAGAGTCTCGCGCAGGTGCTCTGGCACCTGGTCGCGAGCAAGCGGCCGTGGCTCGCCACGATCGACGGCGAGTCGATGCCCGATATGACACCCGTGCACGATGTCCGGACGCTGACCGAGATGCACACCGAGACCTCTGCACGCTGGCTGGCGATGGTGCGCGACGTCGATCGACGTCGGGGCTGGGCGGACTGGATCGTCGACGCCCTCTGCGATCCGCCGGAGTCGTTCCGGCTGGCGCAGATCGTGGCGAGCGAGCTGACGTTCTCGGCGCACCGCCGACTGCTCGCGCGGTGGATGCTCGCCGACGCCGGTGTCGACGTGACCTCCGACGACCTCGACCCGGACCCGATCATGTGGCAACGCCGCACCGACGAAGGAGAACAGCCGTGACCGGCTACGTCTACTACACCGCATCGACGCTCGACGGATTCCTCGCCGACGAGAACGACTCCCTCGACTGGCTGCTGACCCAGCCGATCGACGACGACGGACCGTTCAGCATCGCCGATCTCATGGCCTCGACGGGAGCGATCGTCATGGGCGCGACCACGTATCGCTGGGTGGCCGACCACATCGCCGCGAGCGGCGAACCGTGGCCGTACACCGACCATCCGACATTCCTGTTCACCCACCGGGAGGTGGTGCCGATCGATCCGTCGATCACCGTCGTCGCCGGGACACCCGCCGAGTATCGCGGCGCGCTGGAGGACGCCGCCGGATCTAAGAACGTGTGGGTCGTCGGCGGCGGAGATCTCGCCGCGCAGTTCGCCGAATCATCGATGCTCGACGAGATGGTCGTGTCCTTCGCCCCCGCGACCGTCGGATCGGGCCGACCGCTGTTCCCACGCGCCTTCGACTTCGAACTCCTCGAGACCGCGCGGAACAAGGCGTTCGTCATCGGGCGGTATCGGGTGGTGGGTCCTCGGGTATGAGGCGCGCGGCCCGACGACGTGCGTAGCACGGTGCTCGGGACTCTGCCGACTCGTGGATCGTCGCGAGACGACGGCAGCGCAGACACCGACGGCGGCCGCCCAGCAAGGGGCGACCGCCGTCGGCGTCAGTACGAAGGGAAGATCAGGCGGGGACGATGAGTCCGGCGCCCTGGGTCTTCGCGCGGGCGAGGCGCTCGGTGGCGTCCTCCCAGTTCACGATGTTCCACCAGGCCTTGACGTAGTCCGGCTTGACGTTCTGGTAGTCGAGGTAGAAGGCGTGCTCCCACATGTCGAGCATGACGACGGGGATCAGCGCGGCCGAGGTCTGGCCGCTCTGGTCGGTCAGCTGCTCGATGACGAGACGCTGGCCGATGGTGTCCCAGCCGAGGATCGCCCAGCCGCTGCCCTGCAGGGTGGTGGCTGCCGCGGTGAAGTGCGCCTTGAACGGCTCGAAGCCGCCGAAGTCGACGCCGATCTGCTCGGCCAGATCACCGGTGGGCTCACCGCCGCCGTTGGGCGACAGGTTCTTCCAGAAGATCGAGTGGTTGGTGTGGCCACCGAGGTGGAACGCGAGGGTCTTCGACAGGTCGAGAGCCTTGCCCGCGATGGAGCCGTCGGCGCGGGCCTCGGCCATCTTCGCGATCGCGGTGTTGGCACCGGCGACGTAGGTGGCGTGGTGCTTGCTGTGGTGCAGCTCCATGATCTTGCCGGAGATGTGCGGCTCGAGGGCGCCGTAGTCGTAATCGAGATCGGGCAGGGTGTAGTCAGCCACGATGGTCCTCTCTAAGTCTTTGGGAAAGATCCGTACTGGGTCCAGTAACCAGATTTCCCCACAAGGGTGGTTATTGCAACAGATCTGCTCACGCGACTGTTCGGAGCACACGGAGCCGTCGTCGCGTCGTAGCCTGGACGGCATGAGCATCTTCGACCGACTCCTCGCCGCATCCGCAGTCAAGACCGCGATGGTTCCCCGCGACAAGGCTCTCCCCGGTCGAGACACGCCGATGCCGTTGCGCGACAAGCACCTTGTCCTCGGCCACCCGATGCGCGGCGCCGCCGACGCCGACGGCGGGTTCGGCCCGGCGGGGATCGGCGACTGGGGAGACGGGCTGGAGGCCGTCGTGCTCGCCGGCGGATGCTTCTGGGGCGTGGAGGAGATCTTCTGGCAGCAGCCGGGCGTCTACACGACGGCCGTCGGCTACGCGGGCGGCTATACGCCCAACCCGACCTACGAGGAGACGTGCACCGCGCAGACCGGGCACACCGAATCGGTGCTCGTCGTCTTCGACCCGACGCAGACCTCCCTCAAGACGCTCATCGAACTGTTCTTCACCTCCCACGACCCGACGCAGGAGATGCGGCAGGGCAACGACATCGGAACCCAGTACCGGTCGGCCGTCTACGGGCTCGACGACGAGGCCACCCGCCTGGCCGTCGCCACCGCCGAGCGATTCCAGCCCACGCTGACCGCCGCCGGCTACGGGTCGATCAGCACCGAGATCGTCCCCCTCGCCGACGCGGGCGACGGACACTTCTACTACGCCGAGGACGTCCACCAGCAGTATCTGTACAAGAATCCGAACGGCTACCGCTGCCATGTCAGCACCGGGCTCGCGTTCGGAGCCTGATGCCGCGCACCCTGACGTTCGAGCAGTGGAACCGCACCCTGCTCGAACGCCAGCATCTCCTCGAACGGATCGACGACGACGTCGTCGAAGTGGTCGACCGGCTCGTCGGACTCCAGTCGCAGGATCCGCAGGCCGCGTTCTACGGGCTCGCCTGCCGCGTGGAGGGGTTCGATCCGGCCGACCTCGACGATCTGCTCGTCGACCGCGAACTGGTCCGCATCACCCTGCAACGCGGCACCGTCTTCTTGATGGACGGTCTCGACGCACGCTGGATCCGCGAACTGGTCCAGCCGTCCATCGACGCCGCCGCCCGCACCAATCACGGCAAGCGACTCACGGGCGTGACACCGGACGAGGTCGTCGCGCACGCTGCGGAACTCCTGTCCGGTGGCGAACCGGTCCCCGGTGCGTCGCTTCGTGACGGACTCGCCCGCCGGTGGCCCGACGAGCCCGCAGCCGATCTCGCCGCGGTGGCCCGGCTGCGGCTTCCGTTGGTGCAGACGCCGCCGCGCGGACTGTGGCAGCGCTCGGGCGCGCCGTCGTACCGGCTGCTCGACGACTGGATCGGTGCCGGAGAACCCGCCGTGAGCGGCGACGACGCGTGCAAAGACCTGATCCGCATGTATCTGCGCGGCTTCGGTCCGGCCACCGTCCGCGCCGTTCAGACGTGGTCCGGGCTCACCGGACTCGGTCCGATCATGGCGGCCATGGAAGCGGATTGGGAGCTCACCGAACTCACCGGACCGCACGGGGAGAAGCTCTACGACCTGGAAGGCCTGCCGATCGCATCGGGCGACGAACCCGCTCCGGTGCGCTGCGTCGCCCCGTACGACAACCTCCTCGTCGCCAACGCCGACCGCGTCCGCGTCGCCGACCCGGCCCTGTACGCGAAGCTCGCCACACCTAACGGCCGGTTCCCGGGGTTCGTGCTGGTGAACGGACTCCTCGCGGCGACGTGGACGCCGACCCCCGATGGAATCGAACTGGTGGAGCTGCGCGATCTCACCGACGGCGAGCGACGCGACGTCGAACGCGAGATCGCGGCCGTGCGCGAACTGCGCCTCAGGCGCCCGTCCGAGGATTCCGCTGCGAGATGAAGTAGTGGCGGCCGGTCGGGTCGGCCATCATGACCCGATCGACGCAGCGAGCGACGACGGCCGCACCCCAGTCCTCGTGACGTTCGATCTCCTCGGCGAGATCGGTCGCGGCGACCTCCAGGTAGGTGGCCGGCTCGGCGACCTCCGACCGCACGAGCAGCACCTGCAGGGCGAGTGCCGGATTGCGGGTCAGCCCGACGCGGTCGGGATCTCCTCGTCCGGGCATAGGATGCCCGGTGAGTGCCTCCCAGAACGCGACCTCGGCGTCGAACAGACGTGACGGTACGTCGAAGCAGATCTGGTCGATGATGCTGATGGTTCCGCCCGGCCATCGGATGGGACGGGCACGCGTGTGCTCTCCGCCGTCCGGGACCAGACAGAACACGCCGCCGCCCGGCGACCGCAGGACGCAGTGCGTCGCATAGTCGGCGATCAGGGAGGCGCCGAGCGCCACCGCCTCGGCGGATGCGGCCACCGGATCGCCGACGTGGATGTCCAGATGTATGCCGCCCGGGCCGTCGTCGACGCGCTGCACGCGGAGGTGCGCGTCGCCGTTGAACGGTTCGAGGGTCGCGAACTCCTGGTTCTCACCGCGCGGCGGCGAGACCGTGCTACCGGAGATGGCACGCCAGAACGTGACCTCCGACCCGAAATCCGGGGCGGGAAAGTCCAGATATGCGGTCAGCCATTCCACATGCACTTCTCAAGTGTAAGCAGCACCGCCCCGCGCAACGGTGTCCGTAGCACAACTCGCGACCCCTCCTTGAGAGTTTCGCTCGGCGTGTTATCCCCACGTTGTCCACACCTGTGAATGTGGATAACTCGGGTCGATTTCGGGTGTCGAACCGGTGTCGCAGATCTCAACACGGGGCGAATCGGGCGAGAAAATGAGATCCACGGCACATCCTGGAGCCCATCTACCTAGGTCTATCCACATTTCCACAGGGTTATGCACAGCCGAGTGGAAGCTGTGAACGAATCCTCGGGCGGTGGTTTGCTGCACTGGATCGGAGCCTTGTGGATAGAACTATGTCGATATGCATAGTTGCGTTTCGGTGGACTCGGCCGGGTGTGGAAACGGCCGATCGCAGATGCCCGGAGAACGGCCCGTGCGTTCGAGGCAGGCACCTGCCGAGCCAGGGTGTGGAAAACTGGGATGTGTGAGTATGGGCGACATCGAGACCGTGGCGGTCACCGACCTCCCCGACGACTTCACCGACGACGGGGATCGAATTCTGCTCGACGTCCGCGAGGACGACGAATGGGAGTCGGGTCACGTCCGCGGCGCACTGCACATCCCGCTCGCCGAGGTGCCCGCGCGCATCGACGAGATCGATCTCGACCGCGAGCTTCTCGTGGTCTGCCGTACCAGCGGCCGTTCGTACCGGATCATGGAGTACCTCCTGATGCGCGGCATCGACGGCGCCGTCGTGACCGGCGGCATGGTGGCGTGGCAGGGTGCGGGAAAACCCGTCGAGACCGGAGCGGGCGAGCAGTGAACCTCGACGTCTGCCCCGCCTGCCGTATCCAGGCACCGCACCGCGAGGGGCGCACCGTCTGTCCTCGGTGCGGTGGCAGGCTGGTCCAGACCGATGCGCGGGGAGCCGTCGCCGCCTCGCGCGGCCATCAGCAGCCGCCGATGCCGCGACCGCAGCAGCAGCGCCGTCCGATGCCCCGTCCGGCGCTGCGTTGGACGGCGCACCGCCCGGCAGAGGCCGTGCCCGCTCCCCGGCCGCCCCGCGGCCGCGCGCCCGGGCCCACACCGTCGTACGCGACGATCCCCGGCTGGGGGCTGATCGATGCGCCTCGCGCGGCCGAAGTCGACGCCGATCCGGTGCCCGAAGCGACGCAGGCGTTCACCGGAGCCCTGCGCATCGCCGGTCTGTCACTCGCCGCGGCTGCGGTGGTCCATGCCGTGCGCTACATCGTGGCCGTGGTGAACCGCACACGGCCGATCCCGGCGTGGATCGACTGGCTCACCGGCGTCGCGGTCTTCGTCTTCGGTCTGATGGCGCTGGTCGCGGTCGTGATGACGCTGATCGCGTTCGGCCGGTGGGTCCGCAGGCTTCGCGTGCGTCAGTACGCGCACGCGGGTTTCGTAGACCCGCGCAAGGCTCTCTGGGTGTACGTCCTCTCGATCGTCCCCCTGGTCAACGTTGTCGGTGCGCCGTGGCTGCTCCACGAGTCGGCCGCGATCGGCGGCCCGGATCCCCGGTCGCTCCGGGTACGCATGCGGCTGGCGGGCGCGTGGGCGATCGTGAACGCGGTGGCCGTCGTCGCCGTCGCGTATCGGATCGCCGCGTGGACCACGGATTCGCTGCAGGTCGACGCCGACGGGTTGGCGCTCGTCGTCCTCACGTTCGCGGTGTCGGCAGTCTTCGCCCGGTGGTCCATCCGCCGTTTCGAGGTCCTCTCCGGCGTCGACGCCGACGAGGAGACCGCACCGGTACGACGATTGGTTGCAGTATGAGTTCCCCTGAAGTCTCGCGGTCCGGAAAGCCGGCCGTCGTCGCGCATCGGGGCGCTTCCGGCGAGGTCGCCGAGCACACCCTCGGCGCCTACGAACTGGCGTTGGAGCAAGGCGCGGACGGACTGGAGTGCGACATTCGGCTGACTGCCGATCACCAACTGGTCTGCATCCACGATCGGACCATCGAGCGGGTGTCCGACGGGGTCGGCGCTGTCAGCGAGATGACCCTCGCGCAGCTCCGCGAACACGACTTCGGCTCCTGGCACAGCGGGACGCCCGCGCAGGTTCTCACCCTCGACGAACTCCTCACGCTGACTCTCGACTGGCACCGACCGGTCCGGTTGTTCATCGAGACCAAGCATCCGGTCCGCTACGGCAGTCTCGTCGAGACGCAGCTGCTCGAGAAGCTCCACGAGTACGGGGTCGCGACGCCGCCGTCCGCGGACCACAGTCGCGCCGTCGTCATCTCGTTCTCCTCGGCCGGGGTGTGGCGCATCCGACGCAGCACCCCGATGCTGCCGACCATCCTGTTGGGCGACAGTGCGCGCATCATCGGCGGCACCGCGGCCACCGCGGTCGGCGCGACCGGGGTCGGTCCGTCGGTGCAGACCCTGCGCACGCACCCGGAACTCGTCGATCGCGCGGCCGCGTCCGGCCGCGTCACCTACTGCTGGACCGTCGACGACCAGGAGGATGTCCAACTGTGCGCCGACCTCGGCGTCCGCTGGGTCGCGACGAACTATCCCGCGCGTGTGCGCGACTGGCTGGTCACCGCCTACTGATCGAGCCTCCTTCTCCTCTGCTGGCCGAGCCTCCTTCTGTCGGTCGAGCCTCCTTCTGTCGGTCGAGCGGAGTCGAGACCTGTCTGCACGCGACCCTGCGTTGATCTCGACTTCGCTCGATCGGCAGGTGGTGGTCGATCGGCGGGTGGGGGTCTCGACTTCGCTCGACCGGCGGGGAATGAGATATTGGACCCATGGGTAAGAAGAGCAAGCGCGGTACTCCGCGCGAGGGCAGCAACCGTGCCGAACGCGTAGCAGCACGGAAGGCGCGGCAGGCGGCGTCGCTCGCTGCGCCGGTCCGTCCGTTCGAGGGGCTGGCCGCCGAGTGCGACCTGGTCGCCATGCAGACGTTCATCGCGTCGGGCACCGCGCACCTCCCGTTCGCGCCGGGATTCGATGCGAAGCACCCCGTCGACCTGGCGACGGTTCTGGCCGGGGCCGTGTTCGCGGACGTCCGCACCGACACCGACGGAGTGCGCGGATACGCCGCGCTGCAGACCGATCCGCAACCCGAGGACGGTCGCGCGTCGCTGACGTCGGCGATAGCCTGGGCCGCGGCGGGTGCTCCCGGTGACCAGTACGACGCCGAGCCCACCGATCTCGCACTGACCGACGTCATCGATCCCGCAGCGTCGATCGAGATCACCGTCCACGAGAACTTCGACTGGTGGTTCGCGGCGGACCAGACGCCGGATCCGCAGATCAAGGCGATGCTGGAACGTGCGAACGACACGATACTGCCGACCGCGCGACTGACACCCGCGAGTGGCATCGGCGCGCCGTGGTGGGTCGACGCGGGCGAGAAGGCGCATCTGCGCTGGGTGCGTCCGGAAGACGAGGACACGCTGCTGAACGCACTGGCCCGCGTTCACGCCGCCGGATCGCTGACGCTCGGCGCCGGCTCGCGTTTCGCCGGCGTGTTCCGCACCCACGGACTGCTGGTGCCGGTGTTCGACCTCGACGTCGAAGCCCACCACGCCGAGTGGAAGGCCGGTCTGGACACCTTCGACGAGGCGCTCATCGAGGCCCTCGCCGACACCTCCGAGCTCACCGGAGCCGAGCGCGGCTCCAAGGCGGGCATCATCGCCCGCCAGGTGACCATCCGGTAGGAGCGCCGCACCGACGGCCGGGTCGAGCGCCGCTCGACCCGGTCCGGAAAGGCCCCTACAGGTTTCCGCCCGCGGCGGCCGGTTCGGCTGGATCGGTGCCGCCGCCCGCCGCGTTGTTGAGCTCGCGCTCGACGAAGTTCTCCAAGTCGAACAGGTTGCCCTTGGCGCGTTCGGCGATGGTCTGCAGCGTGGTCATGCTGGCGACCTCCTCGACCTGCTCCTTGAGGAACCACTGCATGAACTGCTCGCCGAGGTAGTCGCCGCTGTCGCGGGCCGAACTGGCCAGGGCGACGATCTGCTCGGTGACCTGCTTCTCCTGTGCGAGCGCCAGGGCGATCGGCTCCTGGTAGTCGGCAAACTCGGTGATCGGTGCCTCGGCGGACGGGATCCGGACGTCGATGTCGCGGTCCAGGAAGTACTGGACGATCATCATCGCGTGGTTGCGCTCCTCGACGGCCTGCTCGTAGAAGTGGCGGGCCATCTGGGGCATGTCGTGGGCGTCGTACCAGACGCCGAGGGCGATGTACTGCTGAGACGCCGAGAACTCGTTGCTGATCTGGTCGTGGAGCAGCTCTTGAAACTCGCTTCGCGTGTCCGTCATGGTGAAAGATTAGCCGCCGAGCGGGGAACCGTCCGAACCACTGAGCAGTTCGTCGGGGACCTGCACGCCCTTGCTGACGTACTCGAAGAACTTCTTCGTGGTGTCCCCGGGGATCAACGAATCGCCGTCGTCGGTGATCTCGTCGCCGTCGGCGGGCACCGTCGTCGTGATCGGATCGCGCAACTTGTAGGCCAGCCACGCCAGATTCCACAAGTGGTCTCCGTCGGCGACGGTGACCGCGTCCACTGCGCCGTTTGCGAACGGAACCAGCTTGAACGGGTTCAGCAGCACTCCGGGGCTCGTGGCCTTCGCCATCAGCGCCGACATGAACTTCCGCTGGTTCACGACACGTTCGAGATCGGCGTTCGGGAAGGCTCGGGTGCGGACCAGGCCGAGGGCCTGCGCCCCGTTCAGCGTCTGGCAGCCCTTCTTCAGATTCAGCCCGGCCTTCGGGTCGTGCAGCGCGCGGTTCAGACACATGTCGACGCCGCCGACCGCGTCGACCACCTTGTCGAATCCGCCGAAGCCGATCTCGATGTAATGATCGATATGGACGCCGGAGAACTGCTCGATGGTCTGCACCAGCAGTTGCGGGCCGCCGGTGTTGAACGCCGAATTGACCTTGTGGCTGCCTTGACCGGGAATCGGGAGGTACAGATCGCGCGGGACACTGATCAGCATCGGCTTCCCCGATGTCGGCAGGTGCGCCAGCATGATCGTATCGGTGCGTGCACCGTCGCTGTCGCCGGTCGCGAGCTTGTCCTTGTCCTGCTGACTCAGCCCCTCACGAGAGTCGGTGCCCACGACGAGCCACGTGGTGCCCGGTGTGTCGCCGATGCGTCCGGCGTAATCGGCGAGCGCATCGACCCGGTGCAGTTTGGAGTCGAAATAGAACAGCAGTCCGACGGGGGTGAGGACCAGCAGCAGCAGAATCACGAGCAGGATCCGTCCGATCCGCCGCGGACGCCGCCGACGTCCCGCTTTCGACGCGGGCGGGGGCGTCGGACGCTTCGGCGGAACCGGTCCCGGTGCGGGACGCCCGCGCGGTCGATTCGGCGGTGCGGGCGGTGGCCCGGACGGACGCCGCCGATCCTGCGGCGGGACCGGCTGCGGCTCCTGCCGCGGCGCGTAGCCGGGGCGGCCGCCCTGCGGCGACGACTGTCCCGGGGTCTGCGACCACGCCAACGGCGGCCGGTACGACTGATCACCGGGATCGCGGGAAGTCGGTCCGCCCGACTGCCGAGGCGGCTGACGCCGGGGATCGCGTGGCGCCTCGCCGCGGTGTTCACGTGGCGGCTCGCCGCCCGGACGACGCGGCGGGCGCCGCATCATCGGCGGCTCGGGCTGGTCGTTCATCCCGGCCACCTTACTTTCGGTACCTGAAAGGGAGCTGGGTCAGCGCGGAGTCAGGACGTCCACGCCGACGAAACGCGCCAGCTCCTCGGGCAGCTTCACGGTGCCGTCGGCCTGCTGGTGATTCTCCAGGATCGCCACCAGCCACCGCGTGGTCGCGAGCGTGCCGTTGAGTGTGGCGGCCGTCTGCGCCTTGCCGTTCTCATCGCGGTAGCGCACCTGCAGACGCCGAGCCTGGAACGTGGTGCAGTTCGACGTCGACGTCAGCTCGCGGTAGGCGTTCTGCGTCGGAACCCAGGCCTCGCAGTCGAACTTGCGCGCCGCCGAGCTTCCGAGATCGCCGCCTGCGACGTCGATCACCCGGTAGGGCACGTCGATCGCCGCGAGCATGTCCTTCTCCCAACCCAGGATCTTCTGGTGCTCGGCCTCGGCGTCCTCGGGCCTGCAGTAGATGAAGCCCTCCACCTTGTCGAACTGGTGGACGCGGATGATGCCGCGCGTGTCCTTGCCGTACGAGCCCGCCTCCCGTCGGAAGCAGGTCGACCAGCCCGCGTACCGCTTCGGGCCGTCCGACAGGTCCAGGATCTCGTCGGCGTGATATCCGGCCAGCGGAACCTCCGACGTGCCGACGAGATACATGTCGTCTGCCTCGAGGCGATAGACCTCGTCGGCGTGCGCACCGAGGAAACCGGTGCCCTGCATCACCTCCGGGCGCACCAGCACCGGCGGGATCATCAGGGTGAAACCGTTCGCGGTGGCCTTCGCCGCCGCCATGTTGAGCAGCGCGAGCTGCAACTGGGCGCCCAGGCCCGTCAGGAAGTAGAAACGCGAACCGGACACCTTGGCCCCACGCTCCATGTCGATCAAGCCGAGGTGCTCGCCGATCTCCAGGTGGTCCTTCGGATTCTCGATCTCGCGCGGGGTGCCGACGTGCTCGAGAACGACGTAGTCGTCCTCACCGCCCGACGGGGTCTCGGCCGAGACGATGTTCGAGATCGCCCGCTGGCACGAGGCGGCGGTCTCCTCCGCCTCCTTCTGGCGGGCGACGGCGGCCTTGACCTGATCGGCGAGATCCTTGCCGCGGGTCAGAAGAGCGGTCTTCTCGTCGCCGGAAGCCTTCCCGACCTGCTTGCCGAGCGCCTTCTGCTCGGTGCGGAGGCTGTCGGCGTCGGCGATCGCGGCGCGGCGATCGGCGTCCGCCTGCAGCAGCCGGTCGACGAACTCGGGGTCTTCGCCCCGGGTGCGCTGCGAGGCGCGGACGAGGTCGGGATCTTCGCGCAGGAGCTTCAGGTCGATCACACGAAGAACCCTACCTGGGCGTGTCCGCGCGTCGTGCGACGACATCGATCCGACCGACCAGGCATGATGGATGCGATGACTTCCGACAACGACCATCGGGGCGACGGCGACGAGCCGTCGTTCGATGATGATGCCCAGGCGGCGTCATACGCCACCGGCGATGACGTTGCAGCGGACGCCGACCAGTTCACCGACGTCGACCCCGCGGCCGCCACCGCCGCGCTGCCGTACACCGACGCCGAATACGACGACGATGACGCGGACGACTTCTATCCGGACGAGTTCGACCAGGACGAGTTCGACCAGGACGAGTTCGACCAGGACGAGTTCGACCAGGACGAGGACGAGCCGGGGGACGGGGAGCGCGATCGTCACGGGGGCCCGCGTCATCCGCTGCGCCTGGTGCTGCTGACGGTGCTGATCGGCGCCGTCGCCGCGGGCGGTGTGTTGTGGGCACGAGACGGCTTCGTCGACCACAACGGTGTCGCGACGACGGTGATCGGTGAGGGGAACGCACCGGTGGAGAACGACTTCACACGATCGCAGCCCGGCGACTGCCTGCAGTGGAATGTCGCGCAGGCGTCCGAGCCCGCGCTGATCGACTGCGCGGAGCCCCACCGCTTCGAAGTCGCGGGGGCCCTCGACACCGACACGTTCCCGACCTCCGAGTTCGCCTCGAACGCGCCGTGGCCCGGGCCTGAACGTTTCGCCGCCGTGCGCGACGAGAACTGTCCCGCCATCGTCGGACGCTATCTGGCGGGCGGACTCGACCCGCAGGGCCGCTTCTCCACGGGTCTCATGTTCCCGTCCAAGGTCCAATGGGAGCGCGGCGCCCGCGTACTGCAGTGCGGTATCGAGCAACCGGGCGCCGGTGGTGTCCAAGAGGAGTTCACCGGCAAGGTCGCCGACATCGACCAGTCGTTCAGCTGGCCCGCCGGCACCTGTATCGGCATCGACAAGGACACCCGCAAACCCGCGGGCGAGGTGGTCGACTGCAGCGAGCCGCACGCCTTCCAGACCACCGGCGACATCGACCTGTCCCAGCGGTTCGGCGCCCGGAACTCAGGTAAGCCCTGGCCGAGCGCCCGCGAGCAGAACGACTACCTGTCGACGATCTGTCCGACGCAGACCAACAGGTTCTTCGGCAGCGCCGCGAAGTTCGACGAGACCACGCTCAACGTGCAGTGGTCGGTGATCTCCGAGGTCAGCTGGCTCACCGGAAGCCGTCGTGTGGTCTGCTACG
Source organism: Gordonia humi (assembly GCF_014197435.1). Lineage (NCBI taxonomy): Bacteria > Bacillati > Actinomycetota > Actinomycetes > Mycobacteriales > Gordoniaceae > Gordonia > Gordonia humi. The sequence goes on from NZ_JACIFP010000001.1 coordinate 1,031,325, forward strand.
TCGCGCTGCCCAGTCGCGGCGGTTTCGCGACGCTCGTCGGCGACGCGCGCGAACAGGTCCTGATCGACGGCCGCGTTCCGGCGCCCGTCGACCAGGGGCCGCCGGGTCGCTCCACCGGAACAGCGGTACCGCTGCCGCCCGGCTACACCCCCGATGACAGGGAGCTGCCCGCCCCTGCGGGATAGTGTCTTCTATGCCCGTATCGATGTCTAAGCGACGTTTCGAGGAACTCGTCGGCGACGCCCTCGACCTGCTGCCGTCCGAATTGACCGACGCCATGTCGAATGTGGTGATCCTGGTGAACGACCGGGACCCGGACAACCCGAATCTGCTCGGGCTCTACACCGGTGTGTCGCTGACGCGGCGCACCAACGAATACTCGGGATACCTGCCGGACACCATCCAGATCTTCCGTGAACCGCTCATGGCGATGTGCTCGACGGAGGAACAACTGCGCCGAGAGGTGGCGGTCACCGTCCTGCACGAGGTGGGCCACCATTTCGGCATCGACGACCAGTGGCTGCACGACAACGGTTGGGGTTGAGGCGGGCACGGCCCGTCAAGCGGCATCGCACACGGGGTCGGGCCCGCGGTGTCGGGTCAGACCCGCGCGGCGGCACCGCTCCGATGGCGACCACGCATACCGACCTCACCCGAGTGCGGCGATCTCCCGTGCGACGTTGTCCCGCGCCGCGGCCTCCCACAGTTCGTGGCCCTGCGGTGACTGGAACAGTCGGTCACGCGTCAGGAACTCGGCGAGCAGGGCTCGGCGCGCCGGACCGAACACCTCCGACGGCACGGCTCGATACTCCTCCCGAACATCGGCGACGTACTCGTCGTAGCGGTCCGGGGACGAGCCGAGCACCGCGAGATCGGCGTCCGACAGGGCGATTCCATTCCGATCGTCGCCCGCCGCGGCATGCGTCTGCGTCAGTTCGACGAGACGAGCGACCTCGTCGCGATCGGTGTCGTCGGCGAGGAGTCGTCGCGCCAGATCGGCCGAGGCGGCCTCATTGTCGGGACTGAGCGGCTTGTACACGGCGTCGTGGAACCAAGCGGCCAACACCACCGGGCGTTCGGCGAATTCCAGTCCGCCGTCGCGCAGTCTCTGCAGGGAGTCGAGCACCTCGGACAGGTGACGCTGACTGTGGTGGCGCCGATGCGGCTCGTTCCACCGCGGCGCCAGATCCGCGGCGACCTCGTTCGGGATCGTCATGTCCATGCGGGGGAGGGTAACGGGTGTGCCCGGGGCGGTCGTTCACTGAGCCGATCCCGAGCGCGAGGCCGTACCGTGCGACGTCGGCGCGGAGGACGCGGAACGTCTCGAGTCCAGTCCAACAGCTGCTCGACGGCAGCACATCGGGCTACCTCGATTCGGTCGGTGCACGCTTTGTGGACACGATCGATGTTGCTCTGTGCCGACGAACTCTCCGGAGCCGGGGTGGTCCGCGTGCGGGACATAGTGTTGCCGCATGGGGAATCTCGACAGTTCTCGCATGTGCGGCGACTCGACGCGTTCGCGTGCCGACCGGAGCATGACGTACGGAACTCTGCCTGCGACGCCGCCGATCGCCGGTGTCGCGCCGTGAGCGGGACTCGGACACGGTCGCAGCCCGACCCCATGCGCGGCATGCTCCGGCTGGGCGTCGCCGCGATCCTCGCCGGAATCGGCATCGGCTTCGTAGGCGGCGGGTTCCGGTGGTGCCTCGACGGGGCGAACGACCTGCGGGGCGACCTCCTCGACTGGGCGAGCCGACTGCCGGGGCCGGGGTGGCTGATTCCCGTCGTCGTGACCGCTGCCGGAGCCGGTGTCGGCACGCTCATCGTGCGGTTCGTCCCGCTGGCGTCGGGCAGCGGTGTGCAACAGGTGGAGGCCGTCGCGCACGGCCTCGACGATCCGCCGCCGCTGCGCGTGGTGCCTGCGAAGTTCGTCGGCGGACTGCTCGCCCTGGGCGCGGGTCTGACCTTGGGCCGCGAAGGACCGACGGTGCACATGGGTGCGGCGATCGGCGCGTGGGTCGGTCGTGTGCTGCGCGTAGACCCCGACGATGTGCGGCTGCTGACCACGTCGCTCGCCGGCGCGGGACTCGGTGTCGCGTTCAACGCGCCCGTCGGCGGCGGTCTGTTCGCACTCGAGGAGGTAGCCAGATCGTTCCGGATCCGGCTGCTGTTGGCGACGATGCTCGGCGTCGGAGTCGCCGTCGGATGCGCTCGGATCATCATCGGCGATTCACCAGACTTCTCGGTGGGGGACGTCGCGGCCCCGTCGGTGGTGATCCTGCCGATCTTCCTCGTGTTCGGTGCGGTGACCGGGCTCATCGGGGTCGTCTACAACCGGCTGATCCTCACTCTGTTCGACGGGGTGAAGCGTTTCGGATCGGTCCCGCCCGAGATCAGAGCCGCGCTGATCGGCGCGGTGGTCGGCGGGCTGCTCGCCGTCGACGCGGACGCGGCCGGCGGGGGCGACACACTGTCGCAGAACCTCCTCGACGGCGCGCACATCGCCCTGCCGACCATCGCGATCCTGCTCGTCGTCCGATTCGTCGTCGGACCGCTGTCGTACGCAACGGGCACGCCGGGTGGTCTGTTCGCTCCGCTCCTGGCCGTCGGAGCGCTGTGGGGCGTGCTGTTCGCGGCGCTGGTGAATCTCGCCGTCCCCGCGGGTTATGACGACTGGACCGTCGCGCTGATCGTCGTCGGCATGGCGGCGTTCTTCGCGGCGGTGGTTCGCGCCCCGATCACCGGGATCGTCCTGGTCATGGAGCTCACCGCCGTCACGACTGTCACGGTTCCGATGTTGATCGCCACGGCTGCAGCGGTAGCGGTGGCGAACGCCGCCGGGTCGCCGCCGATCTACGACTCCCTGCGCCGGAGAATGCTCGCCGGACGGTCGACATCGTGACGAGATCGTCGTTTCGAGTTGCGGCTGTCGTCCGAATCGAGTAACGGTTTTCGGTCGACTATGCTGCTGCGAGTGTTGAGTATGGCCGACGTCGATTCGCGATCCCGACGCACAGGTGTGCGGTGACCGATACTGTTGCCCCGTCGGTGCGCGTACACCGTGTGCGAGTGACCCCGCGCCGACTCGTCGAGAAGCCGGTCGACCTCACCGGTGACGGGATCGGAGCCGAATCGGTCGAACCGTCGGACCGCGTGGTCCTCGTCGAAGAGCCCGTCGATCTGAGCGGCCCGGCGACCCGAACCGTCGAGCAGAGGCCGCTCGTCGAAGAGCCGGTGGATCTGGGGCCGTCGTCCGACGACGCCGCCGCATCGAGCGACGCCGTACCGGCCGCCGAGACCGAACAGTCGGCGCCCTCCGCGGTACGACCCGGCCGCATCCGACGAGCCCGTGCTCTCGACGGTCTGCGGGGCGTCGCGGTCCTGTCGGTGGTGATCTATCACCTGTTCGGGAACGCGATGCGCGGCGGCTATCTCGGCGTCGACATCTTCTTCGTCCTGTCCGGTTTTCTGATCACCTCGCTGTTGGTGCGGGAGTACGGTGCGACGGGCCGGGTGTCGCTCGGCGGATTCTGGACACGGCGAGCCCGCAGGATCCTGCCCGCGGCGGTCACCGTGCTCGTCACGGCCACCGCTGTCGCCGGACTGATCGGCGGCGACGTCGCGGTGAAGCTGAAGGAGCAGTTCGTCGGCTCGCTGTTCTTCGTCAACAACTGGGTCCAGATCGCGCAGTCGCAGAGCTACTTCGCCGACACGACGCCTCGACCGTTCATGCACTACTGGTCGTTGGCGATAGAAGAGCAGTTCTACGTGGTGTGGCCGCTGGTGTTCCTCGGCGTCATGCTGCTGGCTCGACGTCGGCCCGTGCGTGGGCGCATGCTCGTCGCAGCGGTCGTCGCGACCGTGATCGGTGCGGCGTCGGCCGCCGCGATGGTGCTGTTGTATCGGCCGGACGTCGATCCCAGTCGCGTGTACTTCGGCAGTGACACACACGTCTTCGGACTGCTCGCCGGAGTCGTGCTGGCCTTGGTGATCACCACGCCGGCCGCCGACGCAGCCGACTCGTGGCCGCGCCGAATCGGCGCCCGCACGGCAGCCGTCCTGGGGGCGACGGTGGCACCGATCGCCTTCGTCGGGCTGATCGTGATGTTCTTCGTGCTGCCCGACACGTCGCCGCTCACGTATCGCGGCGGGCTGCTCGTCGCCTGCCTGCTGACCGCGATCCTGGTGCACAACGCCGTCCGCGAGGACGGACCGGTCCCGCGGCTGCTCAGCCTCCGCGGGCTGCGCTGGTTCGGCGAGCGCTCGTTCAGCCTGTACCTGTGGCACTGGCCCGCGTTCATCTTCGCCCGGCAGCTCATCGACGGCGGCGGCAACGAGACGACACACAGCGCGGGCTGGGTGATCGGACTCGTGGCGGCCGTCGTCAGCGTCGTACTGTCGGAGTTGTCGTACCGCTGGATCGAGACGCCGTTCCGACGCCTCGGGTTCCGCGGCGTGCTGCGTTCGCTCGGAGGCAACGCTCGCCGCATGGCGCCGTCTGCCGCGGTCGCGGGTGTGCTCGTCGTGGCGATGCTCGCCGGATCTGCGCTGGGCACGAGCCCGGACAAGTCCGAGCTTGAGCAGCAGCTCGACCGCCTCGCGCAGATGCAGCGTGAGGCCAACGCGGCTCCGCCTCCCGCGGCGCCGCCGCGCCGCGGGCTGCCGGCCGGGGCGGAGATCACCGCCGTCGGCGATTCGGTGATGCTCGCATCGTCGGCAGCCTTGAACCGGCGGTTCCCCGGCATCTACATCGACGCCGCCGTGTCCCGGCACTATTCGGGCGCCGAACCCGTGCTCGCCGATCTGGAGGCGACCGGTCAGCTGCGCGAGTTCGTGGTCCTCGGCCTGGGCACCAACGGGCAGGCGTTCCCCGGTCAGCTCACGCGGATGATCCGCGGCCTCGGCCGGGGACACAAGGTGATCCTCGTGGTTCCGTTCGGGCCGGTCGACGGAATACCGCAGGCCGCGCAGCAGCTCATCGCCTACGTCAAACGCCGCCCCAACGTGTATCTGGCGCCGTGGTGCTCCATCGCCGCCGATCACCAGGCCGACCTCGGTGCCGACGGGGTCCACCCCCTCGGTCCCGGCCTGCGTTTCTACGCCGACGCCGTCGAACAGGGGCTGCGTCAGGCGGTGGACGGCCGAGCGGACCCGAGCATCCGGTGCCCGCTGTAGGGGACCGCGGGCGGTCCCGACGACCACTCGGCACTCGCGAATCGCTGGATCGCCGCGCCGATGAGGCCTCCTGGCGAACTCTCCTCGGACCCGATCTGCCGTATGGGACGTCGTTGCTGCTGAGATCCGTCGGTTGATCGGCCGGCGTGGACTAATAGTCCGAACGGTCGCGTCAGCAGACGGATCTCAGTGGCGAAGGCCATCTGAAATGGTAATCGGAGGTGCTCGCTAGGAACTACCGTGCAATCCAGCGCACCGCCGGGGTGGTTCCCGAGCCGGTCGGATACGCGAGAGCGAGTGCATCGGCGAAGCGGCGGTTGCGTTCGGCGTACCCGGCGGCCGTGTAGTGGACGCCGTCGCCTGCGAACATCTCCGGTCGGGCCGCGGCGGCCCAGTCGTAGACGGCCAGGTTCGGGTAGCGGGTGGTGGCCCGGCGCAGGGCGTCGTTGAACGCCGTCGTCGACGTCTGACCGAAGGCGGCGTTGTCCGGGTTCGATGTGGCGATGGTGGGCCACAGGACTCGGCGACCGTTCAGCTGCCGCATGATCCGATCGATCCGCGCGTCGGCGTTCACCGAGTCGCCGTCGGCGACGGCTCCCGCGTCGTTCACCCCCATCGCGATGACCCAGCAGGCGTCGCCCGCGGCACCGAGACGCTGTGTGACCGCTTGTTCGGCATCGGTGCCGGGACCGCCCACGATCGCACGCCCGGACAGCGCGTCGACGGTCACCCGGGGCGCTCCGACCCGACCGTACTGTGCGGTCGCGGTGTTGTCGGCGCCGCCGAGGGCGGATGCCGAGTCGGCGGTGACCGAGGTGGAGTCGCCGATCTGCACCACCGAGCCGCAACTCGTCCGACCGTCCGCCTTCGGTGCGGGCGGAGTGCCGAGCAGGTCCGGAAGCTGCCGGACGATGTCGGGGAGCTGATCGAGGACGCTCAGATCGCTCGACGAGTTCGAGAACGACGACACGTCGGGCACGGTCGGTGCGGCGTCGGCCGTCGCGGGCATCGCGAGTGCGAGGGCGGCGCCGGCGCCGAGTGTGCTCAGCGTGATGGCTCGGGCGTGGGTGCGGAGAAAGTCAGTCACAATAATCCCACTGAACTACATCAATCACTCTGATAACAAGGTTGCGTTGGTCACGGGTTGGGAACGGTACCCGCCTTCACGAACTCCGTGTCCACTGTTCAGCCGACAGACATCTTCCGGTCGCGATGGCGAAACCCTTGCCGCCGAACGTAGCTCGAGTGACTTCTGCACGGATGAGAACTCTGATCGCTATCGTTGTGGCACTCGCCGGCCTCGTCGCCGGGGCCGTGGTCGGTGCGCCCCGGGCGACCGCTGCGGGCAATGCGGTGCCGAACTACGAGGTGAAACTCAACCTCACCTCCACGGCGCTCGACTCGTCCGGCGGACCCAGCTCGGCGGTCCGCTCGGCGCTCGGCCTCGGTTCGTCGAGTACCGGCTCCACCTACGAGTACTTCGACACCGATTCGCTCGCGCTCAATGGAGAGGGCTGGAGCGTTCGGCTCCGCCACGAGCAGGGCGAAGACCTCGACCTCAACTACAAGCGGCGCTTCGCGGTGACCGGCGGCGACATCGACGCCGCGCTGACCGCGGCCAACAAGGCCGGGTTCGACAAGTCCGACGACAACTACGACGCTCAGGTCGACTGGACCTACGACAAGCAGACCCTGAGCTTCGCCAACAAGAAGGACAGCTCGGCCAAGGGACTGTCGGGTACCTCGTTGCCGTCGGCGTCGGACGCCCTCGACCTCGTGGTCGACAAGATCCCCGGCAAACTCGAGGACACCCGAAGCAAGAACTGGGGCAAGGACACGCTGAAGGACGCGCGTGCGCACGGCCCGGTGACCAGTCGGAACTGGAAGGGGACCTGGCACGGCACGAAGGTCGACGTCGAGGTCCTCCCGGTCCGCGCCGCATCCGGCTCGGGTACCGAGACGATCGTCGAGTTCTCGTTCAAGGCCGACACACTCGCCGAGGCGACCACGCTGCGCACCGCAGCCATCGCCGAGCTCGGCGCCAAGGGCTGGCTGCTCAGTTCGGGTGTACTCAAGACCAGTCTGATCCTGGACCGGTACTGAACCGATGGAGAGCACGAGACGTTCCGGAACCGGAGTCGACGTCGCCGGGCTGACCCGCGTGTTCGGCGACGGAACCGGATTGAAGCCGGTCGACCTGACGCTGTCCCCGGGCGAGTTCGTGTCGGTACTCGGGCCGTCCGGCTGCGGTAAGTCGACCTTCCTGCGCTGCCTGGCCGGACTCGAACAGCCCGACGCCGGCCGTATCGCGTTCGGCGACCACGTCGTCTACGACGGTGCGCACAAGATCGACGTCGCCGTCCGCAAGCGCGGTCTCGGCATGGTGTTCCAGGACCTCGCGCTGTGGCCGCACCTGGACGTCGCGGGCAACGTCGCGTTCCCACTCAAGGTGGCGGGCGTCGGCAAGACGCAGATCCTGCAACGGGTCACCGCGATGCTCGACCGCGTCGACCTCGGCCTGTACTCCGACAAGGCGCCGCACCAACTGTCCGGCGGACAGCAGCAGCGCGTGGCGATCGCGCGGGCCCTCGTCGCCCACCCGGACCTGCTCCTGCTCGACGAGCCGTTCTCGGCGCTCGACGTCGCCCTGCGCGGCAGGCTCCGCGTGCAGTTGCGCGAGCTGACCACGCAGCTGCGGGTCACCTCGGTGTTCGTCACCCACGACCAGACCGAGGCCATGTCGATGTCCGACAGGGTGATCGTCATGAACGCCGGGCGCATCGCGCAGATCGACGCCCCCGAGGCCCTGTACCGCCGACCCGCCGATCGGTTCGTCGCCGAATTCCTCGGCGCCGTCAACGACCTGCCCGGCGGCGGAGCCGTCCGGCCGGAGGCAGTGCGCGTGGCCGAGTACGCGGTGGACGCCGACCTGACCGCCGTCGTCGACCACTCGATGTACGTCGGCGGCGTCTTCGAGACCACCTGCCGCGTGACCGGAGCCGTGCGGCCGTGGCTGGTCCGCACCCGCGACGGCTATGCGAACGGCGAGACGATTCCGCTGCACGTCGACGCCCGCGCCCGGATCCTCGACGACGCGGCTCCGGCCGACCTCGTCCCCCGCTGAGGCGAACCTCCCTCCGGCCCATCACCCGCAGCGCGATTCGCGCTGCTCTCGATAGAGAAGGACACCACTCATGAAACTCCGCTACGCGCTCGTCTCGGCGATCGGCGCCGCAGCCCTCGCGCTGTCGGCGTGCGGCAGTGCCGCCGACAGCGACACCGCGTCCGACGTCTCCGCCGATTGGACGGCCCCCGAAGGACTCTCCGGCGAGCTGACCATGTACTCGGCCAACCCGCAGAAGCTCAACGACGAGCTGACCTCGGCGTTCACCGAGGCCACCGGGGTCAAGGTGAACGTCTTCGGCGGCGAGACCGGCAAGCTGACCGCCAAACTCGATGCCGAGTGGGCCAACCCGCGTGCCGACGTCGTCTACCTCGCCTCGTACGCGCCGGCCGCCAAGTACGCCGCCGCGGGCCGCACGATGCCGCTGGAGCTGTCGGATCCGGGCACCCTCCGCGAGGGCTGGACCGGACCGGACGACCAGTTCGTCGGTCGTGACGGCTCGGCGCTGGCGCTGGTCGTGAACACGAAGGTCGCGCCGTCGACGCCGAAGGACTGGTCCGATCTGGCCGCGCCCGAGTTCAAGGGCAAGGTCCTCATGCCCGATCCGCGGGAGTCGGGCACGGCTCGCGATCTGATCGCGGCGATGGTCGCCGCGAACGGCAAGGACAAGACGTGGGAGCTGTTCGACAAGCTCTTCGCCAACGGGCTCGCCGTGCAGGGTGCCAACGGTCCCGCCCTCGATGATGTGACCGCGGGTTCGCACGCGGTGGTCCTCGGCGGTGTGGACTACTCCGCGTACACGGCGATCGACAAGGGCGAACCGCTCCAGGTGGTGCTGCCGTCATCGGGCACGACGATCACGCCCCGCCCGGTCATGATCCTCAAGTCGACGAAGAACTCGGAGGCGGCCAAGGCGCTCGTCGACTTCATGCTCTCCGAGAAGGGCCAGCAGATCTCGGCCGCGAACAAGATGATCCCGGCGCGCAGCACGGTGCCGGTCGCCAAGGGCGCCCAGCCGTTCGACGACATCAAGCAACTCGACTTCACCTGGGACGAAGTGCAGAAGACCGGTTCGGACATTCTTGACGAGTTCACCGCGCGGTACCTGAAGAAGTGACCACCCTCCAACGGCCCGCTCCGGCCCCGACACCGCAGCCTCGGCGCCGTCGTGTCGGCGGCCGGGGTGTGCTCGCTCTCGCGGTGATCCTCGTGATCGCCGTCGCGGCTCCGCTCGCGGCGGTGCTGGTTCGCGCGGTGATCGGCTATGACGGCAGCCCGTCGGCGCTCGGCGCCCTCGCCGACGCGGACAACCTCCGTGTCATCGGCAACACCGTCCTCCTGGGTGTGCTCGTGGTGGTGATCGCCACGGTCATGGCCGCGCCGCTGGCCTACCTCATGTCGTGGACGCCGATGCGTGATAAGCGGTGGGTCGATGTCGCGGTGATGGTGCCGTTCATGACTCCGCCGTATGTCGCGGCGTTGGCTTGGATGGACTTCACCCGGGTCGACGGTCTCGCCGATCGCTGGCTCGGGACGTGGGTCGGTGACGGGGTCCGTGCGGTCCTGAACACTCCGGTCGGGATGGCGGCGATCATGGCGTGTGAGTTGTTCACGTTCTTGTATCTGTTGTTGCGCAACCGGTTCGATGCGATGCCGGCGTCGAGTGACGAGGCCGCTGAGGTGTCGGGGGCGTCGTGGGGTCAGCGTCTGCGGTGGGTCACGTCGCCGTTGATGACGCCGACGTTCGCGTTGGGTGCGTTGGTGGTGTTTCTGCGGGCGTGTGCTGAGTTCGGTACACCGATCACGTTGGGTAATCGCATCGGTTTTCCGGTGCTGGTGTCGGAGATCTACCGCAACGTCACGATCGATCCGCTCGATTTCCCGCGCGCGTCGGCGTTCGCGTCGGTGTTGCTCGGTATGGGTGTCACGGTGTGGGGTCTGCAGCAGTGGGTCGCGCGCAGGGAGGTGCCGCTCGGTGCGCGGACCGGGCGTCGGGTGTTGGTTCGCGGCGGCCGTTGGCGGCTGGTCGGCTATCCGTGGATCAGCGCGGTGCTGGTGCTGTCGGTGCTCGTGCCGTTCACCTCGGTGGTGCTCGGAGCGATGACCGTTCTGCGATCGGGACCGCTGAGTCTGGACAACCTGACCTTCGACTACTTCGGTCGTGTCCTGCACACGGGACACGGTCTGGAAGCGTTGGAGAACAGCGCGGTCCTGTCCGCCGTCGCGGCGACTGTCGCGACGGTGTTCACATTGGTCTACGTCGCGGTGATGTCGACCGGCAGGCGTAGACCGGCGATGCCCGGGTTGCGTCGTGTCGTGGATCTGTTGGGTGTGGCGCCGGATACGGTGCCGACGATCGTGCTGGTCATCGGCTTCATCTTCCTGTGGAATGCGCCCTGGCTTCCGGTGACCCCGTACAACTCTGTGTGGATGATTGTTCTGGCCTACACGGTGATCATGCTGCCGTTGGTTCTGCAGTCGATCAAGTCGTCGCGTACGTCGTTCGGTGACGGTCTGGTGGAGGCGAGTGCCGCGGCCGGGGCGTCGTCGTGGCAGACGATGCGGCACATCGTGGTGCCTTTGATGGCGCCGGGGATCGTCGCCGGTTGGCTTCTCGGTTTCCTGTTCGGGTTGCGTGAGGTGGTGGCGTCGTCGTTGCTGCGTCCGGCGTCGCTGGAGCTGGTGTCGCCGTGGATTCTTTCTGAGTTCGATCAGGGGAACCGGCCGGAGGCGATGGCGATGACGGTGGTCGGTGTCCTCACCTCCACGGTGGTGCTCGTCGTCCTGGAGTGGTGGCGACGACGCATGCAAGCGGCGAGGAGCGCGTAGATGGTGGTCCTCGCGCATGTCGCCGACGTGCACATCGGCGCTCGCCTGCGCGGTATGCCCGACTATCCGGGATCCCCGGACATCGATCCCGTCGAACTCGCCTATGCGGCGTTCGACGCCCTGGTCGCGAGCGTGCTGCGCGGCGGTTACGACGGTGTGCTGGTGGCCGGCGACCTGTTCGACCGCGGCGTCCCCGACTCGCGTGCGCTCGACGCCGCGAACGCCGCCCTCGCCGCCTTCGACGATGCCGGTCTGCCGGTGGCGATGATTCTCGGCAACCACGACGTCGAGTCGGCGCTGACCCGGCACCTGCGACTGCCGCCCGGAACGTGGCTGGCGCCCGGCGACGGCGCGGGCACCGTGCGCTGGCCCGATGCCGGCGTCGCCGTGCACGGTCGGTCGATCGCCGATCCCGCCGAGCCACACGATCTGACCGAGACCTATCCCGCGCGGGAGACGGGGTTCTGGAACGTCGGACTGCTCCACACGAGTCTGACCGGCGGGTGGAGCAAGCGCGCGCTGGCCCCGACCACCGTCGAGAACCTTGAGCGGACCGGCTACGACTACTGGGCGCTGGGACACGTGCACCACCGGATCGCCGACTCGGCGCGCGTGGCCTATGCGGGCAGCGTGCATCCCTCCCGCCGCCCGGAACTCGGACCGCGCGGGCACCTGCGCGTCGAGTTGGGAGCGGATCGAACGCCGCGGCTCACCCCGGTCGACACGTCGCCGGTGGTCCGTGAACGACTGCTCGCTCAGACCGCCGACGATGCCGCGGCGGTCTTCGCGGAGTACCGGCGCCCCGCGCACGACCCGATCGTGGTCTGGACTCTCGACGGCCCGTCGTCGCTGGTCGAACCGGCCCGCGAACTCGCGGCGCAGTACGACGGCTTCGCCGTCGCCTCGGGGAGAACGGGGACGGAGGAGCCGTGACGGCCCCCGGCTAGGCGTCTACGTCTCGTCACGACTTCGAGCCGCCGCGTCGTATCCGTCGCGCGCCACCCGGGGGGCGACGTCAGTAGCCCTTGGCTCGCATCGGCGCCGGATTGTCCAGACCGCTCACCGTCTGGGAGCCCGTCTGGATCTCGGCGGGCTTCGCGTCGGGCACGATCGGGGCGAATCGTTCCAGTCCGCCCCAGTCTCGGCTCCAGTCGTTCCGGAGGTAGGTCGGGACCAGGGTGTACCGCAACAGCGCCTCGGTGATGCCGAGCGGGCCGCCGTTCACGCCGTCCTGCCAGGTCTGGGTGTTCTGGCGGGTAGCCTCGGCGTCGGGCATGATCCGCCACTGCGGCAGCTCCAACAGTCCGTAGCGCACGCCCATCGGCCGCTGGCACGGGAACACCAGGCCGGGCATCCAGTCGATGAACACCGGGTCCGTGCGGCCGACGACGTCGTTCAGGCTCGCGAGCTTCGGCAGTCTCGGCGGGGTGATCGCGACCCATTCCTGAATCGCCATCGCATCGTCGACGATGTGCAGGCGCACCACGGAGGCGCGCGGCGGAGCGTCGGCGAGCGGAAAGCGCAGCGTCCGCCAGTTCGCCGACGTGGAGAACGCGTCCTGCGGCACCTGCGGTGCGCCGACCGGGATCACGCGTCCGTCCGGTCCCATCCGCCCGTACTCGGCGACGACGCGGCGCCCCGAGGTCACCGCACCCAGGTCGTTCACCGCGGCGATCGACCCGGCGGCGGCCACGGACAGCAGCGGACGGTCGTCGCCCGCCTGCCCGGCGGCCACCCCCATGTCGTACCAGCCGGTGGTCAGTTCGGAGACCTGCTTCGATCCATACGATCCGAGCATCGGGACGGTAGCCGGATCGAGACCGTACGGGAGTTCGGCCTGTGCGGCCGTCGGCGCGGGCTCGCCGGCGTCGTCGATCTCGGTGATCTCGTCGGAGCCGGAATCGTCCTCGACGGTCTGTCCGCCCGCGGTGGGCGGTGTGGTGCCCTCGTCCTCGTCGGCGGCGCTGCGGCGTTGGTCGAGCGGATCGATCAGCACGGTGGACGGCACGCCGTCGGCGGTGAATCCGGTGTTCTGCGCGCCGAGAGCCGCGCGGGTCGACGGCGCCGGACGTCCGTCGACGGCGGCGGGTTTCAGGACTGCGGCGTTCGGGTCGGCCTCGACGAGCACGTCGTTGGCGAGTCCGCACTCGTCGCCCGTCAACGCTCGGGCGTTCGACGACGCCCACGACCAGCTGTCGCGCTGCACCCAGGCGGCCTTCACGAACGAGAACAGCATGAACACGACCACCACACCGGCGATCACCGGGATCGGCGAGAACGTGAACCGCAGCAGCCCGGTCCGCCGGTCGCCGGTGCGGACGTCGTCGTCGGTGAAGTCGTCGCGGAAGTGGAACCACAGGCCGACGGCGGCCACCACGAGAGTGGCGATCAGTGCCACCCAGCTGAGCTTGACGCCCGCGATCTCGATCGGACGGTCCCACCAGGGCACACCGTACGAGCCGACGTACCACCACATGTTGGTGCCCGCGGTCGCGACGGCGGTCACCAGCAGCACGGCCGCGGCGAAGAACGTGCGGTTGCGGCGGGAACGGAGGATCTTCGGCGCCATCATCGCCGCGGTGCCCGCGACCAGGACGGCGCCGATCGCGGCGTAGATGCCGAAGTGGTGCGTCCACTTGGTCGGGGTGAACGACGTGAAGAACATCGTGCCGATCATGACGCCGATCAGACGCCAGAAGGGGCCACGCGAGATCCCGGCCGGATGCCGCGACGACACGAGCCGGAAGATCGCGACCACCAGCGCCAGGATCATCATCAGGATGCCGAAGCGGCGGGGGAACGTGCCGTCACCGGTGTTCAACACCAGCCAGTAGTAGCGGGTCGGTTCGCGCCACCACTCCTCGGTCGGACCGACCTCGGTGGCGACCTTGTTGCCTTCGAGCAGCGGGCCGAGCGCCTGCGAGTAGAAGATCATGAACAGCACCGCGGTGCCCGCCGCCAGCAGCGGTGCGACGAGAGCCACCACACCGTCGCGCCGACGCCGCGACACGATGCCCTTCACCAGCGGTCGCAGACCGGCGATGAGGGCGGCCGCGGCCATCAGACCGCCGGGTGCCAGTGCGAGGGTGAACGCCGCGGCGACGGCGGCCACCGCGTAGGGCAGCAGCCGTCTCGTCGCGATGGCGCGTTCGACGCACACCCAGGTCAGCAGGGCGCCGACGGCCTCGGCGGGCTCGGGACGGATGCCGTTGTTGTACGGCATCCAGATCGCCAGGAACACCGTCGCGCCGGCCCAGACGGCGGCCGTCGAGTTCCGCACGGCGCGTCCCAGGCGAGGGATCGCCTCGCGGCTGATCAGCCACCAGCCGAGCAGTCCGAGCAGCAGCGCGGGCAGGCGCAGCCACGGGGTGGCGACGGAGACGTGCGTCATCCACGCCAGCACCTGGAAGTGCCAGCCGAACGGATCCTGCGGCACACCGAAGTAGCGGAAGTAGTTGTCGGCGTATCCGGCGTCACCGGTGATCCGGGCGACGGTGATGTTGTACCCGTCGTCGGAGGTGTTGCCGCCGATCAGCCACCAGGCGGCGAGCGCGATGAACACGAATACGTCGGGACCGCGGACGGTGAACCAGCCCGCGGGCAGGAATCGGCGATGGCCTCGACCGTCACGCGCATCGAGGACGCCGAGGGCGATCAGCGACGCCAGCGTCATCAGGATGCCGACGACGATCACCGTCAGCTTCACCGGCGTCGGCGAGTTGATGAATCGGGTGTCGATCTTGGCGTCCAGCGCCAGACCGTCGCGCGGAGCATCCGCCGGCAGGTCGGAGAACACGCCGACGATCTGCGGGCGCATGTCCGGGTTGGGGGTCCGGTACGACGTGGTGTCGCTCGCCGGGACACCGGTGATCTGCGCTCGCACGCCGTCGCCGTCGCCGGAGAAGGTGAACGCGCAGCCGGGTGTTCGCTCGGCGGTGGCGCGGTCGACCGAGGTCAGCACGACGTCACGGACCACCAGTGAGATGTCCTGGTCGCTCGCGCGGACGAACAACCCGCGTGCGGTGGCCTGACTGCCGTCGGCCGGAATGGTCGACATGAGGTCGCCGCCCGCGGCGGGCAGCCGCTCGGCCAGCGAGCACGGCACCGATGCGGACATGTGGATCGGCACGAACGACACCATCGGCGCCGTCACATTCGTGATCGCGTCGTTCTGCGGCCACGACAGATCGGCCGTCTTCTGGTCGACGGGAAGGATCGGAGTCACGACCGCCATGAGGAAGCCGAGCAGACCGGCGACGGCGGCGACGATCTTCGCCACGCGGTAGTCGCCGCCGCGCACGTCCGTTGCGGGAGCGTCGTTGAGGTCAGTCATTGTTCGGCTCCAGGCGGATCGATCCGGTTCGGCTCCAGCCCCAGCGGGTCACGGGAGCGGTGTCGACGTGGGCGACGGCGGCGTTCGGCGTCAGCGGGCTCAGCCTCTCGAGTGATCCCCAGTCCTCGAACCAGTCGTCACGGAGATAGGTCGGGACGGTGACCTGCGACGTCGTCGACTCGACGATCGACAACGGACCGCCGCCGTCGGCCGCCATCCACGTGCGCGACTGCGAGTTGGCGGTCACGAAATCGGGAAGGATCCGCCACTGCGGGACCTGCGCGACCCCGTGGACATAGGCCATCGGCCGCTGGCAGGGGAACTGCGCGGCCGCCATGAAGTCGACGAGCGTCGGGTCGGTGGAGCCGACGAGGTCCTGCAGGGTGGTCAGCTGCGGTGCTCGTGGCGGGGTGATCGCCATGAACTGCGCGGGCCCGAGGTTGGTGTCGGCCAGTTCCAGGCGCATCACCGTCGCGCGGGCGGGTGCGGTGTCCATCGGAATGCGCAGGTTGCGCCACGGCAGGTTCGGGGTGATCGGTCCCGGATCGATCGGAACGATCTTGGGGCCGACCGGCTCGAACCGACCGTCGGGTCCGGCGGTGCCGAACTGGGCGACGAGGCGCTGACCGAAGTTCGGATGGCCGTCGCGGTCGAGGGTCGACACGGCGCCAGCCGTCGACACCACGATGATCGGCGACGCGTCGCGTGCGGGCAGCGTGTACCAGTCGGTGGTGAGGAACGCGTTGGCCTGGTAGCCGTAGCTGCCCAGGACCGGGGTGGTCGCCGGATCCAGGCCGAACGGCAGCGCGTGCCGCGAGCCGTTGACCGTCGTCGGACCGCGGCCGCCGGTGGTTCCGGCGCCGAGCCCGCCGAGGATGGTGAACGGTTTGGAGACCGAACCGGCGACGTGCATCTGGCCCGCCCGCGCGCTGGACGGCTTGGGCGTCAGATCGTCGGGCAGTCCGTTCGGGGTGAAGCCGACCGGCGTGTCGCCGGTCAGGGCGGCCGTCGCCGACTGTCCGTTCGCGGGTGCCAGCATCCCCTTGTTCGGATCGGGTTCGGCCAGGACCTGATCGGCCATGCCGCAGGTGTGCCCGCCCAGCGAGTCGATGTTGTTGGAGAACACCGTCATCGCCGGACTGCGCTGCACGACGGCCTTGCCGAACACCCCGAGGATCGCGACCACCATCAGACCGGCGATCAGGGCGAGCGGGGTGTGCGCGAGCATGAGGCGACGGCGGTCGGCCGGGCTGTCCGGTGCGCCGGCGTCGTGGTGGGCCAGACCGCGGTTGCGGACGTAGTCGCTGCGCAGGTGCAGCCACAGGGCCGCGGCGACGGCGACCACCGCGAGGGCGAGCAGCACCGTGGAGACCTGGACGCCGCGGACGGCGGGCGCCATGTCGAACCAGGTGACGCCGTACCGGTACGCGTACGGCCAGGCGTTCTTACCGGCGGAGGCCGCCGCGAGCGCGAACAGCAGTCCGACGGTGAGCACCGCGAGATTCCGTGATGATCGAGCACCGGCCTGGGCGATGGCGAGGCAGGCGATCGCGGCCAGCGCCGCGGCGAACCCTGCGAACACACCGAAGTGGATCGTCCACTTGACGGGGGAGAGGAAGAAGAGGAGCAGCGTGACGCCGAAGGCCCCGATCAGACGCCACGTGGGACTCGACGCCACCCCCGACACACTGCGACGACGCAGCAGGACGGCGGCGGTCACGATGGCGGCGACGAACAGGAGCAGCACCGGGATGCGGCGGGCCAGGGAGCCGTCCGCCGTGGTGACGGTGAGGAAGAAGTAGCGCAGGAACTCCTGGTGCCACGGAATGATCGGACCGGTCTGGTACCGGATCTTGACCGCTTCGAACACCGTCGCGAGGGTCTGGTCGCGGAACACGATCACCGAGACGACCGTCCCCGCGGCGACGATCGGCGCGATGAGTGCGACCAGTCCCTCGCGGCGTCGCGCCAGCAGCACGTGCAGCAGCGGGCGAGCGGCGATCAGCAGGATCGCGACGCCGATCACTCCCTGCGGAGCCGAGGCGAGCATCCCGGCGGCCAGAGTCGCGGCGAAGGCGGCGGGCAGAAGCCGACCGCGGGTTATCGCCGACTCCGTCGCCCACCAGGCGAGCAGCGAGCCGAGAACGATGATCCCCTCGGTGCGCAGCCCAGAGCAGTAGGGGAGCCAGAACGCCAGGAACACCGCGGCCGCGGTGCCCACGGCCCAGGTCGTCGAACCGAGCCGGCCGGTCGGGCCGGCGACGGCCGTGCCGGACAGGAGATGGGGGAGCACCACGCGCGAGAGGACGAACCACGAAGCGAGGCCGGCCACCAGGATCGGCAGGTGCATCCACACGATGGACGTCGACACATGCGACCAGAGGCCCAGGAAGCTGTAGTACCAGTCGAACGGAGCCTCGGCGATGCCGTAGAAGCGGTAGTAGTTCGACATGTAGCCGGAGGCGTCGGCCGCGCGGCCCATGGTGAGTATGTAGCCGTCGTCGGGTGCCGCCGCGCCCAGGAACGTCCAGAGGATCAGCACCACGGTGACCACCGCGTCGGACACTTTCGGTCGAAGGTGCGCGAGGACCGACCGCGAGCGGTCGAGCAGGCGACCGGTTCGCCCGGCGAGCCGGTCGAGGCACCACAGCGCGAAGAGGGCCGCGACGGTCGCGAGCACCGCGATCACCATCACGATGATCTTGACGATCGACGGCGCACTCTCGTACCGGTTGTCGACGTCGATCCGCGCGTGCATGCCCGCATCGGCCATGGCGGCGATCTGATCAGTGGTCAGCGACGAGTAGAAGCCGTCGATCTGCGGACGCTTGCTCGGCTCCAGCGCGGTCGCCGGGCCGAGCCCGACGAACTGCGCGCCGGTCGCCGTCGCGGACGAGAACACGTGCAGCTCACGGCACTTCCCCGACCCGATGTCGCCGCGCCCGGCCGTGGCCGCGACGTTCGCGCGCATCGAGACCGTCACCGCGGTACGCGACGCGGTGATCGTGAGTGCGCGCTGCGAGGCGCCCTTGGCCTTGGTCGACATCGTCGTCAGGACGGTTCCGCCTTCGGGCGGCAGCGCGGCCAACGCGGTGCACGGGATCGTCACGTCGACCGACTGCGCGGTCTGCGCGACGAGCGGTGCGACGACGGATGGATCGTCGGCGCCGAGACGCTGTCCCTGCGGCCAGGTGATCGACGCGGACGTCTGCGATACGGGGAGCAGCGGTACGAGCACCGCCGCGATCACCGCGACCAGTCCGGCGACGACGGCGAGCAGCCGGGCGGTCCTCGCCGTGAGCGGGCTCGATGCGGGCTGCGCCTGCGGGTCGGCGATCTGAGATGTCGGCTCTGGCACGACACCTGACGTTAGCGGACCCGGGCCCGAACTGCCGAAACCGCGGGTACCGGGTACGCGGCGGCAGTCCGCGGTGGACGACGTCGCCGATCCCGACCCCTTACCTTCCGATCGGCGCCGGACTCCACAGACCGCTGCGAGTCACCGTCGAATAGTCGATCTGCGCGGGCTGCGCCGGGTCGTACGGGGTGTAGCGCTCGAGGGCTCCCCAGTCACGGCCGATGTCGCCCTTCAGATAGGTGGCGACGGTGTCGGCGCGCTGGGACACCTGCAGCCAGCCGAGCGGGCCGCCGCCGAGTGCGCCCTGCCACGCGCTGACCGCGGCCGACAGGTCGGCGCCCGGCTTGACCCGCCACTTCGGCGTCTCGACCACACCGGCGTGGAAGTTGTACGGCCGCTGACAGGGGAACGCCAGCCCGGACGTCCAGTCGACGTGCACGGGATCGGTGTCGCCGACGGTCTCCTCCAGGGTCGTCAGCTCCGGCAGGCGCGGCGGAGTCACCACGATGAAGTGGTCCTCCGACAGGTTGTCGTCGTCGGCGACGATCCGCACCGCGGTGGCCTCGGCGGGCAGGGACTTCGTGTCCAGGCGGACGTTGCGCCAACTCGGGCGCGGTCCCGGATCGATCATCTGGCGGCTGCCGTCGGCGGTCAACGCACCGTCGCGCGTGGTATCGGCCACCGGATCGGTCGTGTACTCCAGGCGCAGCTCGGACATGCCGAACATGCCCGCGGCCGAGAACGTGATCAGCTCGCGATCCTGGAAGTCGGTGGGCAGCCGGTACCAGCCGGAGGTCAGGTCGGCCGGGCTCTGATCGGTCTCGGAATAGCTGCCCATCACCGGGGTGCGTGCGGGGTCGAGGCCGAACGGCAGGACGACGTGCGAACCGTTGACACCGACCGTCGACGACACGCCCCCGCCGGTGCCGCCGCTGTTGGCGATCAGCAGGTCGGGGTCGACGCCCGCCCCCCACGCGAGGACGCCGAGCGACCCGGCGGGAGCCAGAGTGTCGAGATCGAGGGACACTCCGTTCGCGGAGAAACCGTGGGTCGCCGTGCGTTCGGCGTCCGCCGGGGCCGTCGTCGGACCGGAGAGGGGATCGGTGAGCGACGAGTCGACGGGGCGGAGCATGAACTCGTTCGGGTCCTCTTCGACCCACACCTTGTCGGCCATCCCGCACTGCTTACCCGCGAACGCCTCGAGGTTCGAGCGGGGCACCGAGAACGAGCCGCTCTGGTGGACGCCGGTCACCGCGGCGGTCACCACGAGGAAGGCCGCGACGATCGAGGCCGCCAGCGCCAACGGCGACGCGGTGAGCGCGCGCATCACGCGACGACGCGGCACGGACCGTTCCTCGTGCGACGGATCGACGCCGGTGAACGGTTCCCGGAAGTGGAACCACAGGGCCAGCAGAAGCAGCAGGAGCGAGGCGTACAACAGGATCTGGCCGAGCTCGACACCGCCGATCGTGACCTGCGAGGTGCCCCACGGCATCCCCCAGGCCGAGTAGTAGTAGAACGAGTTCGGCGCGGTGAACGCCAGACCGGTCGCGAACACGACGAGCGCGGCGAAGATCGTGCGGTTGCGGCGCGAATGCGTCGAACCGGAACTCGCCGCGATCGCGGCCAGCGCGGCCAGCGCCGCGGCGAGTCCGGCGAACACGCCGAAATGGTGGGTCCATTTGGTGGGCGTGAACATCAGGAACAGCAGTGAGCCGAAGGTGATGCCGACGATGCGGCGCGACGGCCCGATCGCCGTCCCGGGGATGCGCGATTTACGGATCAGCATGGCGCCGGCCACCGCCAGCGACAGGAACATGATCACCACGGCGAAGCGTCGCGCGATGGAGCCGTCGGCCGAGAACGCGAACAGCGACGAGTAGCGGTCGATCTCGTTGTACCAGCTCAACGACGGACCGAGCGCGGTCTTCATGGCCGACCCCTCGGTGAACGCGCGCAGCGTCAGCCCGGAGAACACGGCGAACACCACCAGCACCCCGGCCGAACCGATCGGGGCCAGGAGACTCAGATAGGCGCCGAGCGCACCGGATCCGGTCTGCTTGCGGATCTCGCGAGCACGACGCACCATCGCCAGGAACATCGGGCGGGCGCCGGCGACGAGAGCGGCGATCGCGAGCACGCCGGTCGGGCCCGCGGCGATGCTGAACGCACCGGCGGTACAGGCGACGGCGGCCGGCAGCAGTCGCCCGGTCGCGATGGCGCGCTCCACCGAACACCATGTGATCAGGGCGCCGAGCGCGATGATCGGTTCCGGGCGGAGACCGTTGTTGAACGGGAACCAGGCGACGAGGAACACCGCCGCAGCCGTCCATCCGACGGCGGGGCGGGCCAGCGCGGCGCGGCCGATGCGCGGCAGGATCTCGTGGCTGACGATCAGCCAGACGATGATTCCGCACACCAGCGCGGGCAGACGCATCCACGCGCTGGCCACCGACACGTGGCTGAGCCAGCCGAACACCTGGTAGTACCAGCCGAACGGCGCCTCCGGGGCGCCGAACCAGCGGAAGTAGTTCGCGGTGTAGTCACTGTCGGACGCCACTCGCGACATGGTGAGAAGATATCCGTCGTCGGAGGTGTTGGGTCCGATGAAGTGCCACACCAGAAGCAGTCCGACCACGACGTAGTCGCGCGGCGTCAAGCGCCACCAGCGGGCCGGGAAGAAGCGGCGGTGGCGTCGCCCGTCCGTCGCGTCCAGGCGCGCGAGCGCGATCAGCGAGATCAGCGCGGCGACGACGCCCACGATGATCGCCGCCCATTTCAGAAGCGTCGGCGCGGTGCTGTACCGGGAGTCGACGACGACGTGCGCGCTCAGCCCGGGGAAGGCGGCGGCGTCGCCGTCGAGCTGGGTGAACAGGCCGGTCATCTGCGGTCGCTGGTCGCCGGTGGCGGTGCCCTTCCGCGGCTTCCCGTCGTCGCCGGTCAGACCGGTGAACTCGGCGGTCACCGAGTCGGCGGTGGCGTGGACGGTGATCTCGGAGCATTCGCCGGAGCGGACGTCGGTCAACGGCGCCGACACCAACGGCATGTTGCGGTTGACGACTTCGACGCTGCGCGCGGAGTCGGGTCCGGTCGACTCACCGGTGACGCGGATGAACAGACCGCGCTGCTGTGCCTTCTCGGCGGACGGCGACGTCGTCGCCAACAGCACGGACTCGCCTGCCGGGAGCCTGTCGACGGCGGTGCACGGGACGTCGGCGGTCAGATCGATCGGCGCGTACGACATGAGCGGCGCGGCGACCGAGTTCACGGTGCCGTCTTGCGGCCAACTGATCTGCGCGACCGTCTGGTTCACCGGAAGGAGGGGGGTGACCAGAGCCAGAACGATGCCGAGCAGACCGGTGACGATCGCAGTTAGCTGGGCCCGGCGGGTCGTTATGGCTGGCACAGAGGGTCATCCTATCCCCCGCCGCGTGCGGGCCCGGACCGCATGGGTCGGGCCCGCGCACGAATCAGGCGAACACGTCTACGCGAACTCTGTGCTGCGCAACGGGGTCAACGGCGTGGTGTCGCGGTCGGCGATATGCGACGGTCGCGGGGTTCGTCCGCCGAACGGTGCGGCCGGGGCGTTCTCCACGCTGTTGAACACGAGGAACACGTTCGCCCGGGAGAACGGCGTGATGTTGTTGCTCGACGCGTGCATGGAGTTCGCGTCGAAGAACAGCGCGTCGCCGGCCGGACCGGTGAACTGTTCGATGCCGAACTCGAGTCCGAGCTCGGTCACGGCTTCATCGGACGGCACACCGATCGTCTGCTCCTGCAGCGACTCCCGGAAGTTGGCGTCCGGTGTCTCGCCGATGCACGGCACGAACACGCGGTGTGCGCCGGGCATCAACATCAGTCCGCCGTTGAACGGGAAGTTGTCGGTCAGCGCGATCGACAGACTCACCGTGCGCGGCGCGGGCAGGCCGTCCTCCGCGTGCCAGGTCTCGAAATCGGAGTGCCAGCCGAAGCCGGTGCCGACCATGCCGGGCATCGCGTTGATCCGGGACTGATGGATGTACACCTCCGATCCCAGGATCTGCCGGGCGCGATCGAGGATGCGCGGTGTCCGCGCGAGGGCGTCGATCACCGGGCTGTGCCGATGGACGGCGAAGATCGATCGGACGGCGTCGCTGTCGCGCTCGCGGACGACGGCGCCGGACGCGGCGACCTCGCGGTCGGCCGCGAGCCGGGTGAACTCGGTCCAGCACGACTGGACCTGGGCGGGCGTGAGGAGCCCGTCCTGGATGTGGAATCCCTTCGCGTCGTACGCGGCGACCTGTTCGGGCGTGAACGGGCCGTCGGCCTCGCCCCACACCGTCGGATCGGGTCTGCGCATCATCGGGGCGGCTTCGGTCAGTCGCGTCGGATAGCGGTCGTGGACAGTCGTCGTCGCAGTGGTCAAGGAATCCTCCCTTCATGACAGGTGAATGGACCGACGGGCGCCAGTCCACCCTCCACCGCTACCAGACCTGCGTCACAATTGCCGGTATGCACGTACATCGCCACCGCGTCAGATACCACGAAACGGACGCTCAGGGCTTCCTGTTCAATGCGCGCTACCTGGAGATCGCCGACGTCGCGATGACGGAGTTCCTCCGTGCCCTCGGGCACCCGTACCAGGACCTCGCCGCCAAGGGGTTCGACCCGTCGCTGGTCAAGGCCGAACTCGGGTTCACCAGGCCCACTCGCTTCGACGACGTGATCGAGATCGACGTGGCCTGCACGCACGTCGGGAACTCCAGTTTCACCCTCGTGTTCACCATGGCGCGCGACGGCGAGACGGTCTGCACGGTGAACGTGGTCTACGTGAACGTCGACGCGGCCGCCGAGACGTCGACGCCGCTCCCCGACGAGATCGCGACCGTGCTCCGCGCACAGAGCGACTAGGATCCCCTCATGTCCTCCTCACTGCCGATCCTGCTGCTCAACGGCCCCAACCTGAACATGCTCGGCACCCGGCAGCCGGAGGTGTACGGGGCCGACACCCTCGACGACGTCGTGCGACTCGTAGAGCGGACGGCCGCAGAGGTCGGTCTCGGCGTCCGGGCCCTCCAGACCAATCACGAGGGCGAGATGATCGACGCGATCCACTCGGCGCGCGGCGAGATCAGCGGCATCGTCATCAACCCGGGCGGCTGGACGCACACCTCGGTCGCCCTCGCCGACGCCCTGGTGATCCCCGAGGTGCCGATCATCGAGGTCCACATCAGCAATGTGCATGCCCGCGAGGAGTTTCGGCACCACTCGTACATCTCCCCGCTGGCCGCGGGCGTCATCGCAGGCTGCGGGATCGCGGGCTACGACTTCGCGGTGCGACGACTCGCGACCCTGGTGTAGTCCAGACTGTGTCCCGCGTCCCACTCTGGCTCACGATGAGTACTGCAGGGCGTCGCTCGCGTACACTTGAGTCATTCGGCGCCCGGCGCCGTGCGTCGTAGAACGCCCCACGCAGACCCCGACCCGATCGCGGGTGCGTGACATTCATACGGCGAACCGACACGCGGACCCACGCGTGTTCGCCACCCGATTGATTGCATCGGCGCTCTTGTGCTGTGCGAAAGATCCTTGCCAGTAAGGCTTTTCATGACTTCCTTCGCCGATCTCGGCGTGCCCGCACCCATCGTCGACGCGCTTGCGGCCGACGGTAAGGCGTCGGCGTTCCCCATCCAGGAGAAGACTCTCCCCGACACGCTCGCCGGTCGCGACGTCCTCGGCCGCGGCAAGACGGGCTCGGGTAAGACCGTCGCCTTCTCCGTGCCGCTCGTCGTCCGTCTGGCCGAAGCAGGCGTCAAACGGCGTCCCGGACGCCCCACCGGTCTGGTGCTCGCGCCGACCCGCGAGCTCGCCACGCAGATCGCGACCCAGATCGAGCCGCTCGCCGCTGCCGTCGGCCTGCGTGTCACCACCGTCTTCGGTGGTGTGAAGCAGGCTCGCCAAGAGCGTGCGCTCGGCGCGGGCGCCGACATCGTCGTCGCCTGCCCGGGACGTCTCGAGGACCTGATGAAGCAGCGGATCGTGTCGCTCGACGACGTGCAGATCACGGTGCTCGACGAGGCCGACCACATGGCCGACCTGGGATTCCTTCCCGTCGTGACCCGCATCCTCTCGGCCACCCCGGCCGGCGGCATGCGCATGCTGTTCTCGGCGACGCTCGACAACGGTGTGGACCGGCTCGTCAAGCGGTTCCTGAACAAGCCGGTCACCCACGCTCTCGAGGACGCGACGTCGCCGGTCACCCAGATGACCCACCACGTGTTCCGTGTCGGCGGCACCGCGGAGAAGACCGAGCTGGTCCGTGAGCTCGCGTCCGGCACCGGTCGCCGCATCCTGTTCATGCGCACCAAGCATCAGGCGAAGAAGCTCGCCAAGAAGCTGACCGCCGAGGGCATCCCGGCCGTCGACCTGCACGGGAACCTCTCGCAGAACCAGCGCGACCGGAACCTGGCGTCGTTCGCCGACCCGGACGGCGCGAAGGTCCTCGTCGCCACCGACGTGGCCGCCCGCGGTGTGCACGTCGACGGCGTCGAACTGGTCGTCCACGTCGATCCGCCGGCCGAGCACAAGGCCTACCTGCATCGTTCGGGGCGTACGGCGCGCGCCGGCTCGTCGGGCGACGTCGTCACCATCTGCCTTCCCGAGCAGTGGGGCGACCTCCGCAAGATGCTGCAGAAGGCGAACATCAAGGTGCCGGGTCAGCAGGTCACCGCGTCCTCGCCCGAGGTGCGCGACCTCGTCGGCGAGCACGCGCCGCTGCGTCAGGCCCCCGCCGCTCCGGCTCCGGCCCAGCAACGGTCGGGTCAGGGTCGCGGCGGTCAGGGACGTGGTGGCCAAAGCCGCTCCGGCCAGGCCCGCGGCTCGCGCGGCACCGGTCGCGGTCGCGGAGGCGCTCGCCAGGAGAACGCTCGCACCGGCGGATCGCAGGGCACCCGTTCCACGCAGCGCACCGAGCGCTCGACCGGCGGCTCCACCCAGCGCGAGCACGCGCCGAACGCGGGGCAGCGTCGTCGTCGCAGCGCCCGCCGTCCCGCCGGAGCGCCCAGCGCCCGCTGATCCGCACCGTCTGTCCCCGAGGTTCCGCGCGGACCTCGGGGACAGACGTGTCGGGGCGGCCGAGTGAGCGACGCGGTATGCGCGGCAGTCGCCCGCATCGATCCCGGCCCTCTAACCGAGCAACTCCACCGCGGCCCGCACGTAGCTCTGCGCGGCGAACACGAGTTCCGACAGCCTCACCGACTCGTCGGGCTGGTGCGCCTGCGTGTTGATGTCGCCGGGGCCCATCACGACGGTCGGAATGTGCAGGGCGGTGCTGACGAAGCCGCCGTCGCACGCCGCCGTCCAGCCGCCGACCGCTGCGCCGTTCGCGGCGGCGGACGCCGCCTCGACCAGCCGGTGGTCGGCGGACGTCGCGAACCCGGGCAGGAACATGGTGGGCGTCACGGTCACGGATATCCCGTCGACGACGATGCCCGCGGCGTGGATGTCGGCCAGGAGTCGCTCGCCGATCTCGGTGACGTCCTCGCCCGGCATCAACCGACGATCCACGCCGAGCGAACACGACGGCGCGACCACCGAGATGCCCTGTCCGCCCTCGATGGTTCCGACGTTCCAGGTGCCGAATCCGAGCAGCGGATCGGGGTCGGCGGCCAGCCGGTCCTGATCGGCGCGGATCACGTCGATGATCCGTGCGGCGGCGTCGATCGCGCTCACCCCGTCGCTGGGACGGCCCGAGTGCGCGGCGCGGCCGGTCACCTCGATGTCGAAGTACGACGCGCCCCGGCACCCGCGCACCACCTCCATGCGGGTCGGTTCGGCGACGATGCAGCCGACGAGGCCCGCGTCCGGACGGGGATAGCGATCGGGGTTCGCGACCAGGTGTCGCACACCGGTCCCGTGCTCCTCCTCGTCGACGGTCACCACGAGTTGGACCGGTCCGGACAGTTCGATCCCGGAGTCGGCGGCGCGCGCCAGGACCGACATGGCGGCGACCGCCGCGGCGATGCCGCCCTTCATGTCCGACGCTCCGCGACCGATGATCTCGTCGCCGTCGCGGCGGGGCACGAACGGGTCGGCCGTCCACCCCGGCCCGGCGGGCACCACATCCGAGTGCCCGAGGAACATCAGACCGGGACCGTCGCCGCCGGTGGAGGCCGTGGCCACCAGGTTCGGGCGGCCGTCGGCGGCCTCGATCACCTCGACGTCGAATTCCGCGGTTCGGCACGCATCGGCGAGAACAGCCACCGCGGACGCCTCCGCACCTCCCGGATTGACGCTCGGCTCGGCGATCAACGCGCAGGTCAGGGCGTCGATTGCGGCGGCGTCGACCTGGTCGACGAGTCGGCCTGCGCGCTCGTCTCCTGGTGCAGTCATTCGGCGTTCCCTTCACGGCGTTCGAGTCCGGCATGGTGTACGGGGCGTGCGATAGTAGGCTATCGGTGATGACCATTGTCTATTTCGTGATTGCGGCGCTCGCACTGGCCGGTGCGGTGGTACTGCTGTGGCTCGACCGTAACCGGTCCGAGAAGGTCCACCACCAGCGTGCAGTGTGGGGCGAGACGCACTCCTTCAAGTTCCGCGACAGCGACAGCAAGCTGCGCACCGTCTTCAAGCGTGCCGCCATGGACGCGCCGGAGCACGTGGAGGTGCGCGACGTGGCCTACGGCGTCTACGACGGCGCCGAAGCGGTCGTGTTCGATCTGGAGGAGACTGCGACGGTCGTCGCCGTCCGACGTCCGGCCGCGTCGTCGGTCACCGTCGACCTCCGGTACGAGGACGTCCTCGCCCCCGCGGAGGACGATGTCGATCTGCTCGGTGCGATGGGGGCGCGCGTGATGTTCGCGAGCAACCTCGACGCCGCGCGTCGGATCTGCGACCGGCGCATGGTGACGCTCGCGACCGAGACCCCGGCGTACCTCGAGATCCTGTGGAACGAGGGCAACTGGGTCCTCGGCTCCATGCCGGTCACGACCGACGACGAACGGCTCGACGTGGCCCTCGACACGGTGCGGCGTTTCGCCGACCTGCTGCGCGTGCTGCCGCCCGCCGTCGATCCGCAGGACTCGCCCGACCCCCGCGACCCGCACGGCCCGATCCGCGAGGAGTTGGCCGACGAGAAGACCGAGTCGCTGCGCGACAAGGAGCGTCGTCGCCGCGCCGAAGCCGCCGCGGCCGAGCGGTCCGCCCCGCCTCGCCGCGAGTCGCTGCTCGACCAGACTCCGCGCCCGCCGGCCCGTCCGGGACCCTCGTCCGACGAGCCGTCGCGCGTGGAGCCGTTCCGTCGGCCCGCACCGCAGCCCGGTCCGGTGGAGGTCGACCCCACACGGCCCGCACCGCAGCCGCGCACGTCGCGGATCGCGCCGCCGCCGGATCTGCCGCCGCGCACCGACCCGCGCGCCCGCTGACCCCGCCGCGTCGCCACAGTCCGGAAAGAGGAGTTCCACGTTGGACGCCGATCGCACACGCCTGGCCGAACTGGTCACCGAACTCGCCGTGGTCCACGGCCGGGTGACCCTGTCGTCCGGTAAAGAGGCCGACTACTACGTCGACCTGCGCCGTGCCACCCTGCACCACGAGGCGTCCCGCCTGATCGGGAAGCTGATGCGCGAGATGACCGCGGACTGGGATTACGCCTCCGTCGGCGGCCTCACTCTCGGCGCCGACCCCGTCGCCACCTCGATCATGCACACCGACGGCCGACCGATCGACACCTTCGTGGTCCGCAAGGCGGCCAAGACGCACGGTATGCAGCGCCGCATCGAAGGACCCGACATCACCGGCCGCAGAGTCCTCGTCGTGGAGGACACCTCGACCACCGGGGCGTCGCCGTCGCAGGCGGTCGAAGCCGCACGCGAGGCGGGCGCTGAAGTGGTCGGCGTCGCGACGGTCGTCGACCGGGCCACCGGTGCCGACGAGGTCATCGGCGCCCTCGGCGTGCCGTACCGGTCGCTCCTGGGACTCGCCGACCTCGGCCTTGCCTGAGTCGATCACCCCCGAACCGGATCCCGCCGCGGGACCCACCGAATGGATCACCGGTGTGGGACCGACCGTCGGCGTGCGACCGTGGGCCGACGAGCACCCCGATCGGACACCCGACGATCCGAGGCTGGATCCGAACCTCGTCGCCGAGGGCGACCGTCGCAACGTGGTCGACGAGTACCGGTACTTCTCGCGCGAGGCGATCATCGCCGATCTGGACACCCGCCGCCACGACTTCCACGTGGCCATCGAGAACTGGGCGCACGACGCCAACATCGGAACCGTCGTGCGGACCGCCAACGCCTTCCTGGCGGCCGAGGTGCACATCGTCGGGCGACGCCGCTGGAACCGGCGCGGGGCGATGGTCACCGATCGCTATCAGCATCTCCGGCATCATGAGAGCATCGACGACCTGATCGTGTGGGCTCACGAGAACGATCTGGTGGTGGTTGCCGTCGACAACACTCCGGGCGCGTCACGGCTGGAGACGGTCGAGCTTCCGCGTCGCTGCGTCCTGCTCTTCGGTCAGGAGGGACCGGGCGTCAGCGACCAGGCGCAGGAGACGGCGGCGATGACCGTCTCGATCGCCCAGTTCGGTTCCACGCGCAGCATCAACGCGGGCGTCGCCGCCGGAATCGTCATGCACCGATGGATCTCCGACCACGCCGACCTCGATCAGGCGTGGTGAGCAGGCTCAGACCCTCGTCAGCTTCAGGACCGGGATCACCCGGACGCCCTTGGTCTTCTCCTCGTAATCGGCGAATCCGGGGTAGCGACTCGCCTGTTCGGCGTAGATCCGGTCGCGATCGGCGCCGGTCACCTCGGTGACGGCGACGTCGAAGGTCTCCGTGCCGACCTCCACCGTCGCGCGGCCCGCGTCGACCAGGTTGTAGTAGTACGCCGGATTGGTCGGGGCTCCGGCCTTCGATGCGAAGATGTACAGCACCGACGGATCATCGCCGGGGAGATACATGAGCGGGGCGACGGTCTGTTTGCCCGACTTCCGGCCGACGTGGTGGACGAGGATCATGGGTGCGCCCTCGAACGGTCCGCCGACCCGCCCCTCGTTCGCGCGGAACTCCTCGATGATCTGCGTGTTCATATCGCTCACCTCCGCCAGGGTAGTGCCCGGGGCCGCGCGTCGTGCGGAAGTGGCGGATCGTTCGCGCATCTTCGCTCGACCGCGCCAAGTTACCGACCGGTAGTGAGATGAATCACAGAATCTGTTTCAATCTTCCCAACTTAAGTCGGGTGACTGATCATAGGTGAGTGCTGCGGGTCACAGTGGTCGTCGAGCGGGAGGAGGTGGACGTCAAACACGGTCGGACGACGCGGGCGCCAGCCAGAGGCCGAGCAGTCCGTCGACCATGGAGTCCGAGAATCCCTGCCACGACGACGAGTCGGAGGCGCCGAGTTCGTTCCGTCTGCGTTCGAAGTCGGCGTAGGTCGCGATCAGGCTGTTCTGGGACATCAGGTTGCGGACCCGGATCGCCTCCTCGGGGAGCGCGGGCAGCGATCCGTACATCCCGTTCAGCGTCGTCACCAGGGGCTGCGACTTCGCGGCCTCCCGATACAGCAGTTCGGCGGCCGACGGTGCAGTCGCCATCGCCAGCCAGAACTGCCCGAAATAGCACAGGCCCGGTCGGGTGCCGATGTACTCCAACTGCGGCCGGACGAGGCACCGCAGCCAATCGCGCAGCTCCGGCTCGTCGCCGATCTCGTCGACCGTGCGTGCTCTGATCACGTCGAGCGGTTCTTGATGGGACTCCAACAGGGCCGTGAGGAGGTCGGTGCGCGAACCGAAGTGGTATCCGACCGCGTAGTTGTTCGCCTGACCGGCGGCCTCGCTGATCTGCCGGTTCGACACGGCGTCCAGACCGCGCTCGGCGAACAGTCGCTCGGCCGCGGACAGCAACGCGACCCGCGTCTCATCCGATCGATCTCGCCTCACCGACACCATTGTTCCCCATCGTCGTCTGTTCCCCATCGTCGTCTGTTCCCCGTCGTCCTCGACTTCTCCACCGAAAGGTCTCACCCATGACTCTGTCCCGTCGCAGCTTCCTCACCGGAACCCTGATCGCCGGCACCTCGGCGGCCGGTCTGGCTGTCAGCGGTCTCGCCGGTGCCGCCCCGGGTCGCATCCGATCGGAGAGGTCCGAGCACCGGGTGATCGTCGTCGGCTCCGGATTCGGCGGCGCGATCACGGCGCTGCGACTCACGCGGGCGGGTGTGCCGGTGCTGCTGCTCGAACGCGGACGGGAGTGGAAGACGGGGCCGAACGCACACACCTTCCCGAATCCCACCCACCCCGACAAGCGGATCCTCTGGCACAAGAGCGCGCCGCAGATCTTCGGCCGACCGTTCTCGCCCGAGCCGTACGCGGGTCTGGTCGACGCCGTGGTCGGCGACGACATGACCGCGGTGACCGCCGCCGGACTCGGCGGGGGAAGCCTGCTGTACCAGGGCATGTCACTCGAACCGGCCGAGCACGTGTTCAACGAGCACCTGCCCGAGCAACTCGACTGGGCGCGCATGCACCGCGTGTACTACCCGCGAGTGTCCAGAATGCTGCGACTCGAGACCGCGCCCGACCGTCTGATCCAGACACCGCAGTACAGGGCCGCCCGTCTGTTCGCCGCGCGGGTCCGCAAGGCCGGGTTGCCCGTGTCGAAGATCCCGATGCCCATCGACTGGCAGTACGCACTCGACGAGATCGCCGGAAAGATGACACCGTCGTACACCGACGGCTCCGGTGCGCTCGGCGTCAACAACGGCGGCAAGCACAGCGTCGACACCAACTACATCGCGCAGGCGCGGGCCACCGGGCTGCTCACCGTCGCGACCCTGCACGAGGTGACCGACGTCGCGCGTGCTGCCGACGGTCGGTGGCGGCTGCAGGTGACCCAGACCGACGTCGGCGGGACCACCGTCGCACATAAGACCATGACCACGCCGACCCTCGTCATGGCCGCGGGCAGCGTCCACACGACGCGACTGCTGCTGCGGGCGCGAGAGGCCAACGGCGTCGACCTGCCTGACGGCGTCGGCCGCGGGTGGGGGACCAACGCCGACCGGATCTACGTGTGGACCGATCCGACTCTCGACTTCGGAGCGGTACAGGGCGGACCGGTCGTCTACGGCAGCCTCAACTGGGACCGGGCAGACACCGCGCACACCGTGATCCAGGCGGCGATCCCGTCGTTCGGGGTCGACGTCCACAGCACCATGATGGTCGGCTACGGAGTCAGTGACGCACGCGGCGCATTCCGCTACGACGCGTCCAGCGGGGACGCGAAGCTGCACTGGCCGGTCGACGGCGACCGGCGGATCCAGTGGGGTCACATCCACCCGACGGCGACGAGGATCGCCGGAAAGGGAGCGGTGCTCACCGACTCGAATCGATTCCTCAACACCACCTGGCATCCGCTCGGCGGCGCCGCGATGGGCTCGGTGTGCGATCTGGAAGGCCGCGTCCGCGGGCAGAAGGGCCTCTACGTGATCGACGGTGCTCTGCTCCCGGGCACAGCCGCCGCCTGCAACCCGTCCATGACGATCGCGGCCGTGGCCGAGCGGGCGCTCGATCGGATCGTCGCGAACGACGTGGGGTCGATCATCTGATCGTGCGGGTCACCGGCCCCAGCCTGGACTCGACGCGGCCGAGGACAACTGGATGGGGTCGTCGACGTCGGCGACCAGCGCCACCGTGTATCCGGATCGTCGGCCCACCATGAACTCGGTGACGCTGCGATGGTCACCGCCGACGACCGCCATCTTCTGTCCGCGCGTGGACAGTTCGCGGGCGAGGGCGGCGACGTCGTCGTCGCCGAGGATGAGGAGGGGGATGTCTGTCGGGGAGATCGTCGAGTTCTTCATGACTCCACGATGATCGGCGAACCTGGGACGACGGTGCGTCTACGGTGTGCATCGTCTGGACACGGATCGAGCGGAGTCGAGACCTCGACTCCGCTCGATCCGCGGCTCGTGTTCTCTCAGTCGAGAGTGACCGACTCCTCTTTGCCGTTGCGACGGCGGCGCAGCCATTCGAAGACCATCGGCAGCACCGAGACCAGGACGATCACGATGAAGATCGGTTCGATGAGCTTCTGGATGATGTCGAACTGGCCGAGCCAGTAGCCCAGGAGCACGATGCCGGCGCCCCAGACGATCGCGCCGACGATGTTGTAGATCGTGAAGACGGCGAACTTCATCCGGGCGGCACCCGCGACGATCGGCGCGAGGGTGCGCACGATCGGGACGAAGCGCGCCAGGAAGATCGTGACCGGACCGCGCTTCTCGAAGAAGGCGTGCGCCTCGTCCAGATACTTCTGCTTGAGGAAGCGGGCGTCCGGTCTGAACATGGACGTGCCCGCGTACCGGCCGATCCAGTAGCCGATCTGGCCACCGATGATCGCGGCGATCGGCACGGAGATGCAGAGGATCCAGACGTTGAAGTTCGCGTCGGCCACCTTCGCCGCGTGTTCGCCGGATGCGCTGCCCGCCGCGATCAGTCCCGCGACGAACAGCAGTGAATCACCGGGGAGGATCGGGAAGAGGACGCCGGATTCGATGAGAATCACGATCAACAGTCCGGCGAGGGCCCACGTTCCGAAGTACCCGATCAGGTTGAACGGGTCCATGAAGCTTGGCATCAGCGCGACGTTCGTCGTGGTCTCGGCGAGAAGAGTGTCGATCACGGGTACCGACCCTACCGTTGATTCCTTCCAGAATCCTTAAAGCGCCCGGTGGGGGACCGGTCCCGAGTCGAAGCTCACCTGGCAAACTGTGGTGGAACCCGTAATAGAAGTGTGGATACGATCCACCGGCTCGACAGGACGTGAGTATGCCCATCGCAACACCGGAAAAGTATGCCGAGATGCTCGCCAAGGCGAAGTCGGAGGGCTACGCCTTCCCCGCCATCAACTGCACCTCGTCGGAGACGATCAACGCCGCCATCAAGGGCTTCGCCGACGCAGGGAGCGACGGCATCATCCAGTTCTCCACCGGCGGCGCCGAATTCGGCTCGGGCCTGGGTGTCAAGGACATGGTGACCGGCGCCGTGGCGCTCGCCGAGTTCGCCCATGTCGTCGCCGACAAGTACGACGTGACGATCGCCCTCCACACCGACCACTGCCCGAAGGACAAGCTCGACGGCTTCGTCCGTCCGCTCATCGAGATCTCCCGCGAGCGCGTCGAGGCCGGCCAGAACCCGCTGTTCCAGTCGCACATGTGGGACGGCTCGGCCGTGCCGATCGACGAGAACCTCGAGATCGCCAAGGAACTGCTCGCCGCGTCGAAGGCCGCGAAGATCATCCTCGAGGTCGAGATCGGCGTCGTCGGCGGAGAAGAGGACGGCGTCGAGAACGAGATCAACGAGAAGCTGTACACCTCGGTCGAAGACTTCGAGAAGACCGTCGACGCCCTCGGCACCGGCGAGAACGGCCAGTACCTGTTGGCCGCCACCTTCGGCAACGTCCACGGGGTCTACAAGCCGGGCGGGGTCAAGTTGCGCCCGTCCGTCCTGAAGGACGGTCAGGACGCCGCGATCGCCAAGCTCGGTCTCGACGCCGACGCCAAGCCGTTCGACTTCGTCTTCCACGGCGGCTCCGGCTCGGCCAGAAGCGAGATCGAAGAGGCCGTCGGCTACGGCGTCATCAAGATGAACGTCGACACCGACACCCAGTACGCGTTCACGCGCCCCGTCGCCGGCCACATGATGAGCAACTACGACGGCGTCCTCAAGGTCGACGGCGAGGTCGGCAACAAGAAGGTCTACGACCCGCGCAGCTACCTCAAGAAGGCGGAGGCCTCGATGACCGAGCGCGTCGTCGAAGCCTGCAACGACCTCGGTTCGTCCGGCAAGACCATCGGTCGCTGACGCCGGCCGATACGAGACAGCCTGCCGACACGAGACAGCGGGCTGACACGAGACAGCGGGCTGACACGAGACAAATGGGGCGCCCGGACCGTGAGGTCCGGGCGCCCCTTTGTCGACGGTCGATCAGTTCAGCGACTTGCAGACCTTCCAGTCGTCGCCGACCTTCTGCAGAGTGATCTGGGCGGGGACCTTCTTCGACGGGTCGCCCGAGTTGTACAGGTCGACGCCGACACGGGCGGTGTCGCCGTCGATGGCCACCGCGTTCACCTCGTCGAACCGCATGAGTTCGTTGCGATCCTTCTGTGTGGCGTAGGCCTTCGCGAACTCCTCGTCGGAGATCTTCGAGTAGTACGCGTTGTCCGCACCGCACGTCACCTCGCGCAGCGTCGACAGGTCGCCGCCGTTCATCGCCTCCTGGTACGACGTCGCCGCATCGGCGACCTTCGACTCGGGCGAATCGTCGCTGAACATGTAGAACGCCCCGATCACGATCGCGACGACCACCACGAGGACGGCGACGGCCGCGGCGATCACCTTGCCGCGACCCTTCTTCGCCGGTTCGGTGGCGGGCGCGATCACCTGCGGACCGGGCTGGGCCGGAGCGGGGGCGGTCGGCCGCGGAGCGGACGGCTTCTGCGTGCTGATCTTCGCAGTGGTAGCCGCGGCCGCGGCAGCCGCGGCCGCAGCGGGAACCGCGATCTGCTCGGTCGGCGTCGCATCGGCGCTCGACTCGGTCTCCGGCTCCTCGGTCTCCGGCTCCTTGGTCTCCGCGGCGGCCGCGTCGTCCTCGGACGCCGATTCGGCGGCGACGAGATCGACCGACTCCTCCACCACCTCGGGCTTCGGCTGGGAATCGTCGGCGCTCGGTCGGGCGTCGGTCTCCGAGACGTCGGTCTCCGGAGCGTCGGCCGACAGTTCCTCGCCGACCACCGTCTCCTCGACCAACCCGTCCGTCTCCTCGACCAACCCGTCCGATGGTGAGCCGTGGTCGTCCGCGTCGGCCGATGCCGAGGCGTCGGCGTCGGATGTCGCCTCATCGGAGGCCGCGTCATCGGATGTCGCGTCATCGGATGTCGCCTCATCGGATGTCTCGGTGTCGTCGGAGGACTCTCCAGCGGCCGCCGTCACCTGGGCAGGCACCTTGAACGCCCGGGTGGGCGACTCCGAATCGCCGCCCTTGGGCTGGAGAGCGGCGGCCGCACCGTCGAGTTTCACGACAGGGGTCGGCTCGTCGGCGGGCGTCGTCGACTCGTCTGCGGGCTCGTCCTTCGCCTGCTCGCGGCGTGCGCGGAAGGCACCGACGACCTTGTCGATGGCGGCAGACTTGTCGTTGTCCGAATCAGGCATCTCGCTCAATCTCGTGTCGCGTGGAGGTCACCGCGCCTATGGCGCGCTGCCATAGAGTATCGAATCCGTGCGACAACAGCCTCCTCGCGCAGCGCGCCGGAAGTGATTGAATGACACGGTGACCTCATTCGGAGACCTCCTCGGACCACCGCCCACCCTCCTCCCCGGCGACGACGAAGCAGAATCAGACCTGCTCAACGGCGCCGACCCGGCAGCCGTCGCAGCCGCGCACCCGACCGCGTCGATCGCCTGGGCCCACCTCGCCGAAGCCTCGCTCGACGGCGAACCCGACACCGCCCGCATCGTCGCCGCATACGCCTATGCCCGCACCGGCTACCATCGCGGTCTCGACCAGCTCCGTCGCAACGGCTGGAAGGGCTTCGGTCCGGTGCCCTGGAGCCACGAGCAGAACCAGGGTTTCCTGCGCTGCGTCGGCGCCCTCGCCCGCGCCGCGAACGCAGTGGGCGAAGAAGACGAGTACCTCCGCTGCCTCGACCTCCTCAACGACAGCGACCCCAACGCCATCGGCGAACTCGGCCTGGACTGACCCGGTTGCGCCCCGCCCGAGCCATTCGCGACGCCGGTCACGCAGGTGATCAGGCGCTCGTCTCCTTGCGCTCGCGGCTGGCGGCGAAGATACCCGGGTTCCTGCTCGTCCGCCTCCGACGACTCTGGCTCGCCGCAGTACCGATCCTGCAGTGCGCCATCGCCGCCGGACTCGCCTGGTGGATCGCCGCCGACGTGCTCCACCACGAACGGCCGTTCTTCGCGCCGATCGCCGCCGTCGTCTCCCTCGGGCTGTCCCTGGCCAAACGATGGCGGCGCTCGGTGGAACTCATCGGCGGCGTGCTCATCGGAATCATCGTCGGCGACGCCGTCATCTCCTTCCTCGGCGAAGGCGGATGGCAGATCACCGTCGTCGTCGCCATCGCCATGAGCGTCGCCGTCTTCCTCGACAAGGGCGTCATGATCCCGCTGCAGGCGTCGTCGTCGGCGGTCCTCATCGCCACGCTCATCCCACCCGGCGTGAGCAGTTTCGGCCGCGCGATCGACGCGCTCATCGGCGGCGGCGTCGGCATCCTCGTCGTCGCCGTGGTTCCGGTGAACCCCGCGCGACGAGCCCGTCGCGACGCCGCGGGAATCCTCGAGAAGCTCCGCGACCTGTCCGGCGATCTCGCGATGGCACTGCGACTCGAGGACGAGGAAGGACTCGACCAGGTCCTCGCCACCGCCCGCGGCACGCAGGGGGAGATCGACTCCCTGCGCGCCGACGTCACCGCCGGTCAGGAGATCGGCCGCATCTCCCCGCTCCACTGGAGTTCCCGCGAGCGCATCAAACGCATCGCCGCCACCGCCGATCCCATCGACAACGCCGTCCGCAACTTCCGCGTCATCTGCCGTCGCGCGGTCGGAGTCACCCGACGCGGGATCGTCGTCGAACCCGAGATCATCGACATCATCGACGGCCTCCAAGTCGGTTTCGAGACGCTTCGCGCCATGATGATGTCGCAACCGGGGGAGACGCCCGACCAGGCCGACGCCGCTCGCGTCATTCGCACCATCGTCCGCACGGCCCGACTGTCCATCGCCGAACGCGTCGACGATCTGTCCGAAGCGGCCATGCTGGCCGAACTGCGGTCGCTGCTCGTCGACATGCTGATGGTGGCGGGGCTCAAGAAGTCGTCGGCGGTGGCGCAGCTGCATCTGACCGAGTGATGCCTTCCTCCGTGTGACCGCGGTGAATCAGCTGTTGGTACATACGATCAGCCTCACCTAACTCTTGACATATTCGCTGATGCGCATATATTGAGGTCATGGGTAGCGAACACGGACATGAGGGGCACAGCCACGGGCCCAGCGCGGCCGATCTCGCGGCAGGGGCCACGGATCGTCGGCTGTGGCCGATGGCCGTGTCGGTGGTCATCATCGGTGGATTCTTCGTCGTCGAACTGGTCAGCGGACTCGTGTTCGGGTCGCTCGCGCTGGTCGCCGACGCCGGACACATGCTGACCGATGTGGTCGCCCTCGTCATGGGGCTGTCGGCGCTGCTGCTGGCCAGGCACGGAAAGATCACCGACGGACGCAGCTTCGGCTGGTACCGCGCCGAAGTGTTCACCGCCGTCGTCAACGCGGTGCTGCTCATCGGAGTCGGCGTGTTCGTGCTCGTCGAGGCCGTCCGCCGCATCGGAACGGACCCGGAGGTGCCGGGCGGACCGATGATCGTCGTCGCCGTCCTCGGACTGCTCGCCAACCTCGTCGTGATGGGACTCCTGCGCGTCGACGCCAAGGGCTCCATCGCGGTCCGCGGCGCGTACCTGGAGGTTCTCGCCGACGCCGTCGGCAGCGTCGGGGTACTCGTCGCCGGAATCGTCGCCCTGACCACCGGATGGGGCTACGCCGACCTCATCGTCGCCGTCCTCATCGCCCTCTGGGTGGTCCCGCGCGCACTCAGACTGGCGGGCGACGCCCTGCGCATCCTCAACCAGCAGGCGCCGTCGCACGTGGACCTCGCGGCGCTGCGCACCGAACTCGAAGCCCTGCCCGGCGTCGACGACGTCCACGACCTCCACGTCTGGTCGGTCACCACCGGCATGGACGTCGTCACCGTCCACCTGACCAGTTCCGGCGACCACTGCCGCGTGCTCGCCGACGCGCGGGAGCTCCTCGACGCCAAGGGACTCGAACACGCGACGGTTCAGATCGAGGCGGTCGAGTCGCCGTGCGCGGACGAACTGACGTGGTGAGCGCCCACCGCAGGTCGATCGTCGCCGCGGAGCGGCTCCCGCCGCGATCGGCTAGAGCCAGAACGCGAACAGATGCCAGCCGTACCAGATGAAGCCCGTCTCCAGGCCGAACAGGTGCATCACGCCCATCACGAGGCTGAAGAACGCGTCGTTGAGCGGCGGCAGCCACAGCAGCACCAGCAGGATCAGGAAGCCGAACGGCGCGATCTTCGCCGCGGCGCGGCGTACGTCCCACGACAGATACGGCTCGATCGCTCCGTAGCCGTCGAAGCCCGGCACCGGAATCAGATTCAAGATCAACGCGGTGAACTGTAGGAACGCGAGCATCGAGAGCGCGGCCCACAGATTCGCGTTGCCGGCGGAGATCGGCATCGCCACCAGGACGAGGCACAGCACCACACCGAGGACCAGATTCGCGGCCGGCCCGGCCAACGACACCCTGGTGCGCTGCGACCGGGTGAACCCGGCCTGATTCACGTAGACGGCGCCGCCCGGGAAACCGATGCCGCCCAACGCGATGATCAACAGCGGCAACGCGATCGACAGACCCGGATGGGTGTACTTCAACGGATTCAACGTCAGGTAGCCGCGCAGTTCGGTGGAACGGTCGCCGTACCGGAACGCCGTGAACGCGTGTCCGAACTCGTGCAGGCACAGCGAGATCACCCAGCCCGAGAGGACCAGCAGGATCGCGCCGAGCGTCGCTGTCGCCGAGTCCTCGTATCCGGACGAGACGAGGATCGCGACGCCTGCGGCGAAAGCGACGCACAGACCCAGGAACACCGGACCCGGGCGCACCGACTTCAGTGCGGCGACGGCGGGGGTGCTCACGTGCCGACGAGCTTCCAGTCGATGTGATGCCGGTAGAACGTCGATCGCTTCACCGTGCGCTCGGTGACGACGCCCTCGCGCTCCACCACGAGATTGCTGCCCCCGGTCTGCACCGCCCGGCCCTGCTTCCAGCCGCCGGGCAGCCACCGCGCGACACGCCCGCGCACTCCCGGCTCGCTGAGGATCGGCTCGATCTCCACGGCGTCCACCTCACCGTCGAACAGACGCTCCGAGTCGACGTACGTCTCACCGTGCAGCTTGGCGCCCTCGGCGCCGAGATGGCGGGCCCGACCGACCAGCACCGTCGCCGCGTCGTCGCGGATCAACGGCAGGCTCTGCGCCACGCCCGACTCGGCGAGCGCCATCGCGTTGGCTCCGTGCTTGAGGTTGTACACCTTGGTCGCCGGCGTCTCATGCGGTGCGACATAAGCGATCTCGACATCCAGTCGGTCCTGCTTCATGATCGCGGCAACGATCTCCGAGAGGAACACGTCCGGCTGCACCCCGGACTCGTCGGCGGTCGGCGGGGCGACGATCACCCGGGTCAGGTCGGGGTCCTCGAGGGCCTGGGCGACCAGAACCGCGGTAGTCGGCCCGTCCGCGGCGCCGATAGTCGGGGCGAGAAGTGTAGATGACACGGCTACCAGGGTAACGGCGGGCGGACCCCGATCGATGGACTCGGGGTCTGCGGGCCGTGTCCGACCCAGTAGGGTGGACCCGAACTAAGAGGAGCGCGAGGACTATGGCTGCGATTGTGCTGATCGGCGCCCAATGGGGCGACGAAGGCAAGGGGAAAGCGACTGATCTGCTCGGTGGGAAGCTGCAGTGGGTGGTCCGCTACCAGGGCGGAAACAACGCCGGACACACAGTGGTCCTGCCGAACGGCGAGACCTTCGCCCTCCACCTCATCCCGTCCGGAATCCTGACCCCCGGCGTCAACAACGTGATCGGCAACGGCGTCGTCGTCGATCCGAGCGTCCTGCTGAGCGAGGTCGAAGGCCTCGAGGCCCGCGACGTCGACACCGAGCGTCTGCTGATCTCGGCCGACGCGCACCTGCTGATGCCGTACCACGTGGCGATCGACAAGGTGACCGAGCGATTCCTCGGCAACAGCAAGATCGGCACTACCGGGCGCGGCATCGGCCCGTGCTACCAGGACAAGATCGCCCGCGTCGGCGTTCGCGTCGCCGATGTGCTCGACGAGAAGATCCTCACCCAGAAGGTCGAGGCGGCCCTCGAGGTGAAGAACCAGATCCTCACCAAGATCTACAACCGCAAGGGGCTGGATCCGCAGGAGGTCGTCGACGGCACCCTCGAACTCGCCGAAGGCTTCAAGCACCGGATCTCCGACACCCGCCTGCTCCTGAACCAGGCACTCGAACGCGGCGAGACGATCCTGCTGGAAGGCTCGCAGGGCACCCTGCTCGACGTCGACCACGGCACGTACCCGTACGTCACCTCGTCGAACCCGACCGCGGGCGGCGCGGCCGTCGGCGCGGGCATCGGTCCCGGCCGCATCGACACCGTCCTCGGCATCCTCAAGGCGTACACCACGCGCGTCGGCGAGGGCCCGTTCCCGACCGAGCTGTTCGACGAGTGGGGCGAGTACCTGGCCAAGACCGGCGGCGAGGTCGGTGTCACCACCGGCCGCGCGCGGCGCACCGGTTGGTTCGACGCCGTGATCGCTCGCTACGCGACTCGCGTCAACGGCATCACCGACTACTTCCTGACCAAGCTCGACGTCCTGTCCAGCCTGGACACCATTCCGATCTGCGTCGCCTACGAGGTCGACGGCGAGCGCGTCGACGACATGCCGATGACGCAGACCGGCTTCCATCACGCGAAGCCGATCTACGAGGAGATGCCCGGCTGGTGGGAGGACATCTCCGGCTGCCGGACCTTCGAGGAACTTCCCACGAACGCGCAGAACTACATCCTCCGGCTCGAAGAGCTCTCCGGCGCGCACATGTCGTGCATCGGCGTCGGACCCGGCCGCGATCAGACCATCGTGCGGCGCGAGATCGTCTGACCCGGAGACGAAGACAGGT
This sequence comes from Gordonia humi, assembly GCF_014197435.1. NCBI lineage: Bacteria > Bacillati > Actinomycetota > Actinomycetes > Mycobacteriales > Gordoniaceae > Gordonia > Gordonia humi. The sequence goes on from NZ_JACIFP010000001.1 coordinate 1,072,964, forward strand.
GTGGCGACCGAGCTTCAACCGTGACTACGGTTCGATTCTGCTCGGATCCGCCGACCAGTCGATGCGCGTACAGCGGATCCGGATCCAACTCTGGCTGACATTCGCGGTGGTCACGGCCAACCTCATCGGCATCGTCATCGCGATCAGTCTGGTGCTGTTCGGCATACCTGAGCCGACGTTCCTGCGTGGCGATCTGGTGCTGATCAACTTCGTCGCCGCCCCGCTGTACATCGTCGGGGCGTTGATCCTCGGTGTCAGCGTCGGCACGGCGTCGACGGTCCGTGCGGTGCGCTGGTCGATCGACGACCGGGTTCCGTCCCGCAGGGATGCGCGACGAGCCCGCAAGTCCCAGCGTCGCCTCGTCATGCTGCAGGGTGTGCTGTGGTTCGGCGGGGCCGCGGTCCTCGGGCTGCTGTACGGGCTCGTCGATCCCGAGCTGATTCCCAAAGCCGTCCTCATCACGTTGATGTGCGGCCTCGTCGTGGTGTCGATCGCGAGTCTGTTCACCGAGACCCTCCTGCGTCCGGTGTGGGCCAAGATCATGGAGGCGGGGCTCGACACGCGAGGCACGTCGGTCCGCTCGCGTGCGATCACGAGTTGGCTCATCGGCACCGGAGTCCCTCTACTGGGCATCACGCTCGTGGTGCTGTTCGGCGCGCTGCGCGAGGAGACCAGCAAGTCCGTGATGTTCGTGTCGGTGACGGTCCTCGCCGTCGTCGCGGGCGCCGTCGGTCTGCTGACCACCTTCCTGTTCGTCTGGAGCATCACCGGTCCGCTGCAGAGCGTGCGCACCGGGATGGCGAGCGTCCGGCACGGCGACGTCGGCCGGGACGTCGACCTCGTCGTCTACGACGGCTCCGAGCTCGGCGAACTCCAGCACGGCTTCAACACGATGGTCGCCGGACTGCGGGAACAGGAACGCCTCCGCGACCTGTTCGGTCGCCACGTCGGGCGGGACGTCGCGGCGGCCGCACTGCGGCGCGATCCCGAACTAGGCGGCACCGAACAGGTCGTCGCCGTGATCTTCGTGGACGTCATCGGGTCGACGACTCTCGCCGAGAAACGTTCGCCCACCGAGGTCGTCGCCCTACTCAACCGCTTCTTCGCGGTGATCGTCGACGCCACCGAGCGCAACGGGGGACTGGTCAACAAGTTCGAGGGCGACGCCGTGCTGGCGATCTTCGGAGCCCCGGTGGAACTCGACGAGCCCGCCACCGCGGCGCTGACCGCGGCCCGGGAGATCGCCGACGGGCTCGCCGCCGGCGTTCCCGAGATCGCGGCGGGGATCGGCGTCAGCTACGGCACCGTGGTGGCAGGCAACGTCGGTGCGGTCCAGCGCTTCGAGTACACGGTGATCGGCGACCCGGTGAACGAGGGAGCGCGCCTCTCCGAGGTCGCCAAGGACGATCCGCGTCGGCCCGTCGCCTCCCAGCGTGCGATCGACGCGGCGTCGTCGGACGAGAGCGCGCGATGGACCCACTGGCGCGATGAGACCCTGCGCGGGCGGACCGAGCCGACGCCGGTCTACCGGGTGCTCGACCGACCTGTCTCCGGCCCCGATCGAGACCTCGCCCCGTAAACTCGGCCGCATGGCAACCGTGATCGGAACCCCGCTGTCTCCCAGCGCGGTCAGAGTCCTCCTTCTCGGCTCCGGCGAACTCGGCAAAGAGGTGACGATCGCCCTGCAGCGCTTCGGCGTCGAGGTGATCGCCGTCGACCGGTACGCCGACGCACCCGCGCACCAGGTGGCCCACCACGCCGAGGTCATCGACATGACCGACGCGGCGCAGGTCCGCGCCGTGATCGACAAGCACCGGCCGCACTATGTGCTCCCGGAGATCGAGGCGATCGCCACCGAGGCCCTCGAAGACGTCGAGAAGGAGGGCGTCGCCGAGGTCATCCCCAGCGCGAAGGCCGTGTCGGCCACGCTCGACCGCGAGCGGATCCGGCGCCTCGCCGACGAGGAGCTCGGACTCCCGACGTCGCCGTACCTGTTCGCCGGTTCGCTCGAGGAGATGCGCCGCGCCGTCGAGGCGATCGGCTATCCGTGCGTGGTGAAGCCGGTCATGTCGTCCTCGGGCAAGGGCCAGAGCGTCCTGTACGGGCCGGGCGACGTCGACGCCGCCTGGGAGTCGGCGCGCACCGGAGCCCGGGTCAACAACGACCGCGTGATCATCGAGGGCTTCGTCGACTTCGACTACGAGATCACCCTGCTCACGGTTCGCGCCGTCGACCCCGCGACCGGGGCGCTGGCGACCTACTTCTGCGACCCGATCGGGCACCGGCAGGTGGCCGGCGACTACGTCGAGAGCTGGCAGCCGCAGCCGATGAGCGAGATCGCATACGGCACCGCGCGGTCGGTGGCCGCGCGGATCGCGACGGCGATGGGCAACGGAGGAACCAGCGGGCGCGGCGTGTTCGGCGTCGAACTGTTCGTCAAGGGCGACGAGGTGTACTTCTCCGAGGTGAGTCCCCGCCCGCACGACACCGGCCTGGTCACGATGGCGTCGCAGCGACTCTCCGAGTTCGAGCTGCACGCGCGCGCCGTGCTCGGACTCCCCGTCGACACGAGCGCGGTGTCGCCCGGAGCCTCGGCGGTCGTCTACGGGCGGCACGACGCCGAGGGCATCAAGTTCGCCGGCGTGGCGCAGGCGCTGGCCGACCCCGCCGTCGATCTCCGGCTGTTCGGCAAGCCGGAGAGTTTCGCTCGGCGCCGCATGGGCGTCGTCCTCGCGGTCGGTCCCGACACCGAGACCGCCCGGCAGCGGGCCACCCGTGCCGCCGAACTCGTGCAGCCGCTGCTCGCCGACGCCGAGGAGCCGTCGGCTCCGCCGACCATCGGGCAGGAGACGGTCGCCATACCGCGACCGGACGCTCCGCCGCGTCCCGTGCACCCCGGTCCGCCGCCGCGTCGCCCGCATCCGGGTCCGCCGCAGCCGCCGCCGGGGCGGCCCGGCCCGGGGCGTCCGGGGCCCGCGGGACCGGCCGGACCGCGCCCGTCGGCACCGCCTCCGCCGCCCCCTCCCGGGCCTCGTCCGCCGGCCTGATTCCTGTCGTCCGTTCGTGGGCACTTGTCTCAGTAACCTGTGCATTACCTGAACAGATCGGTAACGCACGTATGTGTTCGGGCCGATAGGCAGGTAAGGGTGGAAGACGTAGATCACGACGTGAACCACCCGGTGCGCTGCGGTTCACACGGTGATTGCAGCCCTACTCGCTACAGGTGAAACGAAAGGTGCTCATCATGAGGAAGACCCTGAAACGCGCAGCGGCGAGCATCGCTGCAGTCGGTGCCATCGGCGCGGGAACGATCGTCGCGATGCCCGAGGCGCACGCGGCCACCCCCGGCGACCTGCAGATGGTCGGCGGCGTGAACTGCGAGTTCAAGAAGTGGGGACCCAACTGGAACTCGGGTCCCATCTGGCAGATGCACCGCCACATGGGCGTCAAGAACATCGGCGGCTCCACCATGACCCATGTGAAGGTCACCGAACTCTTCGGCGCCACCAAGCAGGTGCCCGCCATGAAGAAGGCCGACCTGACCAAGGCCGGCGTCAAGAACGCCCGGGACACCAAGGCCGGCGAACTCCTCCCGGGCCAGACCTTCACCGCGTTCACCAGCACCTGGCAGGGCTGCTGGCCGTCGTCGATCTCCGGCTACGCCATCGGCGACCAGGTCGAGAACATCTTCAACAACGCGGGCTTCTGGTGGAATCTGCGCCAGATCGAGCCGAAGGCTCCGAAGCAGACTCAGCCGACCACGTCCGCGAGCGGCGCACTCGTCGCCTCGAAGGCCGAGGTCCTCACGGCGGTCGCCGAGAGCCCCGTGCGCTGATCTGACGGTCGAGACAGCCGAACGGCGCTGCGGTTCCCACGGAACCGCAGCGCCGTTCGGCGTCGCAGGACCGCCGATCACGCAGTGAGATCGACGGCCTGCGCGGGATGGATCGGGCCTACTTCTGGACCTTGTGCGGCTCGGAGGCCGCGAGCATGTCGTCGCGCTCGACGACCTTGATGCGCTCACGGCCTTCGGCGGCGCCCAGGGCGCGCTCGTGCTCGTCGAGGCGGTACCAGCCGTCCCACGTGGTGAACGGAATGCTGCGCGACTCCAGAAGCGCGACGACGTCGTCCTCACCCGGAGCGGCGGGCTCGTTGAGCGAACCGGCCTTCAGATCCTCGAGGATGCACTCGACGGTCTCGTTCGCATCGCCCTTGGTGTGCCCGATCAGACCGACCGGACCGCGCTTGATCCATCCGGTCGTGTACAGCCCCGTCAGATGCCGGCCGTCGTCGAAGACGCGTCCGGCCTCGTTCGGGATCACCCCGGCCTGGTCGTCGAACGGGATCTCCGGGAGATTGTCCGAGAGGTAGCCGACGGCGCGGTAGATCGCGGTCACGTCCCACTCGCGGAAGGTGCCGGTCGGCTTGACGTTGCCGGTGCCGTCGAGTTCGGTGCGCTCGGTCCGCAGGCCCACGACCTTGCCGTCGGCGCCCAGCACCTCGACGGGGTTCTCGAAGAAGTGCAGGAACAGCTTGTGGATCGCACCCTGCTTCGGCTCGCGGATCGCGTAGTTCTCGATGATCGTGGCGACCTGGTCGGTGATCTTGCTCGAACGGCGCGCGACGGCCGAGCCCTCGTCGTACTCGATGTCCTCGGGGTCGACGATCACCTCGATGTTCGGCGAGTGGTCGAGCTCCTTGAGTTCGAGCGGGGTGAACTTGGCCTGCGCCGGGCCGCGACGCCCGAACACGTGGACCTCGACGGCCTTGTTGGTCTTCAACCCCTCGTACACGTTGGCCGGGATCTCGGTCGGCAGCAGCTCGTCGCCGGTCTTGGCGAGCACGCGCGCCACGTCGAGAGCCACGTTGCCGACGCCGATCACGGCGACCTTCTCCTCCTCCAACGGCCAGGTGCGCGAGAAGTCGGGGTGCCCGTCGTACCAGGCGACGAACTCGCCCGCACCGTAGGAGCGGTCGAGATCGATGCCCGGGATGTGCATCCCGCGGTCGTCGGTGGCGCCGGTGGAGAACACGACGGCGTCGTAGTGGTTCTTCAGATCGGCGAGGGTGATGTCGGTGCCGTAGTCGATGTTGCCGAGCAGGCGGACCTGAGGCTTGTCGAGGACCTTGTGCAGTGCGGTGATGATGCCCTTGATGCGCGGATGATCCGGGGCGACGCCGTAGCGGATCAGACCGAACGGTGCGGGCATCCGCTCGTACAGATCGATGCTCACACCTCGCTCACCGGCGGTGTCGGACTTCATCAGGGCGTCGGCACAGTAGATTCCGGCCGGTCCGGCCCCGACGATCGCGACCCGAAGCGGGCGGTTGGTGTCAGTCATGTCCTGGTGCTTCCTCGGCTGGATGGAGTGCTGTCGCCCTCTACGTTAATTCGTCGGCAGACGTGACCAAAATCTGTTAGTGAGGTGAACCTCAGCTGCATCGAGCGTGACCCAAACTCTTGACGCCGACGCACCGATATGCGGTGCGAACTGGGCGGGACGTGCCGCGAGCCGTCTCAGGATGCGTCGTTAGACTTCGAAGTCATGAGCGCGAAGCGGACCGACGAGACGACGCCCGGCGACTTGCCCGACTCCGGGTCCGGCACCCGGTCGTGGCGGGCGGCGCTGCCGTTCATCATCGCGCTGGGAGCGGCCGTCGTCGTTCTCATCGTCATCGGCGTGTCGCACCTGACACGTCCCGCCGAGGAGCGGGTGAGCGACGACGCGAAGGTCCAGTACGTCGTCAACGACGTCTACAGCGCTCGGAACTCGCTCAACTATGAACTGTTCCGAGACTCCCACTGCGAGAAGGACGTTCGCGCTGCGGGCTTCCCGTCGGCTAAGCAGTTCGCCGATGACAACCGTGCGGACCGCGACCGCGACGGCAAGCTCGTCGTGCCGGAGATGAACGTCGAGGTGACCGGCGATCGCGCCGCGGTGACCGTGCACGAGCACCGCGAGAACACCGAAGACCGTAAGACCACGACGGATCTCACCCTGACCAAGCAGGGCGACGACTGGAAGGTGTGCACCTCGTGAGCTATGCCGGAGACATCACCCCGCGCGAGGCGTGGGATCGACTGCAGACCAACCCCAAGGCAGTCCTCGTCGACTGTCGAACGCATGCGGAGTGGAGCTTCGTCGGAGTTCCCGACGTGAGTTCGCTCGGTAAGCACGCCGTCTTCGTCGAGTGGATCGACTATCCGCACGGCGCGCGCAACCAGCGATTCGTCGAGCAACTACGCGAAGCCGGCGTCTCCGACGACGACGAGGTCCTGTTCCTCTGCCGGTCCGGGCAGCGCTCCATCGGTGCGGCCGAGGCCGCCACCGCGGCGGGCGTCGCGCGGGCGTACAACATTCTCGACGGATTCGAAGGCGGTCTGGACGCCGCCGGTCACCGCGGTTCGGCCGGGTGGCGAGCCGACGACCTTCCCTGGCGACAGTAGAGGAGCGTGTGAACGCAGTGAGCAACGAACTTCCCGAGTGGGCGTCGCCGGAGACCGTCGCGGTGCGCGGCGGCCTGATGCGGTCCGGCTTCTTCGAGACCTCCGAGGCGCTCTATCTGAACAGCGGATACGTGTACGAGTCGGCGGAGGCCGCCGAACGTGCGTTCACCGGTGAGGACGAGCGTTTCGTCTACACGCGGTACGGCAACCCGACCGTCGCGATGTTCCAGGAGCGTCTGCGCCGGATCGAGGGCACCGAGGACTGCTTCGCGACGGCCAGCGGCATGTCCGCGGTGTTCGTCGCGCTCGGCGCGCTGCTGAAGAAGGGGTCGCGTCTGGTCGCCGCCCGCAGCCTGTTCGGTTCGTGCTTCGTGATCTGCAACGAGATCCTCCCGTCGTGGGGTGTGGAGACCGTCTTCGTCGACGGCGAGGATCTGTCCCAGTGGGAGGCCGCGCTGGCCGAGCCGACCGATGCGGTGTTCTTCGAGACGCCGTCGAATCCGATGCAGGCCGTCGTCGACATCCGGAAGGTCGCCGAGATGGCGCACGCGGCCGGTGCGCAGGTGGTGCTGGACAACGTCTTCGCCACGCCGCTTCTGCAGCGCGGCCTCGACATGGGCGCCGATGTGATCGTCTATTCGGGCACCAAGCACATCGACGGCCAGGGACGGGTGATGGGCGGCGCGGTGCTGGGCACCGAGGAGTTCGTCCAGGGGCCGGTCCGCGAACTGATGCGCCACACGGGTCCGGCCCTCAGCCCGTTCAACGCGTGGGTGATGCTCAAGGGGCTCGAGACCATGAAGATCCGGATGGATCAGTCGGTCGCGACCGCGCAGCGGATCGCCGAGTTCCTCGATGCCGACTCCCGTGTCGCGAAGGCGATCTACCCGTTCTTGGCGTCGCATCCGCAATACGAGCTCGCACGGTCGCAGATGTCCGGCGGCGGCACCGTGATCACCTTCGAATTGGCGGGTAAGCCGGGCCAGAGCGGTAAAGAGCGTGCGTTCGAAGTCCTCAACGGGTTGCAGATCGTCGACATCTCCAACAACCTGGGCGACGCGAAGAGCCTGATCACGCATCCGGCCACCACCACGCACCGCGCGATGGGGCCCGAGGGGCGGGCGGCGATCGGCCTCACCGACTCGATGGTGCGCCTGTCCGTCGGACTCGAGGGCGGCGATGATCTGATCCGCGATCTGGACATCGCGCTCGGCTGAGAACTCGCCCCGACCGTCCGTGCCGGATCTTGTTCCGAACCGGCGGAGCGGGCGTCTGCGGCGGATTTCGCCGAACCTGTGATGTGCGTCGCATGCCGCGGCTAGCCTGGGTGGAACTGCACTTGATCGATTGATCTACTCCGGGGGCTGTCGATGGCACACCGCGTCACCAGGCGTCAGTTCATCTCGAGTTCGGCGGCCGCGCTCGCGCTCGGTGTCGGCGCGTCCGGCGTCGCACCGCGAGCCTCGGCCGCGGTGGATCCCGTCGATCTCGGAGTGTTGCGCGCGGGCTCGGGCGGAGCGGCCGGCGGACGCATCGTCGGGCTGATCGACGCGCACGCACATCTGGCCGCGAGCAAGGCGTTCGGCGGCACCATGCGGTGCGGCAGTCCGATCGGACCGATCCAGGAGGCACTCGCCGGATGCGAAGCGCACGCGGGACTCGGGACCGGTGCGTTGCTGGAGGCGATCGTCGGCGGCGGCGACCTCGCCGCCGGGCGCGACGGATGGCCGACGTTCCGAACCTGGCCGACGTACAACAGCGAACTCCACGAACAGGCCTACTATCGGTTCGTCGAACGCGCCTGGCGGGGCGGACTCCGCGTGATCAACGCGCTGTTGGTGAGCAACCGGGTGATCGCCGAACTCTACAGCGGGATGTCCAAGCGGATCGACGAGATGGACGAGGTGCGGGTCCAGCACCGATTCGTCCACCGTATGCAGGACTACATCGACCGCGAATGCGGCGGCCCCGGCAAGGGGTGGTTCCGGATCGCCCGCACCCCCGCGGATGTACGGACCGTCGCCGCCGACGGGAAGCTCGCGGTGGTGCTCGGCGTGGAGAACTCGGAGCTGTTCGGCGGGCGCATCGTCGACGGTCGTCCGCAATGCACCGCGGACGACGTGGATCGCGGTCTCGACGAGATGGTCTCCCTCGGCATCAACAACCTGTTCCCGGTGCACAAGTTCGACAACGCGTTCGGCGGCACCCGCTTCGACCCAGGCGTCACCGGCATCGCGATCAACATCGGCAATCGCCTCTCGACCGGACGGTTCTGGCGGGCCGAGCCCGCGGGCGACGGCCCCGCCGACCACAGCGTCGAATTCGCCGCCGACGACTTCGCCCGACTCCTGCGCAGCGTTCCCGCCCTGCGCGGGGTGGGCGTCCCCGTCTACCCGTCGGGTCCGGTCCGCAACGTCCGCGGACTCACCGACCTCGGACGCCGGGTCGTCGCCGGAATGATGGACCGCGGCATGATCGTCAACATCGACCACATGGGCGTCACGACCGCGACGAGCGTGCTCGAGATGCTGGAGACCCGTTCGTACAGCGGCGTGATGTCGGCGCATTCGTGGGCCGACCGGACGATCCTGCACCGGACCGTCGCACTCAGCGGATTCGCCGCGGGCTACTCACACCCCGCCCATCACTCCGACGACGGCGGCATCGGCTTCCTCGACGAATGGAAGGCGAACCGGTCCGGTCCGAGGGTCGGCGGATACGGATACGGCTCGGATGTGAACGGTCTCGCACCGCTTCCCGAACCCACCGCCGAGACGACTCTGCGGTATCCGTTCACCGCGATCAACGGTGCGCGGATGACGCGCATGAGGGCCGGGACGCGCGTGTACGACCTCAACGACGACGGTGTCCCGCACTACGGTCTGTACCCGGACTGGTGTGCCGATCTCCTCGATCAGGCGGGCGCCGAGGGGCCCGCCCTGCGCGGCGACCTGCTCTCCGGTGCGGAGGCGTTCACGTCGATGTGGGAGCGGGCGCGGGCCGGGAGCGGTCTGTGAGATCGGCGGGATCGACGCCCAACGCTCCGAGCACGGTGCGGAACTTGGCCTCGGTCTCGGCCACCTCCGCGGCCGGATCCGAACCGGCGACGATGCCGCCGCCCGCCCATGTCGTGACTCCGGTGCCCGCCGCATCGAGTTCGAGACAGCGGATCGACACCATCCACCGCCCGTCGCCCGCGGCGTCGCACCACCCGACCGCGCCCGCGTAGAAGTCGCGGGATCCCTCGACCTCGTCGATCAGTCGTGCGGCGGCCGCGCGCGGCGTCCCGCAGACGGCCGGGGTGGGGGACGTGAGCGCGGCCAGGTCGAGCGCGGTGATCGACTCGTCGGTCAGCACTCCGCGAATCGGTGTCGCCAGATGCCAGACGGCGGGCGTCGACTCGATCTGCGGACGGTCGGGCACGTCGAGTTCACGGCACAACGGTGCGAGGACGTCGACGATCTGCTCCACGACGAACGCGTGCTCGCGCAGATCCTTGTCGGATGCCCGCAGAGCCGCGACGGCGCGCCGGTCGGACTCGGCGTCGACGCCCCGCGGAGTGGTGCCGGCGAACGGATGACAGGTGACCGTCCGTCCGGTCTTGGCGATCAGCAGCTCCGGGCTGGCGCCGATCAGCCAATGGTCGGCGCGACCGGGTGCCGGATCGAGCGGCACCGCGAACGCCGTCGTGGTCGCGGCGTCGGGTCCGGGGAGGAAACGGGCGAACACGTCGGCGGGGTCGAGTGGACCGTCGAAGGTCATCTCGAGCGTGCGTGCCAGTACGGCCTTGTCGACGACGCCCTCGTCGATCGCGGCGAGCACGCGGCGGATCCGATCGGTGTGCACATCGGACGGGGTCAGAGCCGAGGACACGACGGCGGGCAGCGGTCGTGATGCGCCACTCCGAGTGCCGCGAGCGAAGCGTTCCGGTGCGATCAGCGCCGCCGTCCCCGAAGGATCGAAACCGAACGCACCGGTCACCGCGGTGACGCCGCCGTCGGCCAGCGCCCGTGAGGCGGTCGCGACGGAGTCGAACTCGTCGGTCCGACCGTCACCGCGCCAGGACTCGGTACCGGACGCGAACAGGGAGCTCGGGACGATCACTCCGTCAGGCTACTCGGCGGTTCCCGACGATCGTCGACGCTGATCGGGTGCGGGATCCGTGATATCCCGCACGGGCGGCATCGCAGGCGGTGACACGTATCCGCCGAGCGCGTCGTCCGACGACGAAGCGACCGCGGCGGCCTCGGATTCGAGGGCGGCGACACCGCTCTCCACCTCGGCGAGCGGTGCCTGTCTGGCCTGGCGAGGCAGCGACCAGATCGCGACCAGACGCTCGTCGAGCTGCTGCGCCGAGACCATCAGCCGGGCACGGACGTCGATCTGGTCGACGCCGGTCATCCCGATGGTGGCGTCGAGCGCGGCCACCGCGTCCCGGATACGACGGTGCAGCCGCGCCTCCGGATCGTGCGAACCGCCCCACTCGGCCGGTACGGCGACGGCGACGCCTGGGATCACCGCGTTCTGGACCATCGTCTTCTTCGACGACCGCGCGAGCGCGAACGCGAAGAGGCCGACGCCGGCGACGACCAGGGCCAGCACCAACAGGATCACGAGGACGAGAACGGTCATTGGCTTCTCCAGATGAAGTAGGCGATCACACCGATCACGATGAGTCCGAGGATCGACGCCGCGGCGATCTTGACCGTGCTCCACGGCCGCTCGCCCTGCACCTCACCGGTGAGACCGTTGACCATCACCTGGAAGGGTCTGCCGTCGTAGTTGACGGTCAGCAGCCACATCGGCAGCAGCAGATACATGAACTGCAGAAGATCGTAGGCCGTCGACCTGCTGCTGATCCGTTGGTGGTCGCCGCCGATGTCACGTCGTATCGACGACTCGATCTGGCTGTCGATCCGCGGCTGAGCGGCGTTGGTGAACACGTTCTGCGGGTCCAGGTCGTACGTCCGCGAGAAATGACCCGCGACGAACTCCGGCGTATACGGCACCGCGGCCTGTATCGGCCACGGCTCCAGGTCGCGGATCCGCTTGGCGTCCATCCCGGTGTTCGCGACCTCGGGAAGATCGCGAACCCGGTCGCGCACCACACCGGACCGCGGGCGCCATCGGATGCGGGTCTCGGTGTGCCGGTTGTCCCCGGACCCCACGGTCACCGTGTACGTGTCGCCGCGCTGCCCGTGATAGCTGGTCGTCGTATCCGCGTCGTACGAGTAGTACGACAGATACACGCTGGTGAACGAGCCGAGCGTCCGATACTTCTTGAACTCGCGCGGAGCGAACCAGCGGCTGTTGATCCAGCTCTCGATCGACTCGCGCGCCTTCGCCTCGCCGATGTGCAGCGGGACGATCGCGTCGAGCGGAAAGCGTGCGGATGAATCCTGCACGTCGTCGCGCTGGATCGGCGTCGCGCAGTACGGGCAGCGCGTGGCGGTGAGGCTGCCGTTGAAGACGGTCGTGCCGCCGCACGACTGACAGACCACCTCGTGCTCGTTCCCGCCCACCGAGGCCAGCCCGACGGCGCCCGCCGCGATCGCCGCCATCGCCGTCCGCAGATCGTGTTTGACGATCCGCGCCTGCGCGTCGAGCTCGATCGGGTACGTCCGACCGCACGACCCGCAGGCCAGATTCTGCTGATCGGGCGCGAAGACCAGCGGCGCCCCGCACGACCCGCACGGATAGGTGCGCGTCTGCTCGGTGACGTGATGCTGGGCTCGGTCGGCCGCGGTGGGCGGTGCGGGAGCGGGCTCCGACGGTACCGGCGGCGGTGTCGGGGGCTGCGGTGTCGAGGACTGGGGTGTCGAGGACTGCGGTGTCGAGGACTGCTGCGTCGCGGGCTGCGGTGTCAGAGGTTGCGGGCGGCCCTGCGGCGGCAGCGGAGGAGGCTGCGTCATCGCTGGACTACTGCTGCTCGGGCGGTGCGGGCGGGCCGGGCGGAGTCTGCGGCGGCAGCGGCGGAGGTCCGGCGGGAGCGAACAACGGCGCCAGCGCGGCGACCTGACCGGCCTGCGTCCACTGGGCCATGCCCTGCGCCCACACGAGTGTGGTCGGTGTGATGGCCCCGCGCAGTTGGTCGACGGTGTACGGACCCGCGGCGGTCCCGTTCTGGTCGATGTGGAAGGCCTGCGCGGTCGGCATCGGCGGCGGACCGGCCTGCGCCTGCTGTTGCGGCTGCTGCTGGCCGAACTGGTTGGCGAACTGGTTCGCCATCGCCATGCCCATCCCCATGCCCATCATGTCGCCCGCGGTGCCTCCGCCCGGATTCTGGGCGGCGGCGAGCATCGCGTCGGCCGACTTGGCCTGCTGGTAGCGGCCGAGGTCGTTCACGTTGTTGAGGAAGCCCTGTTCCTCGACGCCTCGGGCCACACCGCGCGTCATCGCGGCGGTGATCTCGTCGGGCAGCGAGATGTTCATCTGGATCGAGTCGACGTGCAGGCCGAACTCGTCGTCGACGCGGCTCTGCACGTAGTCACGCAGCTTCTCGCTGAGCTCGACCTGCTTGCCCTGCAGGTCGATGGCACCGACTCCGGTCTCCAGGATCATGTCCGAGAAGGCTGTCGAGATCACCCGGCGCAGCAGTTCGGTGATCTCGTCGGCGTTCACCTCGCTGTCGGTGCCGATGATCTCGCGGAGGAAGATCGCCGGATCGGCGACGCGGATCACGCACAGCCCGTTGGCGCGGACCTGCACCATGCCGAAGTCGGGGTCGCGCAGCGTGATCGGGTTGGGCGTGCCCCACCGCAGGTCGGTGACCGGCCTGCGGTTGATGAAGTAGACCTCGCTGCGGAACGGGCTGTTGAATCCGTGCTTCCACCCCTGGATCGTGCTCATGATGGGGAGGTTCTCGGTGGTCAGTTCGTAGTGCCCGGGATCGAACTGGTCGGCGAGTTGCCCGCGGTAGACGAACACGGCCTGCTGGCCTTCGCGCACGATCAGCTGCGCGCCGTTCTTGATCTCGTTGTTGTAGCGCGGAAAGCGCCACGCGAGAGTGGAACGCGAGTCGTCGATCCACTCGATGATGTCGACGAGTTCGCCGCGCATCTTGCCGATGATGCCCATGGTGTCTCCGTTCGAGAAGTCGGTCGGTTCAGTCTGTCAGGCCGCGGTCGCCGCGGTGATCGCATCGTCGTCGATGAGCTGTTGCACCAGATCGGCGCCGTCGGAGCCCAACGTCGACGACGCCGCGCCGTAGTCGACGCCGGTCATACCGAAGCAGTAGGTGCCGTCGACCGCCGTGACGGCGCGGTGCGCGACGAAGCGAGCGTCGCCGCTGGTCTCGTTCTCGGTGTCGTGATCCCATTCGCCCGCGTCGAGGGACGCGAACTGCGATCCGCACGCATCGGTGAATCCGATGACCGCATGCACCTCGTCGGCGAGGCCGCCGTCGTCCATCGTGTCAATGTCGGCGAACACCCGCGCCATGCTCCGGTCCTCGTCGTCCGGAAGGATCATCAGCGCCTCGTCGCCGTCGTACGTCCCGGTCTCGACCCGCCAGCCGGCGGGCACGTCGACGTCGACACCGACGCCGTGCGCGAGCATCACGGTCTCATGGGAGGGCGCCGAACTCCGCTCAGGGGACGACCACGGCGCCAGGATCAGCACGACGACGCCGCCCACCGCGAGCGCGGCGACGACGATCAGCGCGACCACGAGCCCGGCCCGCGATCTGCGCGGTGGCAGAGGCGGATACGCGAGCTGCTGCTGCGGATACGGCGGATACGGTTGTCGATACGGTTGCTGCGGAAAGTGCTGGTAGCCGGGCTGCTGCGGCGGATACGCCGGTGGATTCGGGACGCGTGGAGACCCCGGCTGCGGTGGCTGCGGGCCGCCGGGACCCCACGGATTCGTCACATGGGCGATTCTATCGGTCGCCGGAGGTGGACGGGGGGTGCGCGACGGCCGACCGAATGACCCGGCCGGGGGGCATTGCGCTCGCCGTGGGTTTAAGTCTCGGCTGCCGGTCGACGGTGAGGCATAGTCGACGACGGGTCACGAGTTCCAGCCGACAGCCCCGGCTCGCTGGACAGCAACCCTCCATTTCACGGTGGGGTGCTCCGGGTGACGACCCGGTCCGCGTCGACCGTCGCGGACAAGCGTGGAATTCCAAGGAGTCTCGTCATGACCGCTGTTCTCGATGGCCCCGTGTGCCGTCCGATCATCCGTGCCCTCGCTCCGGTAGCGGGCGCCGAGGCCCTCGTGCCGACCACCGGATCGCCCATCGCCTACGCCAATCTCGACTACGCGGCGTCGGCGCCCGCACTGACCTCGGTGGCCGAGCAGGTGAGCGCGGCGCTCACCGAGTACGCGAGCGTGCACCGCGGCGCCGGGCACCTGTCCCAGGTCACCACCGCCCGCTACGAGCAGGCGCGCGAGACGGTGCGCGGTTTCGTCGGAGCCCGCGCCGACGACACCGTCGTCTTCACCCGCAACACCACCGACTCGATCAATCTCGCGGCATCGATCGTGCCCGGTGACGTGGTGGTCCTCGACATCGAGCATCACGCGAACCTGCTGCCGTGGACCCGCACCGGACGAGCCCGTGTCGTGTCGTCGCGGCCGAGTCTGGAGGACACCCTCGGGGCGCTCGAAGCCGAACTGTCGCGCAGACCCGCCGCACTGCTCGCCGTGACGGCCGCGTCGAACGTCACCGGCGAGGTCCTCCCGATCGGGCGACTGGCCGGGATCGCTCACCGACACGGCGCGCGGATCCTGGTCGACGGCGCACAGCTGGTGCCGCACCGGCCGGTGTCGGTCGCGAGCTTCGGCGTCGACTACCTCGTCTTCTCCGGGCACAAGCTGTACGCGCCGTTCGGTGCGGGTGTCCTGGTGGGCCGCGGCGACTGGCTCGACGCCGCGCAGCCGTATCTGGCGGGCGGCGGCGCCGGTGCCGCCGTCTCGATCGACGACGTCGTCTGGCACACCGGCGCCGCACGGCACGAGGCCGGATCGCCGAACGTGCTCGGCGCGGTGTCGATCGCGGCCGCGGCGCAGACCCTGCGCGACATCGGTTTCGAGCAGATCGGCCGGCACGAGGAACTCCTCGTGGAACGTCTCGACGAGGGGCTGGCCGCCCTGCCGCACGTGCACCCGCTGCGCATCTTCGACGATGCGCCGTCGCGCATCGGGATCGCGAGCTTCGTCGTCGACGGACACACTCCGCGGGAGGTCGCCGAGTACCTGAGCAGTCGCCACGGCATCGGGGTGCGCGACGGCAAGTTCTGCGCGCATCCGCTGCTCGCGAAGATCGGGCGCCCGGGCGGTGCGGTGCGGGCCAGCTTCGGTGTCGGCACGAGTTCGGCCGACGTCGACCGCCTGGTGGAGGCGCTCGCCGAACTGGGCTGATTCCGACAACGACGACGCCGGAGCCGGGCATGTGTCGAACGCGACACGGCCCGGCTCACGTCGTGTTCGCCTCACTGCCACCGATGCGGTGGAGACGGCGAGATTCGGTGCTTCGTTGCTGGTAGATGCCGTTTCTTAGGGTCGGCTCGGTGACGCTCCTGTCGAAGCGGTGTGTCGGATTCGCGGATCGGCGTGACGCTCGCGGCGGCGGTGTCGTATCGGCCGTATCTCGGATATGCCGATTTCCGCCCGGTTGCAGAGGGGCGCCGCCGTCGGCATTCTTGACCGGCAATTAGTTGTAGTGCACAAGTAAGCGAGTGATCGACATGCCGACGCCGGAATCCATCGACGACGTGTTCTCAGCGCTCGGGAAGTTCGTGCGGATCCGCAGCCGCAGTGTCCAGGCGTCTGCGAAGTCGGCGGACGGAGGAGCCGAGACCGCTGCCAAACGAGCGCTGTTCGTCCTGCGCCACGGTCCGATCCGGGCGGGTGAGCTGGCGGCCGCGATGTCCGCCGACCCGTCGACCATGAGTCGTCACGTCGCGCAGCTGGTCGACGACGGACTGGTCCGGCGCGAACCCGACCCCGAGGACGGGCGGGCCTGCCGCCTGGTGCTGACCGACGACGGGTTCGAACGGGTGGCCGTACTCGCGGCCCGGCGTCGCGAGGCGATCGGTGAGTTGGTCGCCGATTGGCCGGACGAGGACTTCGCGACGTTCGCGCATCTTCTCACTCGTTTCGTCGACGCCGTCGAGGCACACAGCATGAACAAGGATTTGAGAGGCGACGCATGACCGAATCGACAGTCGGGGACTTCCCCGGCAAAGGCCTGACCCACAGACAGATCCTGACCGTTCTCGCCGGTCTGATGATCGGTATGTTCCTGGCGGCACTCGACCAGACCATCGTGTCGACGGCGATCCGGACCATCGCCGACGACCTCAACGGCTACGACATGCAGGCGTGGGTCACCACCGCCTACCTCGTGACGTCGACGATCGTCACGCCGCTGTACGGCAAGCTGTCGGACATCTACGGGCGCAAACCGTTCTTCCTGGCCGCTATCACGATCTTCGTCCTCGGTTCGCTCGCCTGCTCCATGGCGACGTCGATGTATGAGCTCGCGGCCTTCCGCGCGCTGCAGGGCATCGGTGCGGGCGGTCTGATGACCCTCGCGCTCACGACCATCGCCGACATCGTGCCGCCGCGTGAGCGCGCCAAGTATCAGGGCTACTTCCTCGCCGTCTTCGGCACGTCGAGCGTTCTCGGCCCGGTGCTCGGCGGACTGTTCGCCGGTGCGGACTCGATCATCGGCATCTCCGGCTGGCGCTGGGTGTTCCTGGTGAACGTCCCGGTCGGCGTCATCGCCCTCGGCGTCGTCTACAAGGTGCTCAACTACCCGCAGCAGAAGCTGAAGGGGCATCGCACCGACTACTGGGGTGCGACCGCCGTCGCCGTCACCGTGGCTCCGCTGCTGATCGTCGCCGAGCAGGGCCGCGAGTGGGGGTGGACGTCGACCGAGTCGATCGTCTGCTACCTGATCGGTCTGGTCGGCCTGATCGCGTTCATCGTCGTCGAGAACAAGATGGGCGACGAGGCGATCATCCCGCTGCGCGTCTTCAAGAACCGGATCTTCACGCAGGGCGTGTTCATCGCGATCGTCGTCGGCGCCGTGATGTTCGGCGGCATCTCGATGCTGCCCCAGTACTTCCAGGTGCTTCGCGGTTCGAGCCCGATGATGGCCGGTCTGCAGATGCTGCCGATGGTGGTCGGCATGATGTCGGCGTCGATTCTGTCCGGGCAGGCGATCTCGCGGACCGGTCACTACAAGATCTTCCCGATCGTCGGTTCGATCCTGATCACCGCGATGGCGTTCCTGCTGCACTTCGTCGGTACCGGGACCCCGATGTACCTGGTGATGCTCGCGGCGTTCGGGCTCGGCGTCGGCCTGGGCTGCCTCATGCAGCCGATGATGCTCGCGATGCAGAACATCCTGCCGATGCGCGATGTCGGCATGGCGACCGGTACGGCGACGTTCTTCCGTCAGATCGGTGGAACGTTGGGCGTCGCCGTGTTCTTCTCGCTGCTGTTCTCCACCATGGGCACCAACATCACCAGCGAGATGACAGAGGCCGCGAGTCACCCGGAGTTCAAGACCGCCGTCGTCGAAGCGGCGCAGAGCGACAACCCGAAGGTCGCGGGCTTCGGCAAGGCACTCGCCGCGGCCGGTCAGGGGCAGGGGCCGGCCGACGCGGCGGACACCAGCAGCGTCATGTCGGACACGACGATCATCGAGCAGCTTCCGGACGCGATCTCGCATCCGATCAAGCAGGGTTTCGCCGACTCGATGGACAAGGTGTTCCTGTCCGTGTCGATCCTGTCGCTGCTGTCGATCATCGGCACCGTCACCTGGACCGAGGTGCCGCTGCGCGGTCGCGGTCCGAAGGCCGACGAGTCGGGCGAGAAGCCGGACGTGCCCGCCGAGGTGTGATGCGGACTCCGCTCGAGCGTGCCGTGGGGATCGATGCGCGGCCGTTGCCGCATCCATGAGCGCAGAGATTCAGGGCGCATACGAGCCTCCGAGGGAAGATCGTCCTCGGGGCTGCGTATGAGCCCTGAATCTCGGTGGATGCGCGGGTACGGCTCAGGCGCTGTAGCGCTCGATCGCGGCCTGCACGACCTTGCTCGCCTCGTCCTTGCCGACCCAGCCGCCCGGCGTCACGGACTTGCCCGGCTCGAGGTCCTTGTACCGCTCGAAGAAGTGAGCGATGGCCTTGAGTTCGAACTCGTTGACGTCGCCGACATCCTGGATGTGATCCCAGCGCGGGTCGCCGGCGGGCACCGCGAGCAGCTTGTCGTCGCCGCCGGCCTCGTCGGTCATCGTGTACATGCCGACGATGCGAGCCTTCACGATGACACCCGGGTACACCGACTCGGGGAGCAGGACCATCGCGTCCAGCGGGTCGCCGTCCTCACCGAGAGTGTGGTCGATGTAGCCGTAGTCGGCCGGGTAGCCCATCGAGGTGTACAGGTAGCGGTCCAGGTAGACCTTCCCGTTCTCGTGGTCGATCTCGTACTTGTTCCGCGATCCCTTGGGGATCTCGACGGTGACCTCGAACTCCATGTTTCGTCTCCTTGTCGTCTGGGACTCGCTCTGCCACGGCGGTCGTGCGCACCGCGCAGAACACGTGCAACGGCACACAACGATACTGTGGTGGCTGTTCCATGCAGTCCCAGACCGGAGGTTCCGTGGCCCAGCCGACACCACCGACGGTGATTCCGCCTGCCCCGCAGCCGCCGAAGAAGCGCCGGATGGGCCTGCGAATCGCCCTCATCGTGGTCCTCGTGATCCTTCTCGCCGGTGGCGGCGTCGCGGGCTGGTGGGTGTACACCCACCGGGCCGACCCGATTCCCGACGGGACTCCGGCGCGGCCCGCGGCAGCCGCGGTGACCTCGGTGATCAAACCGGTGCCGCCCACCGCGCCCGCACCCACCGCGTCGGGGGTCGAGGCTCAGCTGGCCGAGCCGGTCCGGGACAAGGCGCTCGGCGAGTTCACCGGGCAGGTGAGCGATCCGCTGACCGGGCAGACCTTGTGGAGCAGCGGCGCCGCGGATCCGCGGACCCCGGCGTCGAACGCGAAGATCCTCACCGCCGCCGCGGTCCTGCTGACGCTGCCGCTGGACAAGACGATCACCACCCATGTGGTCCTCGGCGACGACGGACAGGCGATCCTCGTCGGGGCGGGCGACCCGACCCTGGCGACCGCGGCCGACGGAACCGAGACCTTCTACACCGATCCGGCGCGCATCAGCGACCTCGCCGAGCAGATCGGCAAGTCCGGAGTCCACGTCACGTCCGTGGCCTATGCGACCCCGGGCTTCGAGGGGCCGTCGATGGACCGCACCTGGGACAAGCGTGACATCGAAGGCGGCGACATCGCGCCGTTGTCGTCACTGATGGCCGACGCCGGACGACGCGATCCACTCGACGAGTACTCGCCTCGGACCGACGATCCGGCCGCCGAAGCCGGTCGCGCCCTGGCCGATGCGCTCGGCGTGCACTCGAAGGTCGAGCAGGTCGACGTGCCGACCGGCGCCGAGACGATCGCCTCGGTGACTTCGGCGCCGCTGTCGGTGCGGGTCGGCGACATGATGCGGTTCAGCGACAACGTGCTCGCGCAGATGCTGTCGGTGGAACTCGCCGAGGCCACCGGACACGAGCCGAGCATCTCCGGCGGTGTCGACGCCGTCCTCGACGCCCTTCGCAAAGCAGGATTCGACATCTCCGACGTCACTCTCCGCGACGCCTCCGGACTCTCGTACGGCGACAAGGTGCCCGCAGCGGTCCTCGATCGGGTGATGTCGGCGACGGTGGCCGGCGACAACTCGGCCAAGCTGCGGTCGCTGCTCGACACACTCCCGGTCGCGGCCGGAACGGGCACGCTCGCCGACCGGTTCGACCCCGACGAGAACGCCGGAGCGGGCTGGGTCCGCGCGAAGACAGGAACACTGACGGGCGTCACGTCGTTGACCGGAATAGTGCAGACCGTCGACGGTCGTGTGCTGTCGTTCGCATTGATGTCCGGCGGCACCTCCCCCGAGGACGCGCGCCCGGCCATCGACCAGGTGGCGGGCGCCCTCCGCGAGTGCGGCTGCCGTGGCTGACCCCGACCGAGTAGGAGCATCGATGGACACCGTGGCGACATCCGACGAGGTCGACGCCCGAGGAGCCCTGCCGGTCGACATCGACTGGTCCGTGGCGGCGTCCGTCGCGAAGAAGGTGGCCCGTCCCGGGCCGCGCGTGACCCGCTACACCAGCGAGCAGGCACGCGAGGAGTTGGCCGAGGCCGCGGTCCGAGCCGAGGGGCCGGTGCGTGAGGTGACCGGACTCGCCGACGGCCTGCGGGTGCCGAGCGCCCGCGTCGTCGACCGCGCCGGCTGGATAGACGCCGCGTCGAACTCGATGCCCGCGATGCTCGCCGACGAGTCGGAACCGGCCACCGGCTGGTCGGCCAAACTGTCGGGTGTGCAGGCCGGCGGGATGCTCGCATTCCTGTCGAGCGCGATCCTCGGCCAGTACGATCCGTTCAGCCTCGACCCGGAGACCGGCGAACCCGGTGTCCTGCTCCTCGTGGCGCCCAACATCATCGGGGTGGAACGCCAGTTGCGGGTGGTGCCCGCGGACTTCCGCTACTGGGTGTGCCTGCACGAGGTGACCCATCGCGTGCAGTTCTCGGCGAACCCGTGGATCACCGGCTACATGCGTGACACGATCGCCGACCTCGCCGCCGGCGACGAGGACTCGGTGGCTCAGATCCTGGCGCGCGTCACCGAGTCGGTGCGCAGCGGCAAGCCCAGGGAGAAGGGCGTCATCGGCTTGATGCAGCTGTTGCAGTCGCCCGAACAGTTCGCCGCGTTCGAGCGGATGCTGATGCTCGGAACGCTGTTGGAGGGGCACGCCGACCACGTCATGGACGCGGTGGGTCCGACGCACGTGCCGACTGTCGAGACGATCCGCAAGGCCTTCGACGCTCGCCGCACCGGACCGCAGAACCCGCTCCAGAAGCTGATCCGCACACTGATCGGCATGGACGCGAAGATCGCCCAGTACGTCCGTGGCAAGGCGTTCGTCGACGAGGTGGTCGAGAAGGTCGGCATGGAACGGTTCAACACGATCTGGACCTCGCCCGAGACGCTGCCCCTGCCCGGCGAGATCGACGACCCGAGCGCATGGATCACGCGCGTGCTGTGACACCGGGGTCGGCTCGGATCAGCGGAACGAGTGAGGCCGGCTCATGCCTGAACGCGCGCTGATCGCCGCCGTCCGAACGTTCGCCGCACACCATCTCGACACGGCCGACGTCTGCGTCGCGCTCTCGGGCGGGGCGGACTCCCTCGCGCTCACCGCGGCGTCGCTGCGCGCCGGACTGACCGTGCACGCGATCGTCGTCGACCACCGACTGCAGGACGGCTCGGCGGATGTCGCCGAGACCGCCGCCGGTCAGGCGCGCGGACTGGGCGCCACCGCGGAGGTCGTCGCCGTGACCGTCGACGGCGACGGCGGGATGGAGGCCGCCGCGCGGGACGCTCGCTACGCGGCGCTCGACGCCGCGCGCCGCGGCCGTCCGGTCCTGCTCGGCCACACGCTCGACGATCAGGCCGAGACAGTCCTCCTCGGCCTCGGTCGGGGCTCCGGCGCACGGTCGCTGTGCGGGATGCGACCGTGGGCCCGGCCGTGGGGTCGGCCGCTCCTGAGCGTCCGTCGCGAACAGACTCGCGCGGCGTGCACGGGTTGGGGCCTGCGGCCGTGGGACGACCCGCACAACGACGATCCGCGCTATACCCGTGTTCGGGTCCGCGGCGAGGTGATGCCGCTCCTGGAGGACGTGCTGGCGGGTGGAGTGGCGCACGCGCTGGCCCGCACGGCGTCGCAGTTGACCGACGATGCGGACGCCTTGGACGCGATCGCCGCGCAGGTGCTGGCCACCGCGTCCGACGACGGTCTGGCAGTCGAGCCGCTGCTGGCGGTGCCCGCCGCGATCCGTACGCGCGTGGTCCGAGCCTGGCTCGTATCGCTGGGCGTGCGGGCTCCGAGTCATCGCGTCGTGAGCGCGGTCGACGCGCTCGTCGCCGACTGGCGCGGCCAGGGGCCGATCGCGGTGGGCGGAGACTCGGCGACCCGCTTCGCGGTGGTCCGCCGACAGGACGGTCTCACCGCTGAATCGTCGCCGAGATGAGTGTTCCCACCTCACCCGTGGTCCGGATGAGGTGGGAACGTCGGAACGGCCCGTCTCGTGACGAGCGGACCCGTGGATCAGATGTTGCAGGTCTTCGGCTTGAACTTGCTGTTGATCGTCCCGAAGTACCGGGCGAAGGTGCCGTTGATGGCGGCCCCGGTGATCCCGCCCGCCGCGCCGACCAAGGCGCCGATCGGGGAGGAGATGATGGCGAGCGGTCCGCCGCTGAGAACGATGCCGAGGATCGCGCCGATGATGACGCCCGCGATGCCGCCGATCGTCGCAGCGGTGCCGAGCTCGGAGTTCAGCTGGTCCAGCGCCTGCTTATCGCGCTGCTTGCGGGTCTCCGGGCCGCAGATGACCTTCTTCGCGGGCTTGCGGCCGGCGTCGAGAACGCTCGTCGGGGTGGTCGTCGACCGCTTGACGTCCGTCGACGGGACCAGCGTCGCGGTCCCGCCGGCGACCTTCGCGTCGATCGGGTAGCTGCGGGCGTCCTCGCCGATGTACGTCAACGGGACGGTCTGCACGGTCTTGCCCGCATCGTTTCGGAAGACCAGGGCGCCGTTCTCGGCGGCCAGCGAGCCGTGGTCGACGCGGACGATGACATCGTCGTCGGTCGAGGTGACCTTCGCCTTGACGGGCGCGGGGGCGGGGGCGGCGTGCGCCGGAGGTGCGAGGAGGGGGAGGGCGACGACGAGGGTGAGGACTGCCGCCGCCAGGGCGCGGACGGACTTTCTGCGAGCCATGTGCTTCTTTCTCTTGGAGGGACTCGCCGGATCGGAGGGAGATGCGGCGATCAGACGTGATGATCCCATGAATTCAACCGTTCAGACGACTAAAGCTGGACTATTCGAATGAATGTTGTCAGGGTTGCGGCCGGAGCCGATGTGTTCTCGCCAGGGGCGGCGTGACAAGCTGTAAGGCGTGGCACGCGACGACAACGCCTTGGGTTCGGAAAGCGGTTACGGCGGAGACATCGAATCCGTCCTGATCAGCCGGGAACAGATACACGCGCGGACGGTGGAGATGGCTCGGGCCGTCGGTGAGCGATACGCCGACGCCGAAGAGGATCTGGTCCTGATCGGCGTCCTCAAGGGTGCGATCATGTTCATGACCGACTTCGCCCGGGCACTGCCGATCCCGTCGCAGATGGAGTTCATGGCGGTCTCGAGCTACGGTTCGTCGACGTCGTCGTCCGGTGTGGTCCGGATCCTCAAGGACCTCGACCGGGACATCACCGGTCGCGACGTGCTGATCGTCGAAGACGTCATCGACTCCGGGCTGACGCTGTCGTGGCTGCTCAAGAACCTGGCGACCCGCTCGCCGCGGTCGCTGGAGGTGGTCACGCTGCTCCGCAAGCCGGACGCGATGCGCGCCGTGATCGACGTCGCCGATGTGGGTTTCGACGTCGGGAACGAGTTCGTCGTCGGCTACGGGCTCGACTACGCCGAGCGGTACCGCGACCTGCCGTACATCGGCACTCTGCATCCGGACGTGTACTCGTCCTGAGCGGGCGACGCCCCCGCCGGGAACATCGACGGCGTCCGGGGCGTTGACCTCCTAGCCTCGTATTCGTCGCCTCGACGGGAAGGACCAGGGTGATATGACCGGGAGCGACCCACTGTCGCACTCGTGCAGACCTCCCTCACGCGTATATCCATGAACCGTAAGAAACTGTTCCGCAATCTGGCCATCGTGGCCGTGATTCTGCTCGCCCTGTGGGGTTGGAGCGTGTTGCGGAACTCCGACCGCGAATACGCGGGTATCGACACCTCGGTGGCGATCACCCAGCTCGAGGACAAGAACGTGGAGTCGGCGCAGATCGACGACCGCGAACAACGTCTTCGGCTGGAGCTGAAGAAGCCGATCAAGGTCGACGACGCCGAACAGACCAAGGTCACCGCGCGCTACCCGTCGGGTGTGATGCCGCGGATCTTCACCGCCGTCCAGGACTCGGGCGCCAAGAACTACCAGACGAACATCAGTGAGGACTCCGGGATCTGGCAGTCGATCCTGATCTTCATCCTGCCGATGATCATCCTGTTCGCCTTGTTCTTCTTCCTGATGAACCGCGTGCAGGGCGGTGGTCGAGGCGGTGTGATGGGCTTCGGCAAATCGAAGGCCAAGCAGCTCACCAAGGACATGCCCAAGACGACGTTCGCCGACGTCGCGGGCGCCGATGAGGCCGTCGAAGAGCTCGACGAGATCCGCGACTTCCTGCAGAATCCGGCTCGCTACCAGGCACTGGGCGCCAAGATCCCCAAGGGCGTGCTGCTCTACGGCCCCCCGGGAACCGGTAAGACGCTGCTGGCGCGCGCCGTCGCCGGTGAGGCCGGAGTGCCGTTCTACGCGATCTCCGGTTCGGACTTCGTCGAGATGTTCGTCGGTGTCGGCGCCTCCCGCGTGCGCGACATGTTCGAGCAGGCCAAGGAGAACAGCCCCTGCATCATCTTCGTCGACGAGATCGACGCCGTCGGCCGCCAGCGCGGCGCGGGCATGGGCGGCGGACACGATGAGCGCGAACAGACGCTCAACCAGTTGCTCGTCGAGATGGACGGCTTCGGCGACCGCTCGGGCGTCATTGTGATGGCGGCGACGAACCGTCCCGACATCCTCGATCCCGCGCTGCTGCGTCCGGGTCGTTTCGACCGGCAGATTCCGGTGTCGAACCCGGACATCGCCGGTCGCAAGGCGATCCTGGCCGTGCACGCCAAGGGCAAGCCGATCGCACCGGACGCCGACCTCGACGGACTCGGCAAGCGCACCCCGGGCATGTCGGGCGCCGATCTGGCGAACGTCATCAACGAGGCCGCGCTGCTCACCGCACGTGAGCACAAGAACGTGATCACCGGCGAGATCCTCGAAGAGGCCGTCGACCGCGTCGTCGGCGGTCCCCGCCGGAAGAGCCGGATCATCAGCGAGCACGAGAAGAAGACCGTCGCCTATCACGAGAGCGGTCACACGCTCGCCGCGTGGGCGATGCCCGATCTCGACCCGATCTACAAGGTCACCATCCTGGCCCGCGGTCGCACCGGCGGTCACGCCCTGGCCGTCCCCGAGCAGGACAAGGAGCTGATGACCCGGTCGGAGATGATCGCTCGACTGGTGATGGCGATGGGCGGCCGCGCAGCCGAGGAGCTGGTCTTCCACGAGCCGACCACCGGCGCGAGTTCAGACATCGATCAGGCGACGAAGATCGCGCGCGCGATGGTCACCGAGTACGGCATGAGCGCCAAGCTCGGCGCCGTCCGCTACGGCCAGGAGCAGGGCGATCCGTTCCTGGGCCGCGGTATGTCGGGCAGCGTGGACTACTCGGTGGGCGTCGCCGCCGAGATCGACGCGGAGGTCCGTGAACTGATCGAGGCCGCGCACACCGAGGCGTGGGCGATCCTGGACGAGTACCGAGACGTCCTCGACGTGCTGGCCGGTGCGCTCCTGGAGAAGGAGACGTTGGTCCGTAAGGATCTCGAGGAGATCCTCTCGAGCGTCGAGAAGCGTCCGCGCATCACCAAGTTCGACGTCTTCGGTGATCGCACGCCGAGCTCCAAGCCGCCGATCAAGACGCCGGGCGAGCTGGCCGTCGAACGCGGCGAGCCGTGGCCTCCGAACCCGGAGCCCGCGAAGCCGGAACCGGCATGGCAGGGCACCGCACCGGGCGACGCGATCGGTGTGCCGCCGCAGTACGGTCACCCGCAGCAGACACCGCAACCGCAGTACGGGCAGCCCGGACAGGCCCCCCAGTACGGTGGTCAGCCCCAGTACGGCCAGCCCCCTCAGTACGGACAGGTTCCGCAGTACGGGCAGCCGCCGCAGTACGGAGGTCAGCCCCAGCCGGGCCAGTCGCCGCAGGGACAGTCCCCGAACGGGCAGCCGCAGACCGGACAGCAGCCCGCACCGGGCTACCAGTACCCGGGCACCCGACCCGACTACGGCGCCCCGCGTGACTGGTCCGCACCGGGCTGGCCGCCCGAAGACCAGTCCGGCGAGGAGAAGCGATGACGAGGACCGACGAAGTACAGACGAGGATCGACGGGATCGATCGCGGCCCGGCCGCGATCGGCGAGTTCGATCAGGAACGCGCTGAGGCCGCCGTCCGCGAACTGCTTCTCGCGCTGGGCGAGGACCCCGATCGCGAGGGGCTCAAGCGGACCCCGCACCGGGTCGCCAACGCGTATCGGGAGATGTTCGCCGGGCTGTACACGGAGCCGGACGAAGTCCTCGCGACCGTCTTCGACGAGGGGCACGACGAGCTGGTCCTGGTCAAGGACATCCCGATGTACTCCACGTGCGAGCACCACCTGGTCTCGTTCCGCGGCGTCGCCCACGTCGGGTACATCCCCGGCGAGTCCGGTCAGGTGACCGGCCTGTCGAAGCTGGCGCGCGTGGTGGACCTGTACGCCAAGCGGCCGCAGGTCCAGGAGCGTCTCACCAGCCAGATCGCCGACGCTCTGGTTCGCCGGCTCGATCCGCGCGGGGTGATCGTGGTGATCGAGGCCGAGCACCTGTGCATGGCGATGCGCGGTATCCGCAAGCCGGGCGCCACCACGACCACCTCGGCCGTGCGCGGCCTGTTCAAGACGAGCGCGGTCTCCCGCGGCGAAGCGCTGGACCTGATCACGCGGTGACCACGGTCGGAGACCCGCAACGCACCCTCGTGATGGGGGTGCTCAACGTGACGGCCGACTCGTTCTCCGACGGCGGACGCTATCTGAACGTCGACGACGCGATCCGACACGGTCTGGCGCTCGCGGAGGCGGGGGCCGACATCGTCGACGTCGGCGGCGAATCGACCCGGCCGGGTGCCGTCCGCGTCGATCCGGGTACCGAGGCGCAGCGCGTGACGCCGGTGATCTCGGCGTTGGCCGCACACGGCGTGCAGGTGTCGGTCGATACGATGCGGGCGTCGGTGGCGGCGGCCGCGCTCGACGCGGGGGCGAGCATCGTCAACGACGTGTCCGGTGGCCGCGCGGACGCGGACATGGGGCGGGTCGTCGCACAGTCGCGGGCGCCGTGGATCCTCATGCACTGGCGACCGGCGGGCGACGCGAGCACCGAGGATCGGCATTTCACCCATCGAGTGCAGGACGCGGGCGGCTACCGGGACGTCGTCGCCGAGGTGTCGGGCGAACTGCTCGGTCAGGTGGACGCGGCCGTCGCCGCGGGCGTCGATCCCGATCTCATCGTGCTCGATCCCGGTCTCGGTTTCGCCAAGAGCAGTGAGCAGAACTGGGCTCTGCTGCACGCCCTGCCGACTCTGGTGGGTCTCGGGTTCCCCGTGCTGATCGGCGCCTCGCGGAAACGTTTCTTGGGCGCGCTGCTGGCGGCGGACGGCGTCGATCGTCCACCTGCCGGACGCGAGGTGGCGACCGCCGCGGTGTCGGCGCTGTCGGCGGCGGGCGGTGCGTGGGGCGTACGAGTGCACGACGTCGCGGCCAGCCGTGATGCGATCGAGGTGGCCGCGGCCTGGCGGTCGGGCGGGCAGAGAGGAACCCATGGCTGATCGGATCGAGCTGCGCGGACTGCGTGTGCGCGGCAATCACGGTGTGTTCGAGCACGAGAAGCGCGACGGTCAGGAGTTCATCGTCGACGTGACCCTGTGGATCGACCTGTCGACGGCCGCGAGCAGTGACGACCTCGCCGACACCGTCGACTACGGTGTCCTCGCGCAGTTGGCCCACGATGTGGTGGCCGGCCCCTCGCGCGACCTGATCGAGGCGGTCGGCGGTGACATCGCCGACACGATCATGGCCGACGACCCGCGGGTCTCGGCGTGCGAGGTGACCGTGCACAAGCCGTCGGCGCCGATCCCGCTGACCTTCGACGACGTCGCCGTCGTCACCCGGCGCTCGCGGAAGCCGCGCGGGGCGCGATGAACTCCCGGGCGGTCCTGTCGGCCGGATCGAATATCGGCGACAGTGTCGGTTTCCTCCGGTCGGTGCTCGACGCGGCCGGGGCCGAGCTCGTCGCGGCCTCGAACGTGTACCGCACCGCCCCGTGGGGCGGGGTGGAGCAGGACGACTTCGTGAACGTGACGCTCATTGTCGCGGGCGATCGCGGCCCCCGCGAGTGGCTGGAGTTCTGCCGTGACTGCGAGCGTGCCGCCGATCGCGTCCGCGACGTGCGCTGGGGGCCGCGCACACTCGACGTCGACGTGATCACCGTGGACGTCGACGGGGTCCCGGTGACCTCCGACGATCCCGAGCTGATCCTCCCGCACCCGCGCGCACATCAGCGCGCTTTCGTGCTGGCCCCGTGGCTCGAGATCGATCCCGACGCGACGCTGACCGTCGACGGTCGCCCGCAGCGGGTGGCCGACCTCCTGGCCGAGCTCGACGCCGACGAGGTCGCCGGGGTACGACGCGGGGGGCCCGTGCGATGACCACGCGTCGACCGGGCGCCGACCCGGACCCCGACGACGAGCGTCTCGGGATGACGAAGGTGCGCGACCTCGTGTTGATCGCCGTCGTCGCGGGCCTGGCGCTGTGGATCCTGATCCGCTACAACTACGGGTCGTTCCCTTCGCTGTCGTGGCCGTCGGGCGCGTTCCTCTATCTCTTGGCGGCGATCGAGGTCGTCACCGGATTCATCGTGAAGGCGCGGGTCGCCGGGCGCGACATCGGTCGGGCCCGCGGACAGCTCCATCCGATCGCCGCGGCCCGGGTCATGGTGCTGGGCAAGGCGTCGGCGATCCTCGGCGCGATCGCGTTCGGCGGTTGGGCGGGCGTCCTGGTGTTCCTGCTCAACAACAACATCCTCGACGCCGCACGGGCCGATCGGCCGGCCGCGGTCGTCGGAGCGATCGGCGGGCTGGCATTGGTCGGCGCCGCACTGTGGCTCGAGCACTCGTGCAGGGCGCCGGACGACCCCGACGCGGACGGCGACGGCGCGGACGCGGCGCCCGCCTGAGCGGGTCGTGTCGGCGACTCTCCGAGGTCCGGTGAGCGGCGCAGACGCGACGCCCCGGTAAGTTGGCGTGCATGACCGATGAGGCGGACAGCGGGAAGACTCGAGGCACGAGCAGCTCGGCAGGCCAGTGGGCGATCGCTCTGCTGGTGGTGTTGGCCCTGGTGGCCAGCCTCCTGATGGTGTTCGGCGGCGACCTGCCGTGGACGGCGACCCTGGCCGTCATCGCGGCGCTGTGGGCCGCGGTGATCGGCGCGGTGATGGTCACCAAATACCGTCGCCAGGTCGACACCGCGGAGAATCGGACGCGGGACCAGCGGCTCGTGTACGAGCTGCAGCTCGAGCGTGAGATCGCGGCGCGTCGTCAGTACGAGTCCGACGTGGAGGCGTCGATCCGTCAGGAGGTGGCCGCCGAGTCGAACCACGAGCTGAATGAGCTCAAGGCCCAGGTCCTCGCACTCCGTTCGAGTCTGGAGCAACTGCTCGGCAAGTCGCTTCCGGAGTCGCAGATCGCGATCGGTCTGGAACGACCCCGCGAACTCGGCTCCGGGCTGGCCGGTGCGTCGTACGTCGGCGTCGCCGACGATCATGCGGCCGCCGAGCGCGACTTCGCAACCACCGCACCGCAAACCGGGGACGGACGCCACGTACCGGGCGAGCCCACCGATTCGGGGCGGATCGAGATGACCGAGATCATTCCGGTGGTGACCGATGATCCTGCGGACGAGGAGCCGGTGGTGCGGCCGCAGCCGGCACCGCAGCAGCGATTCCCGCAGCCCCCGCCGATGCCGCAGCGACCGGCGCCGCGGTTCCCCGCGGGGCCGCCGACCGGCCCGCACCAGCGGGCCGCGTTCGGTGCGGGCGCCTACGAGCCGCCGTCGGGTCCGTTCCGCCAGGCGCCGCCGCGGCCCCCGCAGGGCAGGCCCGAACACGTGGAGCCCCGACCGGTCGAACCCCGACCGGTCGAACCCCAGCAGGCGGATCAGGAACCGATCGACGACGGTGCGCACGCGTCGGGCCGTCCGGCCAGTGAACTGCTGTCCCGGCTGCGCGAGGGCGCCCAGAACCAGGGGTCGTCGACCGGCGGCCACCGTCGCCGCCGCGACTGAGACCGCTACCGCCGGTCGGAACCCGCCCGTGCCGGTCGAGTTCCCATGCTCGCGTAGTCCTCGCGTGAACCCGATCACAGCGTTGTGGCACCGGCCGGGTGCTGCGCCTATCGTGGTCTGCGGACGTCTGGTACCCGGAGCGCGCGAACCGCGCGTGTGAGGGACTGGAACGAACGATGGAGGCAGCGGTGGAATCACCGATGGCACCGGCGCGTCTGCGCGTCGGCATCATCAGTGCTGGACGCGTCGGCACTGCGCTCGGTGAAGCGCTCGCCGCCGTCGGACACCGCGTCGAATCCGTTGTCGCCACGTCGCCGGTCTCCATTACTCGTGCCGCCGAGCGGCTTCCGTTCGCTCAGGTCCGCGGGCTCGCGGACGTCGTCGCCTCGTCCCAGTTGATCGTGATCGCCGTTCCCGACACCGAACTGGCGGCCGTCGCCGCGCGGATCGCCGAGCACGTGGTACCGGGAAGCATCGTCGTGCACACCGCGGGCGCCCACGGCATCGGAGTCCTGGAGCCGATCGCCCGTCGCGGCGCGATCGTCGCGGCCACCCACCCGGCGATGACCTTCGTCGACTCGACCGACGACACCGCGCGGCTGGCGTCGTCGTGCTTCGGTGTGACGGCCGCCGACGAAATCGGCGACGCGATCGCGATGGCCCTGGTCATGGAACTCGGCGCCACGCCGATCCGGATCGCCGAGACGAGCCGCGCCCTCTACCACGCCGCGCTCGCGCACGGCGCCAACAATCTCAACGCCCTCATCACCGACGCGGTGACCGCGCTGCAGGCCGCGATCGGCGGCCCGGCGGGCGACGCCGCTGCCGCCGCCACCGTCGACGGCGGAGGCATCGGACTCGCCGAGCAGTTGCTCGCACCGCTGGTCACCGCATCCCTGGAGAACGTCCTCGCTCAGGGACGCTCCGCTCTGACCGGCCCGGTGGCACGCGGCGACGTCGACGCCGTCGCCCGGCACCTCGACGAACTGTCGCAGGTCCACGAAGGCATCGCACGCGGATATCGCGTGCTGGCCGGCCGTGCTGCGGCCCAGCACGACGCCGGTCCCGACATGCGAGCACTGCTGGAGGTCCGGCCTTGACCGACGCACCCCTGTTCACCCCCGGCGAGCTCACGGTGCACCGTGACCCCGCCGAACTGCACCGCGTCAGCAAGGCGTTGCGCGGTGCGGGCAAGCGTGTGGCGCTGGTCCCCACGATGGGCGCCCTGCACGACGGCCACCTGCAACTGGTCCGCACCGCGCAGCGGTCGGGCAACACCGTCGTGATCGTGTCGATCTTCGTCAACCCGCTGCAGTTCGGGGCGGGCGAGGATCTCGACGCCTATCCGCGCACCTTCGACGACGACCTCGCCAAATTGACGGCCGCCGGCGTCGAGCTGGTGTTCGCGCCGACGGTCTCGCACATGTATCCGAACGGGCCGCGCACCACCGTGAACCCGGGACCGGCGGGCGACATCCTCGACGGCGCCGCACGCCCGGGTCACTTCGCCGGAATGCTCACCGTCGTCGGCAAGCTCCTGAACATCGCGGCACCGAACACCGCCTACTTCGGCGAGAAGGACTACCAGCAACTGGTCCTGATCAACCAGATGGTGAACGACTTCGACATGGACGTCGAGATCGTCGGCGTGCCCACCGTGCGCGAAGCGGACGGACTGGCTCTGTCGTCACGCAACCGGTATCTGTCCGACGACGAGCGGGAGATCGCGACGACGCTGTCGGCCGCACTGCTCGCCGGAACGCACGCCGCCGAAGGCGGACGGGAGGCCATCGTGGCCGCCGCCCGCGCCGTCCTGGACACCCAGCCGCAGATCGAGGTCGACTACCTCGAACTCCGCGGCAGAGGACTCGAGGATCCCCCGGAGATCGGCGACGGCCGCCTCCTGGTGGCCGCACGACTCGGGTCGGCGCGACTCATCGACAACGTCGGCGTCGCGATCGGCACCGGATTCATCGGAAGAGAAGAGGGATAGACCCATGCTCCGCACCATGATGACCTCCAAGATCCACCGCGCGACGGTCACCCAGGCCGACCTGCACTACGTCGGCTCGGTGACCATCGATCAGGACCTGCTCGACGCCGCCGATCTGCTCGAGGGCGAGCAGGTCACGATCGTCGACATCGACAACGGCAACCGTCTCGAGACCTACGCGATCGCCGGGGAACGCGGCAGCGGCGTCATCGGAATCAACGGCGCCGCCGCGCATCTCGTTCACCCGGGCGACCTGGTGATCATCATCGCCTACGGCATGATGGACGAGGCCGAACTCCGCGAGTACTCGCCGAACGTGGTGTTCGTCGACGCCGATAACCGTCCCGTCACTGTCGGCGACGACCCGGCCGACGTCCCCGAGGGCTCGGGACTGAAGGACCCCCGCGTCCTGGCGACCAGCGCGGTCTAGGCGCGTCGCACCCATGCTGCTCACCGTCGACATCGGGAACACGAACATTCACCTCGGGGTGTTCGCGGGATTCGGCGATCATGCGGAGCTGATCCGCGACTGGCGGATCCACACGCAGCCGAACTACACGGCGGACGAGCTCGCGCTGCTCCTTCGCGGTCTGCTCGGATCCGACGTCGAACAGGTCACGGCCGTCGCGACGTTGTCGACCGTGCCGTCGCTGCTGCGTGAGATGCGGGTGACGGCGCCCCGCTACTTCGGCAACGGGCCGCATGTGCTGCTCGAGCCCGGTGTGCGGACCGGTGTTCCGCTACTGGTCGACAACCCGAAGGAGGTCGGTACCGACCGCGTCGCGAACGCGTTGGCGGTGCATGAGAACTTCCCGGACCGACCGTGCATCGTCGTCGCGTGCGGCACGGCGACGGTGGTCGACGCGGTGTCGGCGAAAGGCGAACTGCTCGGCGGTGCGATCGCACCCGGCATCAATCTCGGTGTGGCGGCGCTGTCCGAGCACACCGTCACCGTCCGGAAGGTGGAACTGCGTCCGCCGCGCAGCGTGGTCGGGAAGAACACCGTCGAAGCCCTGCAGTCGGGCATCCTCTACGGCTTCGCCGGCCAGATCGACGGCCTGGTGAACCGGGTGCGACGCGACGTCGCCGGCTTCGACGGGAACGATGTCGCCGTCGTCGCCACCGGCTACCTCGCCCCGCTCATGGTCGGCGAGGCCGCGACGATCACCGACCATCACCCGCACCTGACCCTCGACGGCCTGCGACGGGTGTACGAGCGCTCGAAGAAGCGGTAAGCACACCGGCCTCGTCGTACTCGGGCACTCGAAACGACCGCTGAGGTCGTTTCGAGTGCCCGAGTACGAACAGAACCCGCCGCCGTCGAGCGGCCGGCCGACTGTGAACGGCGGAACATGCGACGTCACGTCGTTCATCCGGCCGAGCAGATACGGATCGACGCCCATGGACTCGTTGCGGACCGGGACCTGTCCGTCGACGGGTTCGGTGCCTCGGCGACGGTGAGAATCCGCGCAGCGGATACGGTTTCGTGCATGGAGAAGCTCTACGGCGACGTTGTGAGATCCGGCGACGTCCACCGTCTCGGGGAGTACGCGGTGACGGCGGAGTCGATCATCGATTTCGCGAAGCAGTGGGATCCGCAGTGGTTCCACGTCGACGAGGCCGCGGCCGACGACGGTCCGTTCGGCGGTCTCATCGCGAGCGGGATCCAGACACTGGCGATCTTTCAGCGGCTGGCCGTTCCCGCCGTGTTCGATCGGCTCCACGTCCTGTGCGGCAAGGAGATCGAGGGCGTCCGCTTCCTTCGGCCGGTCCGCCCCGGCACCGTCGTCACCGGCACCATGACCACCACGACGGTGCGGCCCGAGACCGATAAGCGGCGCGTCCTCGTCGCCTACGACGTCGAGCTGATCGACCAGTACGACGAGGCGGTTCTGGTCGCCGTGATGAGCGTGTACGTGCGTCTGCCGTAGGAGTCGGTCGCAACGGACCCGGCCGCGATGCCGACCGCCGCGATCGACGACGACCCTGCGAAGCTCATCGACCACACGCGGGCCGGATCGACCGCGCTGTGGCGCCCGGGTGCCCGGGCGGTGGCCGGCCGCACGACGCCCGCACGAGCGAATCGCCTCAGCGCAGCGGGTTCGCCAGCAGCAGTTCGCAATTGCGGTCCGCTCCGCTTCCCGCTCGGTCCTCGGCGTGGATGTCGTTCAGCGACATCTCTCGGTAGAGGGCGGCCAGCCCCTTCTGCGACAGATCCGACGGATCGGCCGTGTACGGTCCTTCGGCCTCGATCAGCGGGGTGAAGATGCTGATGGTGCCGTCGCGGTTGTCGGCCACTTCGATGATCCGCGCGAGCTGCGGGAAGTCGATGTGGCTGGCGGTGTTGATCTCCCAGAAGCTGTGTCGGGGCGACGAGCCGCGATGGGGTGTCAACTCGTTGTTGTGAGTGTGGCCGTTGACCCATGCGATCACGTTGGCATGGGTCTTCAGCCGTTCGACGAGGTGCTCGCCGTCGAACTGCGCCTCGCCGGGTGTCTCCGGATTCGGCATGACCGCCGTCATCGTCGACGACGTGTGGTGGCTGAAGACGATCACCAGTTGATCCGAGTGGGCGGAG
This sequence comes from Gordonia humi, assembly GCF_014197435.1. Classification (NCBI taxonomy): domain Bacteria; kingdom Bacillati; phylum Actinomycetota; class Actinomycetes; order Mycobacteriales; family Gordoniaceae; genus Gordonia; species Gordonia humi. The sequence continues at coordinate 1,108,092 of NZ_JACIFP010000001.1, forward strand.
ATCTGCTTCTCGACCCAGCTCAACTGCTTCTGGCTGATCGAGCCGTCGGCGATGCCGAGGCTGTTGGTCGTGTTCATCGCGATACCGAGCACGCCCGGCGCGATCTGGAAGCGGTACCAACTCGGTCCGTCCGGATCGGAGAACCCGTGACCCACCGGTCCGGGCCCGGTGATCGACGGATCGAAGTGGCGCCGGATGAACTCGCGCGGAGTGAACGGCCGTCGTCGTGCGTCCGCGGTGGCCGGCAGCACGGGACCGGTCGACCTGAGCTTCGCGAGCAGCTGCACGACGGCGGCCGGATCGGACGTCAGCGCCCGCGCGATCGCGGCGGCGGTCGGATCGGTGCCCGGCAGATCGAACTTCACGTTCCCGAGGTAGAGCCCGTCGATCACCCCGTTGGGGACGGTGCCGACCATCTGGTCGTCGTGGTTGCCGAACACCGAGTACCAGCGCATGTCCAGACCCGGGCTCGTGTGCGAGCGCATCGCCGCGTGCAGGAGTCCGGGTATCGTCGGAAAGTCCTTGTCCTTGTACATGTCCGTCTTATCGAGTTCGGGACGGTAGTACTCGGCCGAGCCGAGCGACTGAACGCCTTCGAAGCGGGTCGGATGCCCGGTGTTCGGCGTGATGGTGCCGCCGGACAGCAGCCGCTGATACCACTCGAGTTCCACGATCTCGTGGTTGTCGGTGTTGTCGCCGGTCGACACCACGCAGTCGATTCCGCGACCGGTGAACGGTCCGCCCGACAGCGAGTTGATGCGCTTGACCAGTGCGACGGCGCCCTGTGTGCCGAGCGCCTCCTGCGGGCGGTACGCGCTGCCCAGCAGTGGATGCACATACTCGAACCGCGCGGGACTCTGCACGTCGGAGATGTGGATGTCGGTGATCTGCACGAACGAGGCGAGTCCGGTCCGTGCCGAATCGCGCGCGGCCTTCGCCTGCGCCAGCTCCTGGCGGACCACCAGCGGCCAACCCCTGCCCTCGACCAACCGGCGGTATCCCTTCGTGGTCGGTCGGCCCGCGACACCGACCTTCTCCAGCGTCGTCCCGACGGGGTTCGCCGACGCCGTCGCGCCGGGTTCGGCTCGCACCAGCCCCGACGCCACCGACGATGCGACCACGGCTCCGGCCGCGGCAGCGCTGCCGCGCAGGAATGTACGACGAGACAAGCTCATGCGATGACCTCCGGATGTCGTGAGTGTGAACACACAATGAATCAGACTGTAACCGCCCGAACAAGTGGCCCGCACGCGTTCCTGATCGTCTGATCAAATCGTTATCCGGTGCGATTCCGCGCATCCGTGCACAAAACTCTTCCCGGTCGCCGCCCGTTGTGGCATCCTCGGTGTCGTGATCAAGAGCTGTCAGGAGTGTTGTCGCCGCTGACGTCCGCCTCGGTGGACGCCGCGGTACTTCGCACTCCCCGCTCACCATCGATCACATCCGAGGATTCCCCAATGACCGTTGCCGTCGCCGCACCCGTCTCTGCTCCGTTCGTCTCCGTTCCGCTGTCCGTGCAGCCGGGCGAGTTCCGCTCCGTGCTGGCCGCAGGCGGCGTCGCCGTCGACCTGCGCGACGTGGCATCGCACCGCCGATCCGGTGCGCTGTTCGGCGCGGTGGCCGTCGACTCCGACCAGGCGCTCGATCTACTCAGTCCCGACTCGCCGTGGGCGCTCCGCGGAGCCACCGTCGACGCGCAGTGGGTTCTCGTCTCCGACGACGGGTACGACGCGGAATGGCTGGCCTGGCACCTGCAGGCGCGCGGGGTGACCGGTGCGCGATTCGTCGTCGGCGGGTATCGCGCGTTGCGCGCACACGGGGTGACCGGTTCGGTCGGCGACGACGGGGTCCAGTTCTACGATCCGCGCTGAGTTCGATTCGCCCCCGACCATCGCCGACACTTAACCTGTACGGGTGAGTGAGCACCAGAGCGCCGAGCAGGCCAGCGAGGAAGATCAGACCCCCGAGCAGCTGCGGATCCGCCGAGAGAAGCGGGAGCGCATCCTCTCCGAGGGACGTGAGGCGTACCCCGTGGAGCTGGCGCGCACGCATACTCTCGCGGAGATCCGCCTGGCCCACTCGGAACTCGAGGCGGGGGAGGAGACCGGAATCGTCGCGGGCGTCGCGGGCCGCGTGATCTTCATCCGGAACAAGGGCAAGCTCTGCTTCGCCACCCTGCAGGAGGGCGACGGAACCCAGTTGCAGGCGATGCTGTCCCAGGCCAAGGTCGGTGAGGAGTCGCTCGCCGCCTGGAAGGCCGACGTCGACCTCGGCGACATCGTGTTCGTCCACGGCGAGATCGTCTCCTCGCGCACCGGCGAACTGTCGGTCATGGCCGATGCGTGGCAGATGGCCTCGAAGTCGTTGCGCCCGTTGCCCGTCGCTCACAAGGAGATGAACGAGGAGTCGCGCGTCCGCCAGCGGTACGTGGACCTCATCGTCCGTCCGGAGGCCCGCGAGACCGCGCGCACCCGCGTCAAGGCGATGGCCGAACTGCGCAAGTTCCTCACCGAGCGCGACTTCCTCGAGATCGAGACGCCGATGCTGCAGACATTGCACGGTGGCGCCGCGGCCCGCCCGTTCGTGACGCACTCGAACGCCTTCGACATGGACCTGTACCTGCGCATCGCGCCGGAGCTGTTCCTCAAGCGCGCCGTCGTCGGCGGCATCGAACGGGTCTTCGAGGTGAACCGCAACTTCCGCAACGAGGGCGCCGACTCCACCCACTCGCCCGAGTTCGCGATGCTCGAGACCTACCAGGCCTACGGCACCTACGACGATGCCGCGGTCATGACCCGCGAACTGGTACAGGCCGTGGCCCTCGGCGCCGTCGGCACCCTCACGCCGACGATGCCGGACGGTTCCACCTACGATCTGTCGGGCGAGTGGACGTCCGTCTCGATGTACCCGTCGTTGTCGGAGGCGCTCGGTCGCGAGATCGTGCCGCTCGAGACGACTGTCGACGAGCTGCTCGCGATCTGCGACGAGGTGGGCCTGGAGATCCCGAAGGGCAAGGGGTACGGCCACGGCAAGCTCGTCGAAGAGCTGTGGGAGCACACGGTCGGTTCCAAGCTCGACGAGCCGGTGTTCGTCCGCGACTTCCCTGTCGAGACGTCGCCGCTGGTCCGCGCGCACCGCTCTGTTCCGGGCGTCGTCGAGAAGTGGGATCTCTACGTCCGCGGCTTCGAGCTGGCCACCGGCTACTCCGAACTCGTCGATCCGATCATCCAGCGCGAGCGCTTCGTCGACCAGGCTCGTCTGGCCGCGGCGGGCGACGACGAGGCCATGGTCCTCGATGAGGAGTTCCTCGCCGCGATGGAGCACGCCATGCCGCCCACCGCGGGCACCGGCATGGGCATCGATCGCCTGCTGATGGCGATCACCGGTCTCGGCATCCGCGAGACGGTCCTCTTCCCGCTGGTGAAGCCGATCCAGTAGAACCTGGTTCTCTCGATACGGCAGTGGGAGGCCTCTACTCGTACGTGTCGTACGACGTCCACGGCTCATACGAGACGACGCTGCCGTCGGGGGCGTCGATCTCGAGAGCGTCGGGGCGGACGTGGTACTGGTAACCGTTGTTGGCGGCGTGATATCCGCTGCTCGCGTAGCGGGCGGTCGGGATCACGAGCGTCTGCCCGGTGGTCTTGGCCTCACCCATGTACGTGTAGTCGATCGACCCCGGCTCGTTCTGGCAGATCAGGACCTTCGACTTCGCTGACTCCGCCTTCACGAACGCTTTGCGTTCGCAGGAGGGGCCGCCGGGGAAGTCGTCGCCGTAGGCGGACGCCTGGCCGACGCCCATCACCGAGCCTGCGGCGATCAGGGCGGTGGCGGCGGCCAGTCCGGCGGTGCGGATTCGGTTCGTCATATGTCTCTCCTCGTCTCGCGATGTGTCGTGCTTCGTGTGATTCCATCGTGCAGGCGACCGACTCGCGGTGTCATTCGTTCGAACCACACCGCGAGTCCCGCCGGATGGACGTCACCGCTGGTAGTAGTACGTCCACGGCTCATACGACACCGTCGACCCGTCGGGCGCCAGAATCAGGAGATTGTCGCGCAGCACGTGGTAGCTGTATCCGTTGTTGTCGGCGTGGAAGCCCGCGTTGTCGCGGTAGGCGCCGCGGATGTCGATCCAGTTCCCGGTGGTCTTGGCCTTACCGCTGTACTCCCATCCGGTCGGGCCCTGAACCGGGCAGATGACGACCTGGGAGATCGCGGACTCGGCCATCACCTCGGCCGGGCCGTTGCAGTACGGCCCGTTCGGGAATCCGTCGGCGGCCGCGGCGCCGGTACCGGCGAGCGTTGCGCCGACCAGTCCGGCGGCGGCGACGCCGACGGCGGCGATTCGGGTGGCGTGGTGCTTGTGCATGTCGAACACGTCCTCTCGTTCCTCGGGCGGCCGTCTTCCTCGGCCGCTACTCGATACGTCGGAGAGTGGTGGTCGTCACGTTAGGTACGTGTCGTTCAAACGGACGACGGTGCTAGGGGATCAGGCGCACTCGACGCGCGTTGACGACGGCCTCGAACCGGCTGGTCGCATCGAGTTTCGTCAACAGCGATTTCACGTGATCCTTCACCGTGTACAGGCCGATGCCGAGACTCTCGGCGATCGCTCTGTTCGTCATTCCGGCGCCGAGGAGGCCGAGGACGTCCTGTTCGCGTGCGGTCAGCATGACCGACAGATCGTCATCGGGGGCTTCGACGGCCAGGTCGGCGGCGATCTCCAGCATCCGCGCGCGGACCGACACGTCGTCGACGGAGTCGGCGAGTGCCCGCAGCTGTGTGTACGAGTCGGCCACGCGGGTCCGCCAGGCCGCCAGATCGCGCTCCTCGTCGTCGGTGCGCAGCGTGGTCAGGACATCGGCGACGGCGAGCTGCTGCTCCACGCTCCGCGCTTCGTCCACCACCGCGTCGAGGGAGGCGTCGAGTTGTCCCTGAGCGGTGCGACGGGCCGCATATAGAACGCCGATCTGCTTGCGGCCCACGATGATCGGCGCGGCGACGATCGCGCGGAGCGACTCGGCGCGGATGATCTCGTCGTAGGTGTGGGTGATCAGCGGCGAACTGACGTAGTCGCCGATCGCTTCGGGGCGGGCCCGACCGACGACGCGTCCGCCGAGACCGTGGCCGGGGTTGAGGTTCGCGCCACGCAGCGGGCCGCGCACGTCGCCGTCGAAGGAGAACAGTTCGATCCGCGGGGCGTCGCCGGGCAGCACGCGGCCGGCGAACGCCAGACTCGCGCCGGTCCGTTGCCGCAGCCTCGCCAACGGTCCGCGCAGGCGGCGCGCGAGCTCGTCGGCGGGCGCACCCCTCTTCGGAGGGTTGTCGGTGTTCGCGGTCACATCCATGATTGTGTCATCACGTATGCCGAGAGTGGAACAGGACCGATATGAACGACGCAGCGCGCAGTGACGCCGAACGCCAGGTGGCCGACTGGTTGGAGGTGTACGGGGCATCCGACGCCGGCGTGGCGAACCTGCTGTGCGACCGCCACGACGCCGACGCGGTGGCCTTCACGCTGGTGGAGCCCGACCTGTCGTCGACGGGCCTCACCTACGGCGAACTGGCCGACGAGTCGCGGCGTATGGCGACCGTCCTCGCCGCGAAGGGAGTCCGGCGCGGCGATCGTGTTCCGGTGCTGCTCGGCAAGCGGCGCGCACTGGTCGTCACCCTGGTCGCGCTGTGGCGGCTCGGCGCGGTGCACGTCCCGTTGTTCACGGCGTTCGCGACCGGCGCGATCGCGCTCCGGGTGGAGGGCTCGGGGGCGTCGATCGTCGTCACCGACGCGTCACAGCGCGACAAGGTCGATCCGATCGAAGTCGTGACCGTGCTCGACGTCGACGACCTTGTCGCCGAATCCGCCGACGCGCGGCCGCTGGCCGTCGACGTCGCGGTCGGTGGCGACGCGACGTTCGTACAGCTCTATACGAGCGGGACCACGGGCAAGCCGAAAGGCGTCCCGGTTCCGGTGCGTGCGCTCGCATCATTCCAGGCCTATCAGCACTATTCGCTCGACGTCACCGCCGACGACGTGTTCTGGAACGCTGCAGATCCGGGCTGGGCGTACGGCCTCTACTACGCGATCATCGCTCCCCTGGTCGGCGGACGGACCAGCCTGCTGCTGAACTCCGGTTTCACCCCGGACTCGACGGTCGCGGTGCTCACGCAGTTCGGAGTGACCAATTTCGCGGGTGCACCGACCATCTATCGCGCGTTGCGTGCCGGCGCGGACATGTCGGGTGTGAGTCTGCGCCGCGCGTCGTCGGCGGGGGAGCCGCTGACCCCGGACATCGTCGATTTCGGTCGCGAGCACCTGGGCTGCGAGGTCCGCGACCACTACGGACAGACCGAGCTGGGCATGGTGATCGGCAACCACTGGAACGCCGACGTCGCCATGCCGCTGCGAGCCGGATCGATGGGGCAGGCGATGCCCGGATACGTCGCCGGAATCGTCGACGGTCAGATCGCGATCAGCGTCGCCGACAGTCCGGCGCTCTGGTTCACCGGTTACGACGGTGCGCCCGAGAAGACCGCCGAACGGTTCACCGACGACGGCGCCTGGTACCTGACCGCCGACACCGGCAGGGTCGACGACGACGGCTACTTCTCGTTCACCGCGCGCGACGACGACGTGATCCTCGCCGCGGGATACCGCATCGGCCCGTTCGACGTGGAGAGCGTCCTGGTGACGCATGCGTCCGTGGCCGAGGTCGCTGTCGTCGGCCGGCCCGATCCCGAGGGCATCCGCGGTGAAGTCGTGGAGGCGTTCGTGGTGTTGAACGCCGACTTCACGGGCTCGGCGGAACTCGAGAAGGAACTGCAGACTCTGGTGCGTGACGAGTACTCCAAGCACGCGTACCCGCGGACCGTTCACTTCGTCGAGGCGCTGCCGAAGACGCCCAGCGGCAAAGTGCAGCGGTTCATCCTGCGACGAGAGGGCCGCGCCGCTCCTACAACTCCCGCTTGAGCACCTTCCCCGCCGCGTTGCGCGGCAGCGACTCCACGAACTCGACCGATCGCGGCACCTTGAAGTTCGCGAGGTGCTCGCGGGCATGGGCGAGCACCTCGTCGACGGTGACCGTCGTACCGGGTGCGACGGTGACGAAGGCCTTGCCGACCTCGCCCATCCGCTCGTCGGGCACGCCGATCACGGCGACCTCGGTGACGCCGTCGATCCGGGCGAGCACCTGCTCCACCTCGGCCGGGTAGACGTTGAATCCGCCGCAGATGTACATGTCCTTGAGGCGGTCGGTGATCGTCAGATTCCCGCGGTCGTCGAGGACTCCGACATCGCCGGTGTGCAGCCATCCGCCGGCGTCGATCGTCTCGGCGGTGGCCTCCGGATCGTCGAGATAGCCGCGCATCACCATCGCGCCGCGGGCGAGGACCTCGCCCTGTTCGGACAGACGGACCTCCATGCCCTCGTACGCGCGCCCGCACGTGGTCGCGACGGTGACATCGTCGTCGCCCGCGCGGCAGGTGGTGATGAAACCGCTGGTCTCGGTCTGCCCGTAGGCGGTCAGCACGGTGTCGACGCCCAGGTCCGACTGGATGCGTTCGATCAGCACGACGGGCACGATGGTCGCGCCGGTCACCACCAGGCGCAGGCTCGACAGGTCGTGCGCGCCGCGGTCCGGGGCGTCGAGCACGGTCTGGAAGATCGTCGGCGCACCGGGGAACACGGTGACCCGATGCCGCTCGATCAGCCGCATGGCCGCCGACGGCGAGTAGACGGCCAGCGGAATCATGGTGGCCCCGGACAACAGTGCGGGCAGGATCCCGGCCTTGTAGCCGAACGTGTGGAAGTACGGGTTCACCATCAAGTAGGTGTCGTCGTCGGACAGCTGGCCGTTCGACGCCCACGCGTGCGCGCCGGCCAGGGTGTGGCGGTGTTCGGCGAGGACGCCTTTCGGAGCGCCGGTGGTCCCCGAGGTGAACAGGATGTCCGACAGGTCGTCCTCGGCGACGGCGTCCGCGCGCGTCCGCGCGTCCTCGACCGCGGCGTCCGGCACGTCGACGAACGCGTCCCAGGCGACGGCGCCCGGTGCGTCGACGGGTTCGTCCAATCCGATCCCCACCACGGTTCGTCCCTGCGCGATCGGCGACGCCGTCACCTCGGCCAGCCGATCGATCCCGGCGAACGACCCCGACGCCACCACGACCTTCGCGTCCGACCGCGCGATGATGTCCGAGGCCTCACTCACCGTGTACCGGGTGTTGAGCGGAACCAAGACCGCTCCGGCGCAGTGCGTGCCGAGTACGGCGACCGGCCAGTGATGACTGTTCGGCGCCCACACCGCGACGCGGTCGCCGTGCTCCACACCCGCCTCGATCAGTCCCGCGGCGAACCGTCCGGCGCGATCGGCCAACTCTCGCCAGGTGAGTCGGACCGGTTCGCCCCACTGCTCATCGATCACCGCGACGCGATCGGGCCAGAGGATCGCGGCGCGATGCAGTGCGGCCGGCGTGGTCGTCGGTGTCGGAGGCATGATCAAAACCTAGCAAATGCTTGCTAGGTTAAGCTAGACCGCATGACGACGATCAATCTCGCCGATCGGGGCGTCGACCTCGGTGAATGGGCGGCCCGCACACCGAATGCCGATGCGGTCTTCGAACAGGCCGTACGGGATTGGCTCACCGCCAACCTCATCGGCGACTTCGCGAATCTGCGCGGTCGCGGAGGCCCGGGAAGCGAGCACGAGTTCTTCGCCGAGCGTCTCGAATGGGATCGGCACCTGGCCGCGGCCGGATGGACGTGCCTCGGCTGGCCCGTCGAACACGGTGGTCGCGGCGCCACGATCGCGCAGCGCATCATCTTCCATCGCGAGTATGCCCGGGCAGGCGCGCCCGCACGGGTGAATCACCTCGGCGAGGAACTCCTCGGGCCGACGCTCATCGAGTACGGGACCCCCGAGCAGCAGAAACGGTTCCTCCCACACATCGTCGACGTCACCGAACTCTGGGCGCAGGGCTATTCCGAACCCGGCGCGGGCAGCGATCTCGCCGGTGTGGCGACCTCGGCCGCACTCGACGGCGACCACTGGGTGATCAACGGCCAGAAGATCTGGACCTCGCTCGCCCACCTGTCGCAATGGTGCTTCGTCATCGCTCGGACTGAGAAGCAGTCCGCGCGGCATCAGGGCCTCAGCTTCCTCCTCGTTCCACTCGACGCCGACGGCGTCACCATCCGACCCATCCAGCAGATCACCGGGACCAGCGAGTTCAACGAGGTCTTCTTCGACGATGCGAGGACCGACGCCGACCTGATCGTCGGTGCGCCCGGCGACGGATGGAAGGTCGCGATGGGTCTCCTCCAATTCGAGCGGGGAGTCTCCACACTCGGCCAACAGGTCGGCTTCCGGCGTGAGCTCGACGACCTGATCGCACTCGCCACGACCAACGGCACCGTCGACGATCCGGAGATCGCATCGCGGCTGCGGCGCGCCAAGGTCGGCCTCTCCGTCATGGAGGCGAACGCGCGCCGCACACTCGCGGGCGACATCGTCTCCGAAGCGGGCGCCGCCTCGGTGACGAAACTCCTGTGGGCCAACTGGCATCGCGATCTCGGTGAACTGGCCGCCGCCGTCGCGGGTGCGCCGATGCTGATCGGCCCGGCGGCCACCACGGAGGGTCGCGCCAACGACATCGCCGACCCCGAACACGTCGAACTCGACGAATGGCAGCGACTGCTCCTGTTCACCCGCGCCGACACGATCTACGGCGGCTCCAACGAAGTCCAACGCAACATCATCGCCGAGCGCGTGCTCGGCCTTCCCCGAGAGGCACGGCAGTGACATCTCCCCTCGACTCCTCGCCCGGCACGACCCGCCCCGTATCCCCCCTCGCCACTCCACCCGACGAAGTGCCCGGTCACGACCTGCTCGCGGGCAAGAAGGTCGTGGTCACCGCTGCCGCCGGCACCGGCATCGGCTTCGCCGCCGCGCGCCGCGCCCTCCTCGAGGGCGGCGACGTCCTCGTCTCCGACTTCCACGAGCGGCGCCTCGATGAGACCGTCGAGAGGCTCGGCGCCGAGTTCGGCGCCGAGCGAGTCGTCTCCCACGTGTGCGACGTGTCGAGCACCGAGCAGGTCGACGCCTTGATCACCGGTGCCGCGGACAAGCTCGGCCGGATCGACGTCCTGGTCAACAACGCCGGACTCGGCGGGGAGGTCCCCGTCGCCGATATGACCGACGAACAATGGGACCGCGTCGTCGACATCACGCTGACCAGCACATTCCGCTCGACGCGCGCCGCTCTGCGCTACTTTCGCGATGTCGAGCAGGGCGGCGTCATCGTCAACAACGCCTCCGTCCTCGGTTGGCGCGCACAGCGTGGGCAGGCGCACTACGCCGCGGCCAAGGCGGGCGTCATGGCGCTGACCCGATGCTCCGCGGTCGAGGCCGCCGACTACGGCGTACGCATCAACGCCGTCGCACCGTCGATCGCCAAGCATCCGTTCCTGGCGAAAGTCACCACCGACGAACTCCTCGACGAACTCGCCTCCCGGGAAGCCTACGGTCGAGCCGCCGAGGTCTGGGAGATCGCCGCGACCATCGCGATGCTCGCCAGCGACTACACCACCTACCTGACCGGCGAGATCGTGTCGATCTCCAGCCGGCGAGCCTAAGGAGACCCACCCGTGAACGCACCCCAGGCCTACATCGTCGACGCGATCCGCACGCCGGTCGGCAAACGCGGCGGTTCACTCGCCGGCGTCCACCCCGCCGACCTCGGCGCCCACGTCATCAGCGCGATCCTCGACCGCACCGGCATCGACCCCGAGACGGTCGACGATGTGATCTTCGGCTGCGTCGACACGATCGGACCGCAGGCGGGCAACATCGCGCGCACCGCATGGCTCACCGCGGGCATGCCGCTCGGCGTCCCCGGCACCACCGTCGACCGCCAGTGCGGATCCAGCCAGCAGGCCGTTCACTTCGCCGCCCAAGCGGTGATGAGCGGAACGCAGGACGTCGTGCTGGCAGGCGGGCTGCAGAACATGAGCGCCGTTCCGATCAGCCAGGCCATGATCGCCGGGCGCGAACTCGGGTTCACCACGCCGACCGCCGAGTCGCCCGGCTGGCAGAAACGGTTCGGCGACGCCGAGGTGAGCCAGTTCGTCGGCGCCGACATGATGGCCAAGCACTGGGACATCAGCCGGACCGATATGGAGGCGTGGGCGCTGCAGAGCCACGAACGCGCTCGTGCCGCGATCGCCGCGGGGCGTTTCGCTGCCGAGACCGTCCCGCTGGGCGACTGCGTCGTCGACGAGTGCCCGCGCGAGACGTCGCTGGAGAAGATGGCCGCACTGCCGGTCCTCGCCGAGGGCTCCGACCTCACGGCGGCGGTCGCCTCGCAGATCTGTGACGGATCGTCGGCCGCGCTCGTCGTGTCCGAGAAGGCGCTCAAACAGTACGGGCTCACCCCGCGCGCCCGCATCCATCACATGTCGGTGCGCGGCGACGACCCGGTGATGATGTTGTCCGCGCCCATCCCGGCGACGAAGCACGCCCTCGAGAAGGCGGGCATGAGCATCGACGACATCGACGTCGTCGAGATCAACGAGGCGTTCGCACCGGTGGTTCTCGCCTGGCTCAAGGAGACCGGAGCCGATCCGGCGCGGGTCAACCCGAACGGCGGCGGGATCGCACTCGGACATCCGCTCGGTGCGACCGGCGCCAAACTGTTCGCGACTCTGCTGAACGAACTCGAACGCACCGGCGGCCGCTACGGTCTGCAGACCATGTGCGAGGGCGGCGGCACGGCGAACGTGACGATCATCGAGCGCCTGTAGAGGCCGGCACGAATCCCCGTATGTGACACGAGTGATGCTCGTCAGACTCGAGTGCGTTCGCGCTGTCGCACGATGAGGACTCGATGAGGACTCAGGGCGACGGCGATATCTGCGAACAACCGTTCTCACCATGTGTTCACCCCTGTGATTCGTCCCACGAGAACGCTACGATGGGATGAGATCAAGAATTTGTCTCAACCCATGGGCAGATCGTCATGAAGTTGGAGGGTCCGAATGACCAAGCCTGCAGAAGCCGCGGTACGTGCCGGCGACAAGGTGTCGTCCGAGTCGCACAGTCTCACTGAACTGCTCGAGATCCAGAAGGCCGCGTTCCTGCGGGACGGCATCCCCGACGCCTCGACTCGCATTGACCGGATCAACCGTCTCGGTCAGATGCTGCTGGACAACGCCGACGAGATCACCGCCGCTCTCGACGAGGACTTCGGCACTCGCCCCAAGGAGCTCTCGATCGCGGCCGACGTCGCAGGCTGCATGATCGATCTGACTCACCAGCGTCGGTCGGTCGAGAAGTGGATGGCCGAGGACAACGTCTCCAAGCTCCAGGGGCTGATGGGATACAAGCAGCGTCTGCGTCACGACCCGCTCGGCGTCGTCGGCATCATGGGGCCTTGGAACTTCCCGCTCCAGCTGACGATCGTGCCCGCCGGTTCGGCGTTCGCAGCCGGCAACCGCGTTCTGATGCGCCCTTCGTCGATCACCGCGAAGACGACCGACGTGATCGCGCGCGTCGCACCCGACTACTTCTCCATCGAAGAGTTCGCGGTCGTCACCAGCAAGCACGGCGGCGGGTCCGACTTCGCCAAGCTCGACGTCGACCACATGTTCTTCACCGGCTCGCCCGAGGTCGGCAAGTCGGTCGCGCAGGAGGCCGCCAAGAACCTGACGCCGGTCACCCTCGAACTCGGCGGCAAGAACCCCGCGATCGTCGACCCGGTCCAGGACATCACTGAGGCCGCGAACTTCCTCGCCGATGCCCGCATGGTCAACGGCGGCCAGGTCTGCCTGTGCCCGGATTACGTGTTCGTGCCGGAGAGCAAGGTCGGCGAGTTCACCGAGAAGGTCGTCGCCCGGTGGCGGAAGAACTACCCGACCATCCTGAAGAACGGCGAGTACACCTCGACGATCAACGAGAAGAACTACAACCGGATCGTCGGCCTGATCGACGACGCCGTCGGCCTCGGCGCCACCAAGACACAGGTGATCCCGGCAGGCGAGCAGTTGCCCGACGCCGACGCGCGGAAGATCCCGCCGACGGTCCTGACCGGTGTCAAGGCCGGGATGAAGATCGAAGAGGACGAGGTGTTCGGCCCGGTCCTGACCGTCTACCCGTACCGCAACCTGTCGGAGGCGATCGACAAGATCAACTCGGCCGGCCATCCGCTCACCCTGTACTGGGTCGGCGACGACAACGAGAACCTGCAGCGCGTCGCCGACAACACCCGCAGCGGCTCCATCAGCGGCAACGACTTCGCGTTGCACCTGCTCTCGCACGGCCTGCCGTTCGGCGGCGTCGGCCGGTCGGGCATGGGCAACTACCACGGCAAGTTCGGCTTCGACACGTTCAGCCATGCCCGCGCGGTGACCGTCTCGACCATGCCGATCAGCTTTGCGCAGATCATGTCGGCGCCGTTCACCAAGAGTGACAAGCGCCTGACGAACGCGCAGATGAAGATGTGGAACTTCCTGCAGAGCCGCGCCTCACGCAAGTCGGCCAAGGGCTGACGTTCTCCTGTCGGGCGAGAGTCCTTCGACTCCGCTCAGAGAATCGAGTCGAGACCCCGCCGATTCGCCGTTGCGGATCGGCGGGGTCTTCTCGTCGGCGTTACAGTGAGGCTCTCCGCGCGCGCCGCGGGTCGTCGACAATCAGGGGAGTGGGGAGCGATGACCGACAGCAGGGCCCGGGAAGCCGCGTTCAGCACAGAGCGGACGAAGGCGTTCGTCGACGCCGTCGTCGCGATCGCGATGACGTTGTTGATTCTGCCGTTGATGGAGAGCGTCGGAGAGGCGGGCGACGCCACCACGTCGTCGTGGCTGGCCGACCACGACGAGCAGCTTCTCTCATTCGTCATCAGCTTCCTGGTGATCGCGGTCTTCTGGCTCAATCACCATAGGCTGTTCGCCCGCGTCACCTCGATCACCACCGGTCTCATGTGGATGACGGTCGCGTGGATGCTCACCATCGTGTGGCTGCCGGTCGCGACCGCCATCACCGGTCAGATGTCCGACACCGGTGCCGAGGCGATGTACATCGGCACCATGGTCCTCACGCCGACGATCGCGCTCATCTCCCGCCTGTATCTGCGACGCCGGCCCGAGTTGCATGATCTCTCCGACGCGGAGCAGCAGTCGGGGATCATCGAGAACGTGGCGGCGGTCGCGTTGTTCGCCGTTGCGCTGGTCGTCGCCGTGACGCTGCCCGGTGTCGGCTACTACGCGCTGTTCGTCCTGTTCCTCGCCGCGCCAGTCCAACGGATGCTGCGGGCGGCGGTACGACACCGAGGGTGACCAAGCACTTGCTAGGGTGAACCGTACGCAAGCGAAGGAGGCACGGTGGCGGCGAAGTCGACCGCGTCGGGCTCGGCCCGACGAGACGAACTGCTCGGTATCGCGGGAGAACTGTTCGCCGAACGCGGGCTGCGCTCGACCACCGTCCGCGACATCGCCGATACCGCGGGCATCCTGTCGGGGAGCCTCTATCACCACTTCGACTCGAAGGAGTCGATGGTCGACGAGCTTCTGCGGGGGTTCCTCGACGCGCTGTTCGATCGCTACCGCGAGATCGACGCGGCCGGGCTCGACGCCGCGGATACGTTGCGGCAGTTCGTGATCGCCTCCTTCGAATCGATCGACTCGCGACACACCGCCGTGGCGATCTACCAGAACGAAGCCCGTCGTCTGAGCACGCAGGAGCGGTTCGCCTACATCAACGAACGGAACGTCGAGTTCCGCGATCTGTGGGCGTCGGTACTGCAGCGCGGCGTCGACGACGGCGACTTCCGCCCGGACCTCGACGTCGACCTCCTGTACCGATTCCTCCGCGACACCGTATGGGTGGCCGTCCGCTGGTACCGCCCGGGCGGCACCAAGTCGATCGACGAGATCGCCGACCAGTACCTCACCGTGGTCCTCGACGGCGTGCTGCCGCGGTAGCGCATAGACCTTCGTCGACAGACCTCCCGAACGCGGGCCGGGACGTGAGCGGATCCTAACCGCAGGGGCTGCCCGTCGCGCGGGTGGTTTCGACACATCGCCGGTGCTCGCAGCGTCCGATCAGACCTTCGCCGATCAGACCCTCCGGGACGCGGTCACCGTGAACTTGGCGTTCCGCGCGATCTGTCTCGTCGGTCCGACGATGCGCTCCAACGATCCGCGGTAGCGCAGGTGGGAGTTCCAGACGCACCACAGTTCGCCGCCGGAGGCGAGCGCGCGTGCGGCGTCGGTGAACAGGTGGTGGGCGATCCCGGTCGAGAGGGCCGCGTCACTGTGGAACGGCGGATTCAGTGCGATGAGGTCCTGTGATCGGTCCGGGAACGATTCCAGACCGTCGGATCGGTGCACGACGACCCGGTCGGCGACGCCGTTCGCGTCGGCCGTCGCCCGCGCCGACGCGACGGCGGCGGCCGAACGGTCGGTGGCCGTCACTCTGAGGTCCGGGCGGGCCGACGCGAGCACGGCCGCGACCACACCCGTGCCGCACGCGAGGTCGACGGCCGTGGCCGCTGCGGGCACGGCGTCGTAGAGCACGCTCACCAGGAGGCGGGTGCCGACGTCGATCCGCGTCCCGGCGAACACCCCGCCGTGTGCGGCGACCGTGAGACCATCGTGCTGCTCGGTCCTCGGCCACCCGGCCAGGGCGACGGCGGCGGCCTCCCGACGCGGAGCCCGCGCGAACAGGACACGCGACTTCTGGCGTGCGTGACTGACATCGACACGGTCGAACACCTCGCGTAGGACGCGGTTCATCTGCGGGGTCATGTGCTTGATCCGGCCGCCGGCGACCACGACCACGTCAGGATCGGCGTGAGCGGCGATCTGCGCGGCGACCTCGGCGAGACGATCGAGCGATCGCGGCAGCCGCATCAGTACGATGCGGGAACCGTCGACCACGGCCGGTGACAGAGGAAGATGAGTGATGCCGTCGGCGCCCAGACGCTCGGCGTTCGCGGTGAGCGCCCGCTCACCGGTCAACAGATCCTGATGGACGCGGACGTCTTTCGCGCCGGATCCGAGAGTGAGCGCGCCGTACGCGTCGTCGATGACGGAGACGGTCCCCGCAGCGCCCGTCGCGAGCAGCGGTCCCGCCTCGTCGAGGATCAAGCGGTCCGCGGCATCCGATGCCGACAGCCCCGGCCCGTCGACGTCGGGGAAACGCTTCAACTCGTCCAGATCCACCACCGCAGCCTACCGAGGCGCGGTCAGACGCTCGGTGAGCATCGTGACCATCGCTCGAGCAGCCGCCGACGGGGTCGGGCCCACGGCGAGTGACAGCGATGTCTGCACCGATTCTGAGATCGGGATCGAGACGAGGTCACCGTGTCCGGCGGCCATCGTCGCGGTCAATACCCCGACTCCGCTTCCGAGCTCGACCAGTGCGAGAACGGATTCCGGCGAATGCGCAGACACCGCGGGCGTCACCTCGACGCGGGCGGCCGCGCACGTCGCGGTCAACGCGGTCCGGACGCCGGTCCCCGCGGGAAGTGTCAGCACCGTCGCATCGGCGAGGTCGGCACACGCGATGGCGGTCCGTGACGCCCACCCACGGTCGCGTCGGACCACCGCTGCGAGAGGTTCGCGGACGATGGTGTGCCCGGTGACTCCGGCGGGAAGCGGATCGGCGTGCGCAGCGAGAACGACGTCGAGCCGCCCGGCGACGAGGTCGGCGAGCAGTCGATCGGAGTTGTCCTCGACGACCGACACCGAGACGCCGGGGTGAACGCTGCGGAAGTGGGCGAACCCGGCGAGGTAGCCGGGAATCGTGCAGCCGATGACCGTGCCGAGTCGAAGCGAACCGCGCACGAGTCCGGACAACTCGTCGCTCACCGTCGTGATGTTCGCGACCGAGTCGAGGGCGGCGCGCGCGTACGGCAGCACGGCCCTGCCCGCGTCGGTCGGGGCGATCGTCCTGCCCCGCCGATCGAGCAGCCGATGGCCGACCTCGTGCTCGAGCTTCGCGACTTGAGCCGAGACGCCGGACTGACTCACGTGCAGATCGGCGGCGGCCGCGGTGAACGAACCGAGCTCGGCCACCCTGACGAGATAGCGCAGCTGGTGCAGTTCCATAAGCACTGATGCTAGCTGTCAGAAGAATCATCTGTTGGACTGATGGATCGGCGGCGACGAGGCTGATACGCATGACATCGAACAACCGCACCCCGTCACAGATCGCCGAACTCTACTTCTCCTGCTGGTCGCGGAAGGACTTCTCCGACCTCGCCGCCTTCCTCGCACCGGACTGCACGTTCACCGGTGTCTTTGGCACCGCGACCGGACCCGACGAGTTCCTCCGCGGACTCGGCGGAATGGCCGCCGGAACGGACTCGCTCGTCGTCCGCAGACGAGTGGCCGACGACGCCGACGTCATCACCTGGTTCGACCTCGGGATGGGCGGAGCACCGGCGACCGCCGTCGCGAACTGGATGCACGTCGAGGACGGGCTGATCACCGCGGTGGAGGTCACGTTCGACCCGCGCGGGATACTCGCCGCGGCCGGGTAGACCGTACGATCGACGCATGGCCTCCGTCCTCGCCGTCTGCGTCGTCCGCACCCTGCACCCGGACTCCGGGCGATCGGGTGTGACCGCGATCGACAAGGGGCCGGTCGACGGACCGGTACGAGCGAACGACTACGGGCTGTACGCCGACGTCCAGGCCGATCGGAAACACCACGGGGGTCTCGACAAGGCGATCTACGCCTACGCGCAGGAGGACGTCGACTTCTGGGCGTCCGAACTCGGACGAGACATTCCGTACGGGTTCTTCGGAGAGAATCTGCGTACCGAGGGAATCGACGTCAACGGTGCCCGGGTCGGTGAGCGGTGGCGGATCGGCGACGAGGTGATCGTCGAGGTCACCTCGCCGCGTGTCCCGTGTCAGACCTTCGCGCGCTGGATGGGCGACGACTCCGACGGCTGGGTCAAGAGATTCGCCGAGCAGCGACGCCCCGGTCCGTATCTGAGAGTGGTCAAGCGCGGGTCGCTCGCCGCGGGCGATGCGATCACCGTGCTCGACGTGCCCGCCGAGGCGCCGACCATCCGATCACTGGCACGGTGACCGGTTCTCCGGCTTCTTAGACGTCGTCGTCGCCGACCGGCCCGCCTTCGCCCTCCCACGTCTCGATCATCCGCACGCCGGTCCGGCTGAACTTGCGGCGGACGCCGACGCCGCCGAACTCGTCCTCGGGTACGAACCGCGCACCGTAGGCGACCAATGCGTCGGTCAGCCGCTGGATCTGGGCGTCGTCGAAGATGTCCGCACCCTTCTCGTACCGGCGGAGTTCGGCGGGATCGATGTCGGCGGCGCGGCCGATGGTCCGCGCCGAGACCTGGCACAGGTGCCGAGCGGCGCGGGCGAGGGATCCGTCCATGAGGAAACTGATGGTCGTCATGCCTCCATGGTGCCTGGGCCGAGACGATCTTTCCGTCAGACCGATCAGTTTCCGGGTCGACGAGGGTCTATCCGTATGACGGCATCGACCAGCGATGCCGCACACCTGGAGGCTCTGCCATGCACAAGATGATCTTCGTGAATCTGCCCGTCGCCGATCTGACGCGGTCGCGCGCATTCTTCGAATCGATGGGGTACTCGTTCAACGACAAGTTCTGCGACGGCGACGCACTCGCCCTGGAACTCGGCGACACGATCGTCGCGATGCTCCTCGAACGAGGCTTCTACAAGACCTTCATCCATGATCGCGAGGTCGCCGATCCCCGCGCGGTCAGTGGCGCGATCATCTGCCTGAGCGCGGAGAGCAGGGAGGGCGTGGACGAGATCGTCGACAAAGCGATGGCGGCAGGCGCCACCGCGGGAGACACTGAGGAGCACGGGTTCATGTACGGACGGTCGTACTACGACCTCGACGGCCACGCCTGGGAGATCACCTGGATGGATCCGGCCGCAGTCGAGGTCGGGCCCGCCGAGTACGCGTCGCAGAACCAGAACTGACCTGGCGCGACCGGGAAGAGAAGCGATGACCGACGAGCGTTCCTTCGAATCGGAGACGGCCGCTTACCGCGCCGAGCTGCTGGTGCACTGCTACCGCATGCTCGGCTCGGCCACCGACGCCGAAGACGTGCTGCAGGAGGTGTACCTGCGGGCATGGAAGGCGTTTCACCGATTCGAAGGGCGATCGTCGGTGCGCACCTGGTTGTACCGGATCGCGACCAACACCTGCCTGACCGCACTCGACGGCCGAGCCCGGCGGCCGATGCCGACGGGATTGGGCGCGGAGTCGTCGGACCCGCGGATTCCGGTCCTCGCCGAAGAGCGACTCTGGCTGCAGCCCCTACCGGATGCGGCACTGGGCGACCCGTCCGCCGCGGTCGCCGAGCGCGAAGACCTCGATCTCGCGGTGATCGCCGCTCTACAAGATCTTCCCGCGAGTCAACGCGCGGTGCTCATCCTGCGCGACGTCCTCGCGTTCAGCGCGGCCGAGACGGCAGGACTGCTCGAGATGACCGTCGCCGCGGCGAACAGCGCACTGGCTCGAGCACGCAAGACGATGGGGGAGGGCACCCGCCGGGACGGTCGACGTGCCGCGGAACTCACCGAACGCGAACGCCGAGTCTTCGACGACTTCTGCCGAGCCTTCGAGGATCACGACGTAGACGGGGTCGTCGGGGTGCTCGCCGCCGACGCGATCTGGGAGATGCCGCCGTTCCCGGGGTGGTACCGGGGAGCGGCCGAGATCGGCGTGCTCACTTCGACGCAGTGCCCCGCGGCCGTCGCCGGCGATCTCAGGATGGTCCGAACCGTCTGCAACGGAATGCCCGCGGCCGGCATGTACCTGCGCGACGGCGACGTGTGGCGCCCGTTCCAGCTCGACGTCCTCACCATCGTCGACGAGCGGGTCTCGCACGTCCGTGCCTTCTTCGACGACGACCTGTTTCCTCTGGCAGGCCTCCCCGACATCCTCCATGGGCGACGATGAGCATCGGTGTTCCCCCCGTTGACCTGCCGATTTGACCCTTCGTTGGGAAGTGCGTAACTTATGTCGAGTCAGCGCGGCTCCGGCCGCGCCGGCATCGACTACCCCCCATGTCCGCGATTATGACTTCGCGGTCGGGTCGAGTACAGTCGAGAAGCGCCCAAAGCGAACATGAACGTTCTCCCCTGGAAACAGTGAATGAACCTCAGGTTTGCCGAGGGTATTCCAGTCTGGTAGGTTGGAAGAGTTGGCCTGAAACGGCCGATACACAATGAAATATGTTCACTGGAGGTCGACCCGACCATGTCGGGGTGGTGCTGGTGGGTGTGTGTTCTTTGAGAACTCGATAGTGTGTGACAGAAATTTTCTTGTGCCACATAAAGATTATTTTTTGTGGCAGGAAAACTATTTTGTGAACAAACATGACACGGCCGTGTGGTTGTGTCGTGTTGTTTGATGATTGTTATTCTTGTCAGTTTTTTGGATTTGGTCAGGCTTTATGCTTTCTGGCTTGTGTTGAAAACTGTGTTTTCAATATTTTTTGTTGGAGAGTTTGATCCTGGCTCAGGACGAACGCTGGCGGCGTGCTTAACACATGCAAGTCGAACGGAAAGGCCCCTTCGGGGGTACTCGAGTGGCGAACGGGTGAGTAACACGTGGGTGATCTGCCCTGCACTCTGGGATAAGCCTGGGAAACTGGGTCTAATACCGGATATGACCTGATGCTGCATGGTATCGGGTGGAAAGCTTTTGCGGTGTGGGATGGGCCCGCGGCCTATCAGCTTGTTGGTGGGGTAATGGCCTACCAAGGCGACGACGGGTAGCCGACCTGAGAGGGTGATCGGCCACACTGGGACTGAGACACGGCCCAGACTCCTACGGGAGGCAGCAGTGGGGAATATTGCACAATGGGCGCAAGCCTGATGCAGCGACGCCGCGTGAGGGATGACGGCCTTCGGGTTGTAAACCTCTTTCGCTAGGGACGAAGCGCAAGTGACGGTACCTGGAGAAGAAGCACCGGCCAACTACGTGCCAGCAGCCGCGGTAATACGTAGGGTGCGAGCGTTGTCCGGAATTACTGGGCGTAAAGAGCTCGTAGGCGGTTTGTCGCGTCGTCTGTGAAATTCTGCAACTCAATTGCAGGCGTGCAGGCGATACGGGCAGACTTGAGTACTACAGGGGAGACTGGAATTCCTGGTGTAGCGGTGAAATGCGCAGATATCAGGAGGAACACCGGTGGCGAAGGCGGGTCTCTGGGTAGTAACTGACGCTGAGGAGCGAAAGCGTGGGGAGCGAACAGGATTAGATACCCTGGTAGTCCACGCCGTAAACGGTGGGTACTAGGTGTGGGGTCCATTTCACGGATTCCGTGCCGTAGCTAACGCATTAAGTACCCCGCCTGGGGAGTACGGCCGCAAGGCTAAAACTCAAAGGAATTGACGGGGGCCCGCACAAGCGGCGGAGCATGTGGATTAATTCGATGCAACGCGAAGAACCTTACCTGGGTTTGACATACACCAGACGCGCATAGAGATATGTGTTCCCTTGTGGTTGGTGTACAGGTGGTGCATGGCTGTCGTCAGCTCGTGTCGTGAGATGTTGGGTTAAGTCCCGCAACGAGCGCAACCCTTGTCCTGTATTGCCAGCGGGTTATGCCGGGGACTTGCAGGAGACTGCCGGGGTCAACTCGGAGGAAGGTGGGGATGACGTCAAGTCATCATGCCCCTTATGTCCAGGGCTTCACACATGCTACAATGGCGCGTACAGAGGGCTGCGAGACCGTGAGGTGGAGCGAATCCCTTAAAGCGCGTCTCAGTTCGGATTGGGGTCTGCAACTCGACCCCATGAAGTCGGAGTCGCTAGTAATCGCAGATCAGCAACGCTGCGGTGAATACGTTCCCGGGCCTTGTACACACCGCCCGTCACGTCATGAAAGTCGGTAACACCCGAAGCCGGTGGCCTAACCCCTTTGTGGGAGGGAGCTGTCGAAGGTGGGATCGGCGATTGGGACGAAGTCGTAACAAGGTAGCCGTACCGGAAGGTGCGGCTGGATCACCTCCTTTCTAAGGAGCACACAACACTCTCGTGCTGTCCTCGAACGCAGGATGGGCGAGTGTGTGTTCATGGGTGAAACACAAGAAATCCACGCCTGCGGCGGGCACCCTGGTGGTGCCGGTCGTGCTGGTGAGCATCGATGTGGTGCTTGCTGGTGGTGGGGGTGTGTCGGGTGACCGGCATGCTGGGATGTCACACGCTATCGGGGTTCTGAGGGAATACACTGGGTGTGTTTCTTCGTGCTTGCTGGATGTCCGCGCACGTGTTGTGTGGTGGGTCGGGTGGGTGTGTGTTGTTTGAGAAGTAGATAGTGGATGCGAGCATCTTACATGTAAGGTGTGTATTGCAATTTCAATGAAAATGTGATGTCCACATTCGTGTCACAGTCGACTGTTTCCCGCACTTGTGGGGGTGGTGGTTGTGGTGTGTTTGTGGGTGTTGTTGTAAGTGTTTTAGGGCGTTCGGTGGATGCCTTGGTACCAGGAGCCGATGAAGGACGTGGTAGGCCGCGATAGTCCTCGGGGAGTTGTCAAACGAGCTGTGATCCGAGGGTGTCCGAATGGGGAAACCCAGCACGAGTTATGTCGTGTTACCCACTCGTGAATGTATAGCGGGTGTGGAGGGAACGTGGGGAAGTGAAACATCTCAGTACCCATAGGAAGAGAAAACAAGAGTGATTCCGTGAGTAGTGGCGAGCGAAAGCGGATGAGGCTAAACCATGCGTATGTGATACTCGGCAGGGGTTGTGCGTGTGGGGTTGTGAGGGCATTATGTCATCGTCTGCCGGCGGTGGGGTCAGTAAAAAATTGTTGTGTTAGGTGAAGTGGCTTGGAATGGTCTGCCGTAGTGGGTGAGAGTCCCGTAACCGAAAACGCGATGACTGGCTTTAGTGTTTCTCAAGTAGCAGCGGGCTCGTGGAATCTGCTGTGAATCTGCCGGGACCACCCGGTAAGCCTAAATACTTTCTGGTGACCG
This sequence comes from Gordonia humi, assembly GCF_014197435.1. Classification (NCBI taxonomy): domain Bacteria; kingdom Bacillati; phylum Actinomycetota; class Actinomycetes; order Mycobacteriales; family Gordoniaceae; genus Gordonia; species Gordonia humi. The sequence goes on from NZ_JACIFP010000001.1 coordinate 1,131,080, forward strand.
ATAGCGGACTAGTACCGTGAGGGAAAGGTGAAAAGTACCCCGGGAGGGGAGTGAAATAGTACCTGAAACCGGACGCTTACAATCCGTCAGAGCCCTCTATTGTTGTGGGGTGATGGCGTGCCTTTTGAAGAATGAGCCTGCGAGTTAGTGCTCAGTGGCGAGGTTAACCCGTGTGGGGTAGCCGTAGCGAAAGCGAGTCTGAATAGGGCGTGTAGTCGCTGGGTCTAGACCCGAAGCGGAGTGATCTACCCATGGCCAGTGTGAAGCAGCTGTAAGAGGTTGTGGAGGCGCGAACCCACTTCAGTTGAAAATGGAGGGGATGAGTTGTGGGTAGGGGTGAAAGGCCAATCAAACTCCGTGATAGCTGGTTCTCCCCGAAATGCATTTAGGTGCAGCGTCACGTGTTTCTTACTGGAGGTAGAGCTACTGGATGGCCGATGGGCCCTACTAGGTTACTGACGTCAGCCAAACTCCGAATGCCGGTAAGTGAGAGCGTGGCAGTGAGACTGCGGGGGATAAGCTTCGTAGTCGAGAGGGAAACAGCCCAGATCGCCGGCTAAGGCCCCTAAGCGTGTACTAAGTGGAAAAGGATGTGGGGTCGCTTAGACAACCAGGAGGTTGGCTTAGAAGCAGCCATCCTTGAAAGAGTGCGTAATAGCTCACTGGTCAAGTGATCCTGCGCCGACAATGTAGCGGGGCTCAAGTACACCGCCGAAGCCGCGGCACTCACACGAGAACATCGGCAGGTTTTCCTGTCTAGTGGTGTGGGTGGGTAGGGGAGCGTCCTGCATCCGTGGAAGCGCCGGAGTGATCTAGGTGTGGAGGGTGTGGGAGTGAGAATGCAGGCATGAGTAGCGAAAGACAAGTGAGAAACTTGTCCGCCGAATGACCAAGGGTTCCTGGGCCAGGTTAATCCGCCCAGGGTGAGTCGGGACCTAAGGCGAGGCCGACAGGCGTAGTCGATGGACAACGGGTTGATATTCCCGTACCCGTGCACTCGCGACAAGTGGTGAATCATCTGTACTAACCATCCAAAAGCTGCTGTGGCTTTCTTCGGATTGTTGTGGTGGTGGCTGCATGGGACCTTGGGTGTAGTAGTCAAGCGATGGGGTGACGCAGGAAGGTAGCTGGGCCAGTCGTTGGTTGTGCTGGTGTAAGCCTGTAGGACGGGACATAGGTAAATCCGTGTTCTGTGTGTCTGAGAGGTGATGCGTAGCCGTTGTGGTGAATTCAGTGATCCTATGCTGCCGAGAAAAGCCTCTAGTGAGTTGGTGCATGGCCCGTACCCCAAACCGACACAGGTGGTCAGGTAGAGAATACTAAGGCGATCGAGTGAACTGTGGTTAAGGAACTCGGCAAATTGCCCCCGTAACTTCGGGAGAAGGGGGACCATTGCTGGTGAAGGACTTCGCGTCTGGAGTTGGTGGTGGTCGCAGAGACCAGAGAGAAGCGACTGTTTACTAAAAACACAGGTCCGTGCGAAGTCGTAAGACGATGTATACGGACTGACGCCTGCCCGGTGCTGGAAGGTTAAGAGGACCGGTTAACCACTTTGGTGGTGAAGCTGAGAATTTAAGCCCCAGTAAACGGCGGTGGTAACTATAACCATCCTAAGGTAGCGAAATTCCTTGTCGGGTAAGTTCCGACCTGCACGAATGGCGTAACGACTTCTCTGCTGTCTCAACCACAGGCTCGGCGAAATTGCAGTACGAGTAAAGATGCTCGTTTCGCGCGGCAGGACGAAAAGACCCCGGGACCTTCACTATAGCTTGGTATTGGTGTTCGGTACGGTTTGTGTAGGATAGGTGGGAGACTGTGAAGCGTGCACGCTAGTGTGTGTGGAGTCGTTGTTGAAATACCACTCTGATCGTATTGGGCTTCTAACTTCGGACCCTGATCGGGTTCAGGGACAGTGCCTGGTGGGTAGTTTAACTGGGGCGGTTGCCTCCTAAAGTGTAACGGAGGCGCCCAAAGGTTCCCTCAGCCTGGTTGGCAATCAGGTGTTGAGTGTAAGTGCACAAGGGAGCTTGACTGTGAGACGTACGTGTCGAGCAGGGACGAAAGTCGGGACTAGTGATCCGGCACCGGCGTGTGGAAGCGGTGTCGCTCAACGGATAAAAGGTACCCCGGGGATAACAGGCTGATCTTCCCCAAGAGTCCATATCGACGGGATGGTTTGGCACCTCGATGTCGGCTCGTCGCATCCTGGGGCTGGAGTAGGTCCCAAGGGTTGGGCTGTTCGCCCATTAAAGCGGCACGCGAGCTGGGTTTAGAACGTCGTGAGACAGTTCGGTCTCTATCCGCCGCGCGCGTGTAGAAACTTGAGGAATCCTGTCCCTAGTACGAGAGGACCGGGACGGACGGACCTCTGGTGTGCCAGTTGTTCTGCCAAGGGCACGGCTGGTTGGCTACGTTCGGAAGGGATAACCGCTGAAAGCATCTAAGCGGGAAGCCTGTTCCAAGATGAGGTTTCTTACCAACTTTGGTTGGGTAAGGCCCCCTAGAGATGATGGGGTTGATAGGCCAGAATTGTGAGCGCAGTAATGTGTTGAGGTGACTGGTACTAATAGGCCGAGGGCTTACATACAATGCTCACACGTTTTTGTTTGGTTGTTTGCATCCACTATTTGCTTCTGAGGCAACACACGTGTTTGTGTGTGTCTTGTGTTTTTACGGTGGTTTTAGCGGTGGGGGAACGCCCGGTCCCTTTCCGAACCCGGAAGCTAAGCCTGCCAGCGCCGATGGTACTGCACTGTAATGGGTGTGGGAGAGTAGGACACTGCCGTAATTTACTTGGTGGGGCCCCTGATCTGTGACAGGTCAGGGGCCCCACTGCTGTCTGCACCCCGATACGAGATCGGTCGGAACAGCGATCTGATCACTCGACCATCCGTGAGACGACACGGCTGTGAAAGTACGAACATCGGTCGAATCAGTAGAGGCCGCAGGCGGATCGCCTGCGGCCTCTACTGTTTTCGCGACCGAATTCAATGCGCTCGAATCAATGCGACCCGGCTAGCGCGGCAAGACGGTCGTGCGCCTGCACCATGATCGACTGGATCAACTCCTCACACGACGGAAGATCGTCGATCATCCCGACCACCTGGCCCGACGCCAGAACACCCGCTTGGGTGTCTCCCCCGACCAGACCGGCCTTCAACAGCATCGGCGTGTTCCCGGCCATGATGATCTGCTGCCAAGTACGGTCCCCGGACTTGCGCATCGACAGGCCGTCACGGAACATCGTCGCCCACTTCATGCCCGTCATCTGTTTGAACTCATTGGCGTTGCGCGCGGCCGCCGTCAGAGCCCTCGCCCCGGAGCCGCTCTCGAGTGCTTCCACCAACCGGGTGCGCAACACCCGGTGCGGCATCCCGTCGACCTTCGTCGACACGACCGTATCGGTCAACGAACGCTGCAGATACTCCTGCTTCACACTGTCGGGCACCGCGGAATCGGCGGTCAACAGGAATCGGGTTCCCATGGCCACCCCCTCGGCGCCGTACGCCAGAGCCGCGACCAGGCCGCGACCGTCGAAGAATCCGCCGGCGGCCACCACCGGGATCGATGTCCGACCGGCTCCGCCCAGAGCATCGATCACCGACGGCAGCAGCAGGGTGGTCGCGACCGGACCGGTGTGTCCGCCCCCCTCACCACCTTGCACGATCACCGCATCGGCACCCCACGAGGCGACTTTCACCGCGTGCTTCGCCGCACCGATCGACGGGACGACGGCCAGACCGTTGTCTTTGAGCTTCGCGATCAGCTCCTTCTTGGGAGCCAGCGCGAACGACGCGACCTTCACTCCTTCGCGGATCAACAGGTCGACACGCTCGGCCGCATCGGTGGCATCCGCACGGAGGTTCACGCCGAAGGGCTTGTCGGTCAACGACTTCGTCTTCGCGATCGCCGCCTCGAGTTCGGCATAGGTCATCGTCGCCGACGCGAGGATGCCCAGACCACCCGCATTCGCGGTGGCGGCCGTCAACGACGGCCCCGACACCCATCCCATACCGGTCTGCACGATCGGATAGCGGACGCCGACCAGATCGGTGAACCGCGTGCTCAGCGACGGAGCAGTCACGACTTGACCTCGCGATCGCGGGTGCTGCGCGGGTCGACCACCTCGCGGATCAGACGGAGCTGTTCCTCCGACGGAGGAGCGGTGACCGGTGCGGACTCGAGACCCGCTATCTGAAAGCCGGTGTTCTCGGCGACCTCCCCGGCCGCCACACCGGGATGCAGCGAGCGGGCGCGCATGGTGCGGCCCGGTCCGTCGAAGTCGAAGACACCGAGATTGGTGACGACCCGATGGATGTTCAGGTCGTCGAAGGCCGGGTTGGCGGCGTCGACCTTGTCGAATCCCACGCCGCACACGATGTCGACAGCGTCGACGAACACTCGAGTGGAGTGTCGTGCCACCCAATAGCTGGTCGCGTGACCGAGCGTGTTGCCGGGTGCTCCGCGCAGACCGAACATCTGCCGGGTCGGCTGTCGGTGGGAGCCGAACGCGGACAGGTTCTGGTTGCCGTACCGGTCGATCTGATTGGCGCCCATCACGACGTGACGACGGCCGCTGCCGATCACGTCGAACACCTTGCTGAACGGCATCCATCCCTCGGCGGCGCCGGCGGCTCCCACCGCCGGAGTGTCCGACAGGAGGAACGCCTCACCGTCGGTGATCAGCAGATCGGGCTCGGTCGAAAGACGGGCGACGCGGGCGCCGATCAACGCCATCGGCGCCATCGGCGACGCCATGATCTCGCCGGCCCCGGAGAAGATGTCTGCGCACGCGCCGGCGCAGTACTCGGCGCGGGTGATCTCTGCGGTGCTCACTTCTGGTCCTCCTGCTCCGCGTGCCAACGGGTCACTTCTTCCTGATAGACGGCCTCATCGACGTCGAGGAAACGGGCGCGGAACGCGGCCCAGTCCTCATCGTCGGCGGCGGACGAGGCATAGAACCGCTGGAACGCCTCATCGCGGCCGTAGCCTCCGGCGAACGTGAAGTGCGCGCCGTTCGGGGCGTGCACGACGCGGTCGACGTTCATCCGATTCAGCACGAGCCGCTGCGGTCCGAACTCGGCGAACAGTTCGTCGGTCGGCAGAATGCGATCTGCCTCGAGGTACCGGTTCGCGGCCGATCCCATGTACAGGTCGTCGAAGTACGGGTCGACGCCGCTGTAGCCGGCGTTGCCGTGGACGTCGGCGGCATCGAGGTGGACGAACGCCGCGTCGAGGGTGAGGGCGGGCATCGCGACCAGCGTCTGGGTCCGGCCGTCGGTGTCCGGATACGGAGACTCGACGGTCGTGAGCTCGCCTTCCCAGAAGTCGAAGACAGCGGAACCGAGGCCGGCGCGGACAGGCAGGAACGGCAGGCGGGTGGACGCGGCCTGCAGACCGGCCTTGAGCATGCCCTCGTCCATCTCGCGGGATTCGATCGCACCGGACGTCCGTGCCTTCGCGAACCACGGATCGTAGAACGGCGCGGAGTCGAGGGAGACGAAACCGTAGTAGGCCCGCTTCACCTTGCCCGCGGCACACAGCAGACCCAGGTCCGGACCCCCGTAGGTGACGATCGTCAGATCCTTCACATCGCTGCGCGCGAGCGCACGGACCAGCGCCATCGGTTTGCGACGCGAACCCCACCCGCCGATCCCGATCGTCATCCCGTCCCGCAACTCGCCGACGGCCTCGGCAAGGGTGCTTGTCTTGTCTCGGAACGCCATCTCCTACTCTCCTTTCGATTCGCCGGTCTCGGCGGCGGTTGATCCGTCCCGTTCGCTCGCGGCTCCGGCGACGAAGGCATCGCGGTGCTCGTCGGCCACCCCGGCCAGATTCAGCTCGTACGTGTACCGCTGCTCCAACAGATAGCTGCGCTTGACGTCGACGGGATCGATGCCGTTGATTGCGGCTTTCGCCGCACGGATCACCCTCGTGTCCTTGGTGTCGATCATGCGGGCCACCTCGAGTGCGGCATCGAGCAGTTCGTCGCGGGGCACGGCGCGATACACCGATCCGAAGCGCACCAACTGCTCGGCGGTCACATTCTGCGCGGTGTAGTAGAGGGTGCGCATCATGTGCTGAGGAACGAGCCGGGCCAGATGCGTCGCAGCGCCGAGCGCTCCACGATCCACCTCGGGCAGGCCGAACACCGCGTCGTCGGAGGCCACGATCACGTCGGCGTTGCCCACCAGACCGATGCCGCCGCCGACACAGAATCCGTTCACGGCGACGATCACCGGGACGGCGCAGTCGTACACCGCGGAGAACGCCGCCGCGCATCCCTTGTTGGCGCCGATGAGCGCGTCGAACCCGGACGTCGACTGCATCTCCTTGATGTCGACACCCGCGTTGAAGCCCCGTCCCTCGGCACGAAGGATGACGACCGAGGTCTCCGGATCGGCGCCGGCCGTCAGGATCTCATCCGCCAACTGGAACCAGGCGGCGCTCGGCAGGGCGTTGACCGGTGGAAAGTCGACCGTGACGGTGACGATTCCCGATTCGACACGGGAGGTGGTTATCGGCACATCTGCTCCTTCATCTCGCAGTGACCCAAGCAAATGCTTGCTTGTCCGGTAGGGTAGCACCCATGAGTGAAACAGCGCACACGCGTGCCGATCTAGGACTCGCAGGTCGGACGGTCCTGGTGACGGGCGGAGCCCGAGGCGTCGGTGCGGGTGTCTCCGACGTCCTGCAGGCGCACGGCGCGCACGTCGTGGTCTGTGCTCGGCGAGAGCCGGAGTCGTCGGTCGCCGGTCGTGACTTCGTCTCGTGCGATGTCCGCGACTCCGCCGCGGTGGAGTCGATGATCGGCGGCATTGTCGAACGTCACGGGCGGCTCGACGGCGTCGTCAACAACGCGGGCGGGTCGCCGTTCGCGCTGGCCGCCGACGCGTCGGATCGGTTCACGCAGAAGATCCTCGAGTTGAACCTGCTCTCGCCGCTGATCGTCTCGCGTGCTGCCTTCGCCGCGATGCGTGAACAGGACGGTGGGGGAGCCATCGTCAACGTCTCGAGTGTCAGCGGACACCGTCCGTCCCCGGGCACCTCCGCCTACGGCGCGGCCAAGGCCGGACTCGACAACGCGACCACCTCGCTCGCGGTGGAATGGGCGCCCGCGGTGCGTCTCAACTCCGTCGTCTGCGGGCCCGTTCAGACCGAGCTGTCGCAGCTGCACTACGGCGACGAGGACGGGATCGCCGCGGTCGGTCGGACGATTCCCATGGGCAGGCTCGCCCTGCCGTCCGACGTGGGGCAGGCCGTCGCGTTTCTGCTGTCCCCGCTCGCCTCCTACATCACCGGCTCCACGCTGACCGTCCACGGTGGTGGCGAGAAGCCGGCATTTCTCGATGCCGCGAACTCCGGCAACGCGGTGTGAGCAGCGGTGTGCCCGCAGCGCCGAACGACCTGAGAGAAAGAAGTGAACATGACAGGGAACAGTGATCTCGACTCCGCTCGATCGGCGGGAGAGGACGCACGGTCGGGGGAAGGAGGCGCGCGCGTCGTGATAGTGACGGGGGCTGGACAGGGCATCGGCAGGCAGCACGCTCTGGCGTTCGCCGCCGACGGCGCGAAGGTCGTGGTGAACGACTACGCCGCCGACTCGGCCGCGGCGGTCGTCGCCGAGATCGAAGCGGCGGGCGGAGAGGCGGTGGTCGCGGCGGGCGACGTCGCGGACTGGGACACCGGAGCCGCGATCGTGGCGACCGCGGTCAGCGAGTTCGGACACCTCGACGCGCTGGTCAACAATGCCGGATTCCTTCGCGATCGGATGCTGGTCTCGCTCAGCGAGGACGAGTGGGACGCGGTGGTCCGCGTGCACCTCAAAGGGCATTTCGTGATGCTTCGGCATGCGGCCGCTTACTGGCGGGGCGAGGCGAAGGCCGGTCGCACCCGCGCGGCGCGCATCGTCAACACGTCGTCGGGGGCGGGCATCTTCGGCTCGGTCGGACAGGGCAACTATGCGGCGGCGAAGGCCGCGATCGCGGAGCTGACGATTCAGGCCGCAGCCGAGCTCGGCGGTTACGGAATCGCCGTCAACGGCATCGCACCGTCGGCCCGCACGCAGATGACGATGGGTGCGGGCGAGGCGATGGCGGCGCAGATGGCGGCGCCGACCGATGGATCGTTCGACGCGATGGATCCGGCGAACATCTCGCCGCTCGTCGTCTGGCTGGCGTCCGCCGACGCCGACGACGTGACCGGTCGGCTGTTCGAAGTGGAAGGCGGCACGGTGACCGTGCTCGACGGGTGGCAGCGTGCGGCGTCTCAGGACAAGGGCGCGCGCTGGGTGCCGAGCGAACTCGGCGACGTCGTCCGCGGGCTGATCGCGCGTTCGCCGGAGCAGGTTCGAGCGTACGGCGCACGCTGACATTCACCGACGACGACGGCAGGACCGCGAGGCGGTCCTGCCGTCGTCGTCGGTTCTCAGGCGCTTCGGCCCGGCGCGCGCACCACCATCGGAACGCCGGGGAAGTACGCGGCCATCTCGGCGCGTGAACGGCGCAGTGCGGCCACGCCGTAGCCCTGCTTGCGACGCTCGGGACGGATCCAGATGCGAACGTCCACCTCCCCGTCGGAGAGTTCGCCGAACACGATCCCGACCTTCTCCTGGTCTTCGACGGCGACGAGCCAGACCGCGTCCTCGTTGTCGACGCGACCGACTCCGCTGGCGATCTCCTCGCCGATCTCGCCTGCCGGCGCGCCGGACCCGTCGCCCGCGACGCCCTGTTCCGCGGTGCGTTCGGCGAAGAGATCAGCGTCGTCGTTCGCCGAAAACGGCCGCAGATCGATCGTGTCGCCGCTGCTCGCGGGCCGTTCGGCGGAGGTGAAGGTGATCGCGTGGTTCAGGTCGTCGAGCTCGCTCTGGTTCTTGCGGCGTGCGGCCTTGGTGAGCTGGTGGAACGACATGTTCAGAACGGCTTCGGCGCCGACCTTCGATTTGCCGAGGAGGTCGGCGATCGCGGTAGCTGCGGAGTCGCGGTCGTCGGCTTCGACGATCGTGTCCAGAACCTCGTGTCGACGCTCGAGGGCGGTGAGCAGTGCTTCGGTGATGTCACGACGGGTGGTGGTCTGGTCCAAATCTGTCATAGACCGATCGTTGCACGATTTCTCTGTTACCGGCAGGTCTACCCAGAGGTAAGTTCTGCGGGTCGTCTTGCCCCCTGCTGCAACGTGTTTCGGCGAGTCATTTACAGAAATCTAGAACACGTTCTAGTGTGGTTCACATGACTGGAGAACAGGCGACCATCCCCGACGACCGACTGCTGCACACTCCGGTGCATCTGGGCGATCTGATGGTCGCAGCGCTCAAACGCCACGCGAACAGTCCGGTTCTGCAACTCGGCGACACCGAACTGACCGGGCGGGAGATGGCCGACGCCATCAGCCGCTACGTACAGGCATGCGAGGGGCTCGGGGCGGGGACCGGTACGGCGGTCGGGCTCCTCGCATTGAACCGTCCGGAGGTGCTTTTCGTCGTCGGCGCCGGTCAGACGCAAGGGTGGCGACGAACCGCCCTGCACCCACTGGGTTCGGCCGACGACCACGCGTACGTCCTGTCGGACGCCGGAGTCAGCACCCTGATCATCGACCCGGTGCCGATGTTCGTCGACCGTGCCGTCGCGCTGCTGGAGAAGGTCGACTGCCTCACCCAGATCCTGACGCTCGGTCCGGTGCCGCCGGAACTCGCCGACGTCGGCGTCGACCTGATCGCGGCCGCCGACGGCTTCGCCGCCGGCCCGCTGACCGCGAAGGTCCTCGACCCCGAACACGTCGTCTCGATCACCTACACCGGTGGTACCACCGGCAAGCCGAAGGGTGTCATCGGCACGGCCCGCGCGATGTCGACGATGACCCAGATCCAGCTCGCCGAGTGGGAGTGGCCGGAGCGGCCGCGCTTCCTCATGTGCACACCGCTCTCCCACGCGGGTGCGGCGTTCTTCGTGCCGACGCTGATCAAGGGCGGCACCATGCTGGTGCTCGGCAAGTTCGATCCGGCGGAGGTCCTCGAGACGATCGAGCGCGAGCGCATCACGGCGACGATGCTCGTCCCGTCGATGATCTATGCGCTCATGGACCATCCGGACTCGCGCACCCGCGACCTCTCGTCCCTCGAAACGGTCTACTACGGCGCCTCGGCGATCAACCCGGTACGGCTGGCCGAGGCGATCGAGCGGTTCGGGCCGATCTTCGCCCAGTACTACGGCCAGTCCGAATCGCCGATGGTCATCAGCTACCTGCGCAAGGACGAGCACGATCGGGCGCGACTCGGCAGCTGCGGACGCCCGTCGGCATTCCTTCGGACCAAGCTCGCGGGCCCGGACGGCGAGCCCGTCGCACCGGGTGAGCCCGGCGAGATCTGCGTGTCCGGACCGTTGCTCGCCGGCGGCTACCTCGGCCTGCCGGAGCAGACGGCCGAGACCTTCGCCGACGGCTGGCTGCACACCGGCGACGTCGCCCGCGAGGACGAGGACGGCTTCTGGTTCATCGTCGACCGCACCAAGGACATGATCGTGACCGGAGGTTTCAACGTCTTCCCGCGTGAGGTCGAGGACGTCGTCGCCGAGCACCCGGCGGTCGCCCAGGTCGGGGTGATCGGGGTGCCCGACGAGAAGTGGGGAGAGGCGGTCACCGCTGTCGTCGTACTGCGTCCGGGCGCCGACGAGACCGGCGATGACAGAATCAGAATCACCGAGGAGATCCAAGCGGCGGTCAAAGGCCGCAAGGGTGGCGTACAGTCGCCCAAGCGGGTGGTGTTCACCGACGCGCTGCCGTTGACAGCGCTCGGTAAGCCCGACAAGAAGGCTCTGCGCGCTCAGTTCTGGGAGGGTCTCGAGCGCTCAGTGGGATGATCGACGTCGCCGCGCCCACGTTGTGGCCGGCGCGGCGACGGCGATCGCACGAAGGTGTCGGACGGCACTCGCCGTCCGACACCTCTCGCGGTCATCGGGGTTCGCAGACCACCACCGGAATCGTCCGCTCCGTCCACGCCGCGTACGTGTCGAAGTCGGCGTACAGCTCCACCAGCGTCGGCCAGAGTTCGGCGCGCTCGGTCGGATCGGCGATCCGCGCCGTGTACTCGCCGGTGTCCGCTCCGAACTGGATCGTCACCGCCGGATCGGCTTTCAGATTGTGATACCACGCGGGATTGGCGGGCAGTCCGCCCTGGGACGCCACGAGCACGATCTGCTCGCCACGGCTCAGATACAGCAGTGGAACGGTCCGCGTCCGGCCGGACTTGCGGCCGGTCGTCGTCAGCAGACAGACAGGAACGGGCTTGCGCAGGGCCGCACCGACCCGCCACCGTTTTCCGAGACGACCTCCGGTGAGCCGGTACAGACTCGTGTTCAGACGGGACCCGTACTTGACGGCTCGCGCGACGATCGGTGAATCCAACTGCGTCGGACGGTTGTTCGCGTCCATCGGGGTCAGATTCGTTCGAGGATCGTCGCCGTCGAGAGCGCCCCGCCCGCGCACATGGTGACCAGTGCGTGTTGACCGTCGGTGCGTTCCAGTTCGTGCAGGGCAGTGGTGATCAGACGTGAGCCGGTACTGCCGACGGGGTGGCCGAGCGCGATGGCGCCGCCGTTGACGTTGACCTTGTCCATATCGGCGCCGTGTACCTGCGCCCAGCTGAGCACGACCGATGCGAACGCCTCGTTGATCTCGACGACGTCGATGTCGTTCAGGCTCATACCGGTCCGATCGAGCACACGCTGCGTCGACTGCACCGGGCCGTCGAGGTGATAGTACGGTTCGGCGCCGACCAGAGCCTGGCTCTTGATACGCGCGCGGGGAGTCAGACCGAGTTCACGAGCCCTGTCCTCGTCCATGATCAGAACGGCTGCCGCACCGTCGGAGATCTGGGACGACGTCCCCGCGGTGTGGATGCCGCCCTCCATGACCGGCTTCAGCGAGGCGAGCGACTCGCGAGTGGTCTCGCGCAGTCCCTGGTCCTTGACGACCTCGAGGATCTGCCCGGTGAGTTCGCCGTCGCGGGTGCGCTCGGGCGCCTTGACGGCGAGCACCTCGCGATCGAATCGGCCCTCGTCCCAGGCCCGCTTGGCGTTCGCCTGCGATCGAACGCCGAGTTCGTCGACGTCGTCGCGGGTGATGCCGCGTCGTTGTGCGATGCGTTCGGCGGCCTCGAACTGATTCGGCATGTCGATGCTCCACGACTCCGGGCGACGAGGTCCCGCGTCCGTGCCGACGTTCGCACCGAGCGGCACATGCGACATCGATTCGATGCCGCACGCGATGCCGATGTCGATCGCACCGGACGCGATGAGGCCCGCGACGAGATGATTGGCCTGCTGAGCCGATCCGCACTGGCAGTCGATGGTGGTGGCACCGGTCTGCCACGGCAGTCCGGCGTGCAGCCACGCCGTCCGTGTGACGTTGTTGCCCTGCTCGCCGACCTGCATCACCGCGCCGCCGACGACCTGCTCCACCAACGCCGGATCGATGCCTGCACGTGCGATCAATCCGGTCTGCGCGGCGCCGAGCAACTCGGCCGCGTGCAGACCCGACAGCCACCCGTTTCGCTTTCCGATCGGTGTTCGCGCCGCATCGACGATTACCGGTACACCCATGTCACACGTCCTTCCAGAAGATCGATTCCACTAAAACTAGAACAAGTTCTTGTTCGCGTCTATCCAGTGTGGCAGAGTGTGAGCTACAGCAAATTGTAACGGGTTCTCGTTTGAGCGCGAAGCCCGCGACCCTTTGAAATGAGGTGATGACGTGACCCAGGCGCAGAGCATCGAAGCTGCGGGCCCGTCACAGGAGTCCGCAGGTGGGTGCCCGTTCATGCATCAGGAGGGCTGGGATTTCACGAACCCGGACCTGCTGCAGCAGGGGATCCCTGTCAAGGAGTTCGCCGAACTCCGCAAGACCGCCCCCGTCTGGTGGAACGCGCAACTCCCCGGGAAGGGCGGAGGCTTCCATGACGGTGGCTACTGGGTGGTGTCCAAGCTCGACGACATCCGGGAGATCTCCAAGAACGCCGACGACTGGTCCACGAACGCGAACGGCGTCATCATGCGGTTCGAGGACGACATGCCCGCCGATCAGCTCGAAGTCACCAAGGCGCTGCTGATCAACCACGATCCGCCCGAGCACACCCGACTCCGCAAGATCATCTCGCGGGCCTTCACTCCCAAAGCCGTTCACGCTCTGGAGGACAAGCTCGACGAGGCAGCCCGCCGGATCGTCGCCAAGGCCGCGGAGGAGGGCAAGGGCGACTTCGTCGAACAGGTCGCCGTCGACCTGCCGCTCCTGGCCATCGCGGATCTGCTCGGTGTGCCCGAAGTCGATCGCGCCAAGCTGTTCCAGTGGTCCAACGCGATGATGAACGCCGACGATCCCGACTTCGAGCCCGATCCGATGACCGCCAACATGGAGATCCTCGGCTACGGCTACAACATGGCCGAGGAGCGTCGCAAGTGCCCGGCCGACGACATCGTCACCACGCTCATCGAGGCCGACATCGACGGTCATGCTCTCGACGACGCCGAGTTCGGGTTCTTCTTCATCCTGCTCACCGTCGCGGGCAATGAGACCACTCGAAACGCGATCTCGCACGGTATGAACGCGTTCTTGGACAACCCCGACCAGTGGGAACTGTTCAAGAAGGAGCGGCCGGCGACCGCCGTCGACGAGATCGTCCGCTGGGCGACCCCCGTCAACTGCTTCCAACGCACCGCCAAGCGCGACACGACCGTCGGTGGCACCGAGATCAAGCAGGGGCAGCGCGTCGGGCTCTTCTACGGATCGGCCAACTACGACGAGGACGTCTTCGACGATCCGTACACGTTCAACATCATGCGCGACCCCAACCCGCATGTCGGATTCGGCGGCAACGGCACTCACTTCTGCATCGGCGCCAACCTGGCTCGCATGGAGATCAACCTGATGTTCAACGCCATCGCCGACCTCGTACCCGACATCACCAAGCTCGGCGAGCCCAACCGGCTCCGCCACGGCTGGATCAACGGCATCAAGGAACTCCAGGTCGACTACGGAACCGAGTGACCATGGCAGACGAACTCCCGTCCTACCTGAACATCGACCGCGAGAACCATCCGGCAGTACTCGCCGGACGGCGTTCACGGGAAGCCGTGCAAGCGCGCGACAAGGACGCCTGGCTCGCCAACTTCGCCGCCGACGCCGTCGTGGAGGACCCGGTCGGGCCCTCCATGTTCGACGAGAGAGGCGTCGGACACACCGGGGCCGAAGGGCTCGCCAACTTCTGGGACATCACCATCGGCACCACGGAGAAGATCGACTTCGTCTTCGACAAGGAGATCATCTGCGGCAACGAGGTCGCCTACATCGGGAAGATCGTGACCCGGATCGGCGGCCACGTCTCCGAATCGCACGGAGTCTTCACCTACAAGGCGGACGACAACGGCGACCTGGTGGCGTTGCGGGCGTTCTGGGAGGTGGCGGAGACGATGGCCACCCTGCGGCCCGCTTAGCCGAGCTCTACGCGACGAGCCCGACGACCGTCATTCGGTCGTCGGGCTCGCTCTGCTGTTCGTTCCCGCCCGGCTCGCCGGCCGAGCGGAGTCGAGATCCCTACTTCTTCAAACGCTTCAACACGTGGGAGTCGACGGAGGCGAGGCCCTGGTCGGCGATGGCGACGGCGATGAGGCCGGCGATCAAGGCGAGCGGGAGCTCGTAGCCGCCGTCGGAGGACCAGAAACCGTTGTCGATGTGCGTGATGAAGATCGCGCCGATCATGTCGAGGATCAGCAGCAGGGACACCAGCGGGACGGCGATGCCGACGATCAGCAAGATGCCGCCGCCGAACTCGAGAATCGCGGCCACCCATGCCGACAACGTCGGCAGCGGGGCTCCCATCGCGTCGAATCCCGAAGCGGTGGCGTCCATCCCGTTGACGAAGAACTTCTGGCAGCCGTGGGCCAGGAAGATGATGCCGAGAATGACCCGGGCGACGGTGGTCGACAGGCCCTGCGCGTGCTTGAGCGGATTCATGTGTAGCTCCCTGGAAAGGTCGGAGCACTCTCTCCAAGTGCTTCCTGCGAACGGACCACACGATGAAACCACTTACCTTTAGTAAGTTCAAGTGAGGGCGTACATTGACCCTGTGCCCGATGATGAAATGCCACCGTATGACGTGTTCGCGAAGATGTGCCCGTCGCGGGCCGTCTTCGAGCATGTGACCGGAAAATGGGGCGCGCTGGTCCTGGGCAGCCTGAACGAAGGGCCGCACCGATTCGGCGAGATCCGCGATCAGGTGCAGGGCATCAGCGATCGGATGCTGACCCAGACGCTCAAGACATTGTGCGACGACGGGATCGCGGTGCGGACGATGTCGTCCCATTCGCATCCGACGTACGAACTGACCGAGGCCGGAGTCGGGGTGGCGGCCGCGGTGCGGACGCTGATCACGGTGGTGGAGGATGCGATGAGCCGCGGAATCGGCGGGCGATAGCCGCGCCGATCCGTGCGGCGCTCGCTACGGTTTGTCCGCGCCCACGACCCACATCGAGAAGTACTGCGAGCCGCCACCGTAGGCGTGGCCGAGAGCCTTGCGCGCGTCGGGCACCTGGTGGGCACCGCCCTTGCCCATCACCTGGATGGCCGCCTCGGCGCAGCGGATCATGCCGGACGCGCCGATCGGGTTCGATGAGAGCACGCCGCCCGACGCGTTGACCGGCAGTCTGCCGCCGATCGCGGTCTCGCCTGCCTCGGTGAGCTTCCACCCCTCGTATTCGGGCATGAAGCCGAGGTTCTCCAGCCACATCGGCTCGAACCAGGAGAACGGCACGTAGATCTCCGCGGTGTCGATCTCGTCGAGCGGATTCGTGATGCCGGCGGCCTTCCACAGCGCGGCCGATGCGTCGCGGCCGGCCCGCGGGCTCACCACGTTGCGATGCGAGTACGACAGCGGCTCGGTGCGCATCGCCGTCGCATGGATCCACGCGACGGGTCTGCCTTCGGCGATCGCGTCGTCGGCGGCCGCCTCGTCGCCGATCACCACGGCGCAGGCGCCGTCGGAGGACGGGCAGGTCTCGTCGAAGCGGATCGGATCCCACAGCATCTGCGAGGCCAGGACCTTCTCGACGGTGATGTCACCCTGCTGCAGGTGGGCGAGCGGATTGAGCGACCCGTTCTGGCGGTCCTTGGCCGCGACGATCGCGCCGATGTGCGATGGCGCCTTCGCATTGTTGATGTAGGCGCGCACGTGGGGGGCGAAGAATCCGCCGGCGCCCGCACCCACCGGCATGGTGAACGGAACAGGAATCGACAGCGCCCACATGGCGTTCGATTCCGACTGCTTCTCCCACGACAGCGCCAGCACACGGCGGTGCACGCCACTGCTGACCAGTGACGATCCGACGACCGCGGTCGACGCGCCGACCGATCCGGCGGTGTGCACGCGGATCAGGCGCTTGCCGACGGCGCCGATGGCCTCGGCCATCGCGAGTTCGGGCATCATCGATCCCTCGAACAGGTCGGGCGCCTTGCCGATGACGATCGCGTCGATGTCGTCCAGACTCACCTGCGCGTCGTCGAGGGCTCGATCGATGGCCTCCCGGCACAGTCCGGCCATTGTGACGTCATGGCGTTTGGCGACGTACTTGGTCTGCCCCGTGCCCAGCACGGCGGCGCGGTTGCGGGCCATCAGTTCTCGCCTTCCAACGTGAGCACCATGTTCTGTTGCAGCAGTGGACCGCTCGTCGCGTGCGCCACCGCGGTGCGCGCATCGCCCCCGAGGATCGCGTGTGCGGCGTACCCGATGCGCTGCAGACCCGCGGAGAACAGGGCGTTTCCGCCCATCACCCCGCCGGACGGGTTGATCCGGGTGTTCGACCCGAGACCCAGCTCACGACGCACGATCAGCTCCTGATGCGTGTACGGCGCGTGGATCTCGGCGACGTCGACGTCGCGACTGCGATCGCCGAACGCGGTGTCGCCCGCCAGCTTCGTCGACGGCGACCTGGTCAGATCGCGGGCTCCGAAGTTGGGCGTGTCGATCCGGTGATCCCAGCCGGTGACCCACGCCGGATTCTCGACGAGTTCGCGAGCGCGTTCCTCACCGGCCAGCACGACGGCCGCGGCGGCGTCGGCGTACGGAGCGATGTCGTGTGCGCGCAGGGGCTCCCGGACATAGTCGGTCGAGAGCAGATCGTCGACGGTGGGGCCGTCGGTGCGGGCGGCGACCTGCGCCATGTCGGTCTCGGTCCACGCACCGGAGTCGATGCCCGCCCGAGCCTGCAGTCCGGCGAGCGACGGCGCGTCCGGCCACAGCGGCGCAACCGTGTAGGGGTCGGTCTGCAATGCGAGCGTGCGGTCCATGTCGCCGGCCGACGACTTGCCGAAACCGTAGGCCAAGGCCAGATCGACCTCGCCGGTCGCGATCTTCACCCACGCCTCGTAGAGCGCCCAGGCGGCGTCCATCTCGACGTGCGACTCGTTGATCGGGGGAACGGCGCCGACCGCGTCGATCGCCGAGATGAACGAGAACGCGCGTCCGGCGAGGTAATCCGACGATCCGCTGCACCAGAAGTCGATGTCGGTGCGGCTGATCCGCAGGTCGTCGTACAACCTGTTGAAGCAGGGGATGAGCATCTCGACACCGTTGGTGGTGCCGTGGGTGGAGGGAACGTTCGGGCTGTGGGCGAATCCGACCACCGCGATCCGCGGGAAGTCCGTCATGTCAGTCTCCTTTCGCGGAATCTAGAGGTGGTTTCGGTAGGTCTCGAAGTCGGCATCCGGCTCGCCGGTCGGGGCGAAGTGGCTCACGTTCCGCAGCGTGTGATCCCACTCGGCCTGCGGTCGCCAGACCGCTTTGACGCGCATGCCCATGCGGACCTCGTCGGCGGGAACGTCCAGGATCAGGTGCAGGAACGGGATGTCGGCGCCGTCGAGCAGCACATAGGCGGCGACGTACGGCGGTTTGATCTGTTGCCCGAGGAACGGCACGTTGACGATGCAGAACGTCGTGATGGTGCCGGAGTCGGGGAGCGTCACGCGCTCGACGGTCGGGGACCCGTCGGCCGGACTCACCTGGCGCGGTGGGAAGTACACCTCACCGGTCGAGACTCGTCCGCCGATGAACTGTCCGGCCTTGAGTCCTTCGAGGTACCACGACTCCTGCTCGGTGGCGGAGTGCTCGATCGACATGGCGATCGGCGTGGTGATCACGACGTCGCCCGCCTCGTCGGCGATGGGTTCGCCGTCGGAGGGGGCGGCCGCCTCGGCGGAGTCGCCGAGTGCGAAGTGGGCGATGTCGTCGATGCGTCCGGTCCGGGCGCCCCGCCAGACGGCGTGGACCCGCGCCCCGGTGCTCACCTGGTCGGGAGAGTCCGCCGCCACGGCGTGCAGCAGCGACGTGTCGGCGCCGTCGAGGTCGATCAACGCCCAGGCGAACGGTCGGTCGAGAGGCTGACCCTCCGTCGGCGACGGCTGCCACGTCCACGACTGCACGGTGCCGACGGACGCGACTTCGACGATGTCGGCGGTCGCGGACCCGGTCGCCGGATCGAATTCGGCGGGGGGCACCGTGACGCGGCCGTCGGCTCCGCGACTGCCGACGATCCGACCGTCGCGCAGCGCGAGGGCGAACTGTGACAGCACCGGTCCGAGGGATCGCGTGTAGTCGAAGGAATTGGTCAGTTCCGCGGACAGGATGGTCGACTCCGGTGCGGGCACGGACACTTCGGGACTCGAGCGTTCAGCACTAATGGTCACCCTTCAAATAGAACACGTTCTAGTATTGTCGGCAAGGGTTCCGACGAAAGGCGTGCGAGTGAAACTCGGTTTGCAGCTCGGTTATTGGGGAGCGGGTCCCATCCCGAACGCGGCGGAACTCGTTGTCGCGGCGGAAGACGCGGGCTTCGACTCGGTGTTCACGGCCGAGTCGTGGGGCTCGGACTGTTACACGCCGCTCGCCTGGTGGGGATCGCAGACCTCGCGGGTTCGACTGGGCACCGCCGTCGCCCAGCTGTCGGCGCGACCGCCGACCTCACTGGCGATGGCCGCGCTCACGCTCGATCACCTGTCCGGCGGTCGCCACGTGATCGGCCTCGGCGTCTCGGGGCCGCAGGTGGTGGAGGGCTGGTACGGGCAGCCGTTCGGTAAGCCGTTGGCGCGGACCCGGGAGTACGTGCAGGTGGTGAGGAATGTTCTCGCTCGTGAAGCACCCGTGACCAACGACGGCCCGCACTACCGGCTGCCATTGGCGGACGGCGACGGAGTGACCGGGCTCGGGAAGGCGCTGAAGCCGATCACTCATCCGCTGCGTGCCGACATCCCGATCTGGCTCGGTGCCGAAGGGCCGCGCAACGTCGCGCAGACCGCCGAGATCGCCGACGGCTGGCTCGCGGTCTTCTACACCCCGCGATTGGCCGGCATGTTCGACAATTGGCTCGACGAGGGATTCGCGCGTCCGCATGCTCGTCGCACTCGCGCCGACTTCGAGATCGCGGCCAATGCGCAGTGCGTCGTCACCGACGACGTCGGCGCTGCTCTCGAGCGGTACCGCCCGTCCACGGCGCTCTATGTCGGCGGGATGGGCGCCAAGGAGAAGAACTTCCACGCCGATCTGTATCGGCGCATGGGATACGGCGACGTCGTCGACGAGGTGAGCCGCCTGTTCCTGTCCGACCGGAAAGCGGAGGCGGTCGCCGCCGTACCCGATGAGATGGTCCGCGAGACCATGCTCGTCGGCACACGTGACGAGGTGCGCGCGCAGATCGGTCAGTGGGAGGCCGCGGGCGTCACGACATTGATGGTCACCGCCCGCGACGTCGGAACGATCCGGGAACTGGCCGCGCTGGTGTGACCGGCGGCTACGGAGCGACGACGGTTCCGCTGCAGCTGCGCGCCGGAATCGACCACAGCGCGTTCGAGTTCGTCGTGGTCAGCGTGAGCTTCACCTTTCCCGGGCCGAACGTCGTGCGCGGGAGACTGTAGTTGTGCACGCCGGTGTTCGGTGGTCGGACCCTGCTGTGGTCGACCATCGTGCCCGATCTGCCCGTGTTCAGGTTCCGCCAGTCCAGGCGGGCCGTCGAGTCGTATCCGACACCGACCCACAGACTTCCGTAGTCGATCTGGATGTACGTCGTGCCCGCGTACTCGGACACGATCGCCCGGTGCGGCAGATACGGCAGATCGACGATGTTCGGGCTGATGTTGATGCAGTCGCGGAGCGGGTACTCCTTCGCATCGGCCGCATGCGCCTGGCCGCCGCCTACCGCTCCGGCGGTGACCGCCGCCAGTGCACAGGCGGCTGCTGCTCCGGCAGCGCGAAGTCGGATCGGGTGTCGAGCTGTTGATCGGATCGGCATGGCCTGCTCCTCGCGGATCGAGTCTCGTCGAGCTTCTTCCTGGTGGGTATGTCGTCGGATGTTCGGGGGACGTTAGCGAGGGCGACCATCCGTCGGCTCGTGTCGGGCGATTGAACGACCGATCGCGGGAGGCGTGTGTCAGGGGGTAGAGGCGTGGCTGAAGACCGACACCGGATGAGTGGAGCGGACCAGGCACGGTTGTCTAAGCCCTTCTCCGCGACCACGATGGGCCAACCCCCGCGTGCGCGGAGGGAACGGATTCTCGACCGGTGTCGAGACCGCCGTGAACGGCCAACCCCCGCGTGCGCGGAGGGGACGCGACGGACTCCGATCCGATACCGAGCATGATGGGCCAACCCTCGCGTGCGCGGAGGGGACTAGCCGTCGCCGACGTCCTTGCCGTCCTTGATGGGTCAACCCCCGCGTCCGCGGAGGGGACAGCACCGCGAGACGACGCAGTCTGTCCTGCTGAGGTCAACCCCCGCGTGGCGGAGGGGACGGGGGATTTCATCTGGGCGCGTGCTGACGATGGGGCCAACCCCCGCGTGCGCGGAGGGGACCATGCCCGCCGTGCCGCTTCTACTGCTGGATCGGGCCAACCCCCGCGTGCGCGGAGGGGACGTCGCTGCAGACAAGGTCGCCGGAGCGAGTCTGGGCCAACCCCCGCGTGCGCGGAGGGGACGTGCGCGTCATGCCGTCGAAAATGGTGCCGCCGGGCCAACCCCCGCGTGCGCGGAGGGGACGGCGACATCGAGAATCGCCGGGAGAAGGAAGACGGCCAACCCCTGCGTGCGCGGAGGGGACCGCCGCCCGCCGAGCGCCGGCCGCTGGTCGTCCGGCCAACCCCCGCGTGCGCGGAGGGGACCACGCCGACGCGCCCTGCAACGGCAACGTCGACGGCCAACCCCCGCGTGCGCGGAGGGGACTCCATCTGTCTCGTCTCGGCGACGCAGTCGTTGGGCCAACCCCCGCGTGCGCGGAGGGGACTGGGATGTGGCAGTCGGGTTATATGGGCGTCGGGGCCAACCCCCGCGTGCGCGGAGGGGACCCAAACTGAGATTGAAGAGTTGATCTTTGATCGGGCCAACCCCCGCGTGCGCGGAGGGGACGTGCTCACTTTGACCGGCCCGGACGAGGCTCCGGGCCAACCCCCGCGTGCGCGGAGGGGACGTCGCCGTCGACGGTCAACCCGGGTCGATCACGGGCCAACCCCCGCGTGCGCGGAGGGGACGACGAAGCTGTCCGCCGACACCTCTCCGAACTCGGCCAACCCCCGCGTGCGCGGAGGGGACTTCTGTGCGATAGACATTCTCTATCGCGTCATAGGCCAACCCCCGCGTGCGCGGAGGGGACCACGACATCACTGGGGGCAGTCGTCACGTCGAGGGCCAACCCCCGCGTGCGCGGAGGGGACCGTCGAAGTCTCCCGAACCCCACCGTTTCAGGGGGCCAACCCCCGCGTGCGCGGAGGGGACACTTCTTGACCTGCACGTTTCCGTCGGCGCAACCCGATCTACGTTCACTTTCTACGATGAACGCTGCGCGAACGTCGCGTCCCAATGTGCGTCGTACTTGTTCAGCATGGTTTTGGTCGCGACGAGCCGCCAATCGCAGCTGATCGACTTCCAACTCCAGCTGCGGGGAATCCGAATCCCAGCGCTCACCAGGAGGAGTGCGCGGAGTTCGGGTAGGTCGGTGAACCGCGTCGGAAGTGGAAGCGTCAACTGGCGGTCATGGACACCGTGGCCCCCGCGCGGAGGTGCGCCGAGCACAGCGAATCCCTCCATGACAAGCGGTGCCAGCACTCCTCGAGTGCTCCGGCGGCCGTGTTCGCCGATACCGTTGACAAGGGGATTGGAAACTGTGGAGCGGTCGAACCCGCCGTCGCAGTTCGTGTATGTGTAACCGACATCGGGGTCGAGAAGAGCTTTCACGGCCTCTTCTGCCGGCGCCTGCAGCGCTTCCACAGCGACCTTGCCGAACGATGAGTTATTGCTGATCGCAGTCATCGCCAGCTCCATCTTCGGATTCGCCGGGACCGCGTCGTTGATCACCCCTGCGACAAGTGCCGTCGTGTTCTCGTCGCTCTTGAGCAGCAGACTTCGGATCGCGTCGGTCGCCGCGGTCTTCTGGTATTTCGGTACCAATGGGTGCCCGAGGAGACCGGAGGCGAGCTTGTCCGACTGCGTGAAGTCGGTGCCGGTCCACACCTCCTCGACGAGCGCGCTGAGGTCTCCACCGATCCTCAGCACCGGGACCATGGGGCGTGGATCGCTTTCCGACGGGGGCTGCCATCGAACTTTGGCCGTCATACCCAGTTTCTCCGCCGCGCCGAGGAGCCCAGAGACGGCGAACCATCCGGCGGTCGGCGTACTGGTCAAGCCGGTCAGCATTATTTCCGTCGGATGTCCTTCGAACTTCGAATTCGATTCTGACGCAGCAAAATTCGGCATTGTTTCGGGAGCAGAAACATTCGTCGGATGCTCGGACGCCCGCCAGTCCGCCAGCCGGACGACAGCTTCCAAGAATGCAAGCCCCCAAGGCCCATACCGACGGTTCAACGTCTCGAAGTCTCGGGCGTGGCTCGCACCGAATCGTTGCGAATCGACCTCCGTCGCAGTGAGATCGAACCCGTCAGTGTTCACCGGCGGTGCGAACGGCCTGAACCATCCGTGATGCGAAGCGATGAGATGAGCGACGAGTATCGGATCACTGCGTCCGATGCTCATGTGGAAGCTGTGCGCGTCATGGCGCCATCCTGACGGGCAGCTCAGGCTTCGCAGATACGAATCAACGCGACCCGGTGGCAGTTGTCGAACGTATTTCGCAATCGGTTCGTCGACGGACTTGCCTCCGGTCGCTCTACGCTGCCACGTCGGCGCAGCCTTACCATCGTCGTGGTGCAGGGCAGCGGCCGTTATCGCGTCGATGAGCGGGTCGACGAGTCCGACGGACCCGGCGTCAGCGCACGCCCATGTGCCGACTTGTTCGAGGTGAGCGGCGAGGCTCTGCCGGGCCGTCGAGGAACGGCGGTCGACGGTGCTGCGGATCTGCGCGATGAGGCCGCCGGTGGTTCCTTCGACGACTGCGTCGATCGGCGCGGCGACGCCGTCGAGCGACTTGTTCATCGCTGCCAGAACCTCTGCTCGTTGCTCTGGATCGGCGGGATCGGCGTCCGCGATCAGCGCGAGGACGTGTTGCAGATCGTCGGCGGTGAGAACCTGTCGCAACGATGACTCATGGAGAGGGAATGATCTGGCACCCCCGCGCCCACCACGGAGAGAGACCGCCGCGGACATGTCGGCGACCCGCGCTGAACTCTGCGGGTCCCACCCATAGGTGGAGTAGCCGCCGTCTCCGGCATCGATGACGACAACGTCGCCGGGGTAGAGCGGGCCCTTCGGAGCGGCCCACGCGTCGTGCTCGCCTCGTACTAGCGCCTTCGGGCGCGGGCCGGTCGACTGCCCCGGTGAGTCGGCGGGGGCCGATCCGCCAGCGTCCGACATGCCCACAGGGGTGGTCCGTCGACCGTTGAGGAAGTCGCGGAGTGAGGAGATCGGAATGCTGACCAGTTCGTCGGCGAGAGGCGGGCAGTCGATGAGCGACGCGAGGTCTGCCCGCCACGCGATCTGTACGTCGGACACGGGCTCGGCATCCGGGCCTTGAATGTATGCGTCGACGTCCAGGTCTTCGGAGAGTCTCGGGTTCGTCATCGTGAGCTTTGGAATGTTTGCATGGGTCAGCGTCGCGTGGCGTTGCTCAGGAGGCCACAGGGCCGGATCGGAGGTCCGCCAGTCACGTTGAGCCGCAAGGGAAGCGTCGACGTTTCCGTCGACTGACAGATCGTAAAGCAGCTTCATCGTTGCGACGATCGGCTCCGCCCCGTACACAGCGGCCGATCCCGCCCGGGCGATCGGTCCGCTACTCGACTCCGCCGATACGAGGTAGCCGTTGCCGGCTCGCTCGCCGTCTCGGTTGAGACGTCCGATCCGTTGAACCAGTGATGGCATCGGGCAGGCCTCGGTGACCAGGGTGTCGAAGGCGATGTCGACGCCGACTTCTATGCACTGGGTTGCGACGACGATGCTGCCAGGTCGCATCTGAACATCGGCTCGGTCGACGGGGCGAACGCGCGATGTCATGAAGACGACGTCGTCGACCGTCTTGGCTATCGTCTTGGCGACGTCGCGAGCTACGGCAACAGTGTTCACAATGATGCCGACCGAGCCGTGAGGATTCGCCGCGTGAGCGTCCACCGCGTGGCGAACCAGCTGACGGACGAACGTCGCATCGCTCTTGCCCGCGACGACGGAGAGAGTGATGTCGCGACTAGCTTCGACCCGGCGAGCGACTTTGGTGTCGTCGGCCAGGAGGTGCTGTCGGTGTGGCCCCGGGAACACGGTCCGTAGATCGGTTGTGGGCCGTGTCGTCGCACCCAGGGTGACTACGCGAAGACGGGGAACACCCAGGTCAGATGAGCCGCTCTGGAGACGTACGACGTCGGACAGAGTTGTCAGCGACGGCTGGCTGAGATGTGGTTCGTCGAACAGGATCAAGCTGTCGACGCCGATGAGGCCGGCATGGATGGGGCGACTCCCCGCACTGACTCCGAATCCGCGGAACAGGAGTTGGGAGACCATCTGATGTGCGGTCATCGACGTGATCGTGCATCCGAAAGCGCGTAGTCGGGGACCGGAGCGACGTGTACCGCGATATACGGCGTGGGCGACGGCCAGGCCTGGCTCGAACTCGGGAAGGGTCGACCGCAGCGTCTCGCCGACGGTGTACAGCGGTCCTGTGGTCGCTGTGTTCACCGCGTTCGCAACGCGTTCGACGTCGCAGGCGGACTGCTCGACGATGCTGTTCCGATCGATCACGTGAAATATGCGTAGTGGCGCCGATCGTCGACCGCCCACGTGGAGTTGCCGTGCGAGTTCGTAGACAGCCATGGTGACGGTCGACGTCTTACCCAATCCGGTCTGGACGTCGATCGTGTCCGGCCACCCCGATCGCTCAATGTGCTCTGCACACGCGACCTGCCAGTCGTACGGTTCGGTATCGGTGACAGCGGCGAAGAACTCACTGAATGTGGGGAATTCGGTCATTGCGCAGTGTTCGCCTTTCCCGGAATCGGAACGCACAGACCGAAACCCCGCGTCAGCTCCGCCCCGACACGCAGGGGAGCCTCAACGTCGTCGGCCGTCGTGAACTTCACGAACCACTGGCTGAGTCCGTCGGTGAGGTCGAGGTCCGGGAACTTCTGTTGCCAGGCGTCGAGAGGGCGGGTATCGGCCGCGAGTACCTCGACCGGTGCGCCGACTGCGGAAGCGAGGATGTCGGCCAGCGCGAATCGATGTCCGAAGGCCCGGATCGGTGTCGCCGTGACCCACAGCCGGGATGGTCTCATCCGGCTGTACTGTTCGAACAACCGATTGCTCGGTTCCTCGGACGTCAACGAGCCGAGTTCCTCGTGGATACGGTCGGCCGCGGCCAGGCGATCGGTGACGTGTCCGCGGACGGCTACGCCGTAGCACTTGGGGTACCGGACATTGAAGCTGACCAGCGGAAACATCTCAGTGGTGTCGTCGGCCGAGAGACGGCGCAGTATTCGATGGACGTCTGAGGGGCGGATGGTGCGGCTGAACAGGACAGGTGTGAGCTCTGCTTCTGCCGGGGCCGCGGATGCCGGTGATCCGGGTCCGTGAGGTCGATAGCTCAGCGAACGGAACGCACCTGCGTCGCTGGGGAGAGGTCGTCCGGGATTGAGCATGATCGCATCGTGTCGGCGGTCGAACCAGTCGACTGTGCCGGGCGTCCACCCGCGTGTTCGGCCATCGGCGCTGAACTCGGGAATGTAGCGCTCATAGATGCCTCCCTCGATCACAGGAGAATCGACTTCGATGCTGACGACCGCGTGGTCCTGCGATCGACCGAAGTAGCCGACTGATGTCGCCGCCAGGCGCAACCCGGTGATGGTTTCGGTCGGTAGATCTCCGATGTCATAGACGATCATCGGCGCCGAAAGCAGTCGTCCGGTCGTCGGCTTCTGTGTGCGGGACGACGTCGACAATCCGCTGAGCGCGGTGAGGTCTAGGAACGCCTTGAGTTCGTTGGCTGTGATCTTCGATGTCGGCGGCGCAGACTTCTCCGTGTATGTCGAGGGATGATCAAGGGAAACGGAATTCGGTGCACGGATGACCGGTGGTGGTGTCTCGCTGAGGTCCTGGATCGCGGCGACGGCTCGCGTCCGCTCATCGCCGGACTGGAGTTGATGAGCGCCCGACAGTAGGGCGCCGATCAGCCGAACCGGCGACGGCGGCCATTCGGGTGTTCTGTCGGCTCGCAGACCATGGAACATCGAATCGTTCACGAAGTCGATTCTGATGTGCGCCATCGTTAATCGTCGTTCTCGGTCGTCGACTTCGAGACCTCGCGTGCGACGCGTTCGGCGACGATGACGGCCTGAACTCGCGACATCGGGACATGGATAGGGTCGGCGAAGGCGAGACCGACATCGGCGGCGGAGGCGACGGCATCGCGGAGCGCTTCTGCCGCTGTATCGGCGTCGGTCACCTCAAGCGTTTCGATGCTCTCGGGGCCGTTTCCGCTCGACCTCCATCCCCAGCGAGAGGCGCCTCGGACCAGACTGCATTCGGAGCGAAGGAAGGCGTCCTCGGCTGCCAGTTCGTGTGCGGTGATCGCGAGCAGTGTGTATACGGTTGCTGCTGCGCGCGCCTTGCGTTTGTCGTCGTCGTCCGCGTATTGGAAGGAGCGGAAGACCGGCAGCGAGATCGACGATTGTTGGAGGATGAACCCGCACTGGAACAGAGTTTCGCGCGGGGAGGTGGGGATCTGACCGAACCCGAGATCCGACGGTTTGTGCCCCTTGGCATTGATGAGCTCTCCGTCTTTGATGGTGAGTGCAGTGTCTCTGGAAGCGCCGCCAGTGACGTCGAGTTTTGTTGCGGCCCTGCTGATTCCGGTCGCTTCATAGCCGACGATCTCGGAGCTGTATGCGCGTGGAATGCGGTGGCGACGAGACACTCCGGACGACAGCCACATCCCGGCGTAGCCAGAGTTCGGAAAGTGGCGGTACAGCGCATCGCCGTCGTACACACTTGCCGACGTTATGAGGTCACGGAGCACGCCGCCTTGCCAGATCTGCGAGCCGTCGTCGGGGTTCGCCGCGTACTTGATCCATGCGTCGGCCTGACGATGGGCCGCGGTCCAGGTAGATACTTCGAAGTCTTTGAAGGCGGATCGCGCTTCGGCCTCGGCTTGATTGAGTTGTGCTGCCGACGCGCTCTTGGTGCTCTTGCGTGTCTGGGCGATCGCGGCGTCGGCATCGGCTTCGGCCGGCGGGCCGACGATGATGCCCGGGAGCGTGACACCGATTCGCTTCTGCGAGTGCCACAGAGCTTCCTCACCCCGACCTGACTCTGCCGGCACCGAACTGACACAGACTCGGCCGGCACGGACGGGATCTCCGTTGGAATCTCGGCGCAGAGTCGTGTGCCACCCGGTTGTATCAGGTGTCGGAACGTATGCGTCGCCAGTGAACGCGAAGGCAGGCGTTCCCTTCTCTCCCGCATATGTGGGAGGTGCGATCGGGCGGCCGGGGCCGTTCGTGGGCGACTGGTCGGACTCGTGGATCACTGCGACGTACCCGCGATCGGCGACGTGGTCTCGTACGTTCTCGAACAGGGTGGTCACGGCTGTGCTCCTTGGGATGTGAGTGCGGTGGAGGTGCGGATGAGGCCGAGGCCGAAGTTCTTTCCTTTGCCAATGCCGCCTGCGAGCGCTTCACCGAATGCTTCAGCGTCGACCACGGTGCCGGTCGCGGTGACGTCGACGGCCGGTATGCGGCCGCGGCGCCGTGGTCCGAGCTGGGCCGAGTACAGCTTGGAGATCGTCAGACTCTCCTGTTCGATCTCGAACCCGATACGAGACAGACGTCTTGCGATCCAATCGGGGCGATCCGATTTGGGGACGATCACCATCCTCGACCGGTAAGCCTTGCCTTCGGCTTTGATCGCGTCGTGCAGATGCTGGGGGAGCCGAGCCGGCGGCGTCTTCTGACAGTTGATCGAGAGGGCGATCCTCATGCGCTCGGCGATGTCGACGGAGGCGAGCGAGGTCACGACTCCAAGATTCGTCACACCTGCGGGAACGCTGGGATATCTGACCGTGAGGTGTTGCGTTCGCGGATCGATGTGCCATAAGACTCCCGCGGCACTGCGCGGACTCGTTCCCAGACCGGGCGGGAGCGAGGCCATCACGTGGGAGTGTCCGAGTTGGCGGTCGTTGTGCATGGCCGCAGCGATCGGCCCGCTGATCGATACGTGGACGTCTGTGAGCGACTGTGGCATCGGTCCTCCTCGGAGTCGTGACGCCAGGGTAGGTGCTTGAGACAGCGCTATTTGACTTTTTGACCGATTTACTCTGATCAGATGAATGGGTTTTCCATCAGAAACAACTTTAGATACATTCGATTTGGTCGGCGATTCAAGCTGAGTAGTCCTGTATCGACCGTTGTGTCAGATGGACGAGCGGATACTGCGCGCACGCGCGGGATGGAGCTTGACGGACAGCGCGGTCAGGCGGCGTTTATTTTCAACAGGTCTCCGTAGCCGCGACGTCGGATGCTACGTGCCAGCTTCTGAGATGGAGTATGGAGCGAGAGCCACCGCGAGACACCTGCTCGGACGGCGGGCTCAGGCGATGTTGTCAGCTCGAGTTCAGCCAGTAGTTGTCCGAGGCTGTTCGGCAGTCCACGTGTCTCACCGAACGGGACGAAGGTGGAGTCATCGAAGAGTCGCTCATTCGGACTTGCCATGTGATCCCTCACCTCACTTCAGCGGATATGACGGGGAAATCTTCGCCGATCACATCAACGATAACGAGATGTTTGGGGTGGATCAACACTTCACGCTGGTAGGCGAGGTCGGGGTCGCCGAGTTCTGCCACCCATAGATGTCCGAATGCGTATGGAACGCGCACGCGCAGCAATGCCGGGGGCCTACCTGGTGAAGTGAAGTCGATTGCAGCGGTGCGTGACGTGCTCGTGGCCATCAAGCCTTGCGTATCGACGATCCGTCCTTGCAGCGAGGTGATATCCAGGTTCGTGCCAAACACTGTCTCGACGTTGCGAAGGCCACGCCAGACCGTGATGGGACGAGAAAGGGGGCTCCGAGCGATCAACGCATCGAGGACGTCGAGGACCTCTTCCGCTTCCGCGTCGTCGGAGTCCGTACGTTCGACGTTCTGTACGCGTTGGTAGAAGCGATCCATCGCCTGCCACCGACGTATTGCGTGGATCTCAGTCGGTGATGCGGCGAGTGATCGGGCGACAGCGCTGAGATATGAAGTCAGTGCGTCGGAGTCGCGGTCCGCGGGACCATCCTGCGAAATGTCGTTATCGATCGTTTCACTCTAATTGCTGCTGGTGGAGTGCCCGGGTCGATCGGAAGTTTCTTGTGGGCTTGTCTCTGACGCCAACCTGTGGGGGAGCACGGTTGGCGGAGGCCTCCGGGTGGACCCCGGCATGCGCGGGGAAGCGTGGCCTCGAGTATCTCGGCCATCGGCGGGTTGGACCTATCTCGCATGCACGGGGTCGCGGCCAAGCGCACGGTGATCGCTGGTCGCGCGGGCCAGCCCTGGCGTGCGTGGGGAAGACGAGGCTTGAAGCCATCCCGCGCCAGACCCCCGTGTGCGCGGGAAGACGCGACCGGTGCCCGCGGCGGGAAGCTCGTCGCGAGCCAACCCCCGCATGCACGGGGAAGACACGACCCGCAGCACACGCCGTTGCTGCCGGAGAGGCCAACCCCCCCGCGTGCGCGGGGAAGGCGCATCCGAGCCGAACGGGGCCGAGGTCGCCTGGGGACAACCCACGCGTGCGCGGGGAAGACAGGCTCTGAGGTAGGTGCGTTCCCAGCCGAGTGGGACAACCCCCGCGTGCGCGGGGAAGACCCGATCCGACCGGGGAACTCTTCGATCGCTCGGGGACAACCCCCGCGTGCGCGGGGAAGACTTAACCGATTGGTGGACGTGTGTGTGGGTGAGCGGACAACCCCCGCGTGCGCGGGGAAGACCACACGTGGATTCTGACACCGGGCAAGTGGGTGGGACAACCCCCGCGTGCGCGGGGAAGACACTTCTTGACCTGGGGTGATTCGCGCCGAAATGTAGGTTCACATTCACTTTCTCGAGGAATCGGCGAGCCGATAGGCATTGCGGTGTGACGAATTGCCGACATACGGCACGTTACCCACTGACTCGCGCCGGGGTGATCCCACGTTTGATCGCCGACGGCGAATCAGCGGGTAGAGCGCGGCTGCCCGATCGCACGGTGCGCCGACTCGACTACGGCCTCGCGCAGCCAGGCGCGAGGCCGCCCGTCGGGCAGATGTCGACGCACGGCGCCGTAGGGCAGGTCGACGAGGGCCCACACCGCGCGGTCGAAGTGCTCCGTGTCAGTGGAGCCGAAGTGGCGGAGAGTCCAGTCGGCGACGGAGCGGCGGGCCGCGTCGTTGTGATCGCGGAGCTCCTGAGTGACGGCCTCCGGCGCGCGACGGCCGATCTCGCGCTCGTCGAAGGTTAGCAGGAGCCTCGCCTTGCCAGGGTTGGCGTCGCACCAGGAGAAGACGTAGGCGATCGTCGCGTCGGCTGCGGCGAGAGTGTCGTCGCGGGAGAGGGCTTCGACGAAGCCGCTCTGGAACTCGACGATAGTGCGAAGCCAGAGTCGGGCGAGAATCTCGTCGCTGCCGGCGAAGCGGTGATAGACCGACCCCGACGGTGCGCCGCTCGCTTGTGCCACGGCGGAGGCGGTGACGGCGGACGGACCGTCGTCGAGGGCGATCCGCAGGGCGGCGTCGAGCAGGTCGTCGGCGGTGAACTTCGCACGACGCCCCACGTCAGGCGGCTCGGTCGGTCGCCAGCACGGTGCCTTGGGCGACGGCGCAGAGCTTCGCGGCCCCGGCGTCGTCGACCACCTCGATCCGGCAGTGCGCGGTGGCCTTCCGGCGGCTCGAATGGACGAGCTCGGCGGTCGCGCGAAGGGTCGCGCCTTCGCGGACACCGGACACGTAATCGATGGTGAATCCACTGGTCAGAACGCTCGGGCCGAGACCGAGTGCGGCCGCGTACGTGAGGCTGTTGTCGGCGAGGTAGGCGAGCACTCCGCCGTGGATCAGGCCGTACTGCTGACGGAAGCGGTCGTCCACCGGCACCTCCAGAACGGCCTCGCCGTCGCCGAATGCTGCGAGGCGGGCGCCGAGGAGCTCGCTGAACGGCTGGGCGGCCAGTACCTGACGTGCTGTCTCGAAGTCCATATATTAGAGAGTGGTCGCTAATAAATGGCTTGTCAAGCACTATCGGAGCACCGCCGCCCCACGGCGGATCACTCGCCGGTGAAGACCGGCGTCTCCTTGTTCGCGAACGCGCGGGGGCCGATCTTCGCATCCGCCGACTGGAAGACGGCCTTGCCGAGTTCGGCGTCGATCTTGAACGCCTCCTCCTCATGCAGTCCCTCGGAGTCGCGGATGGTCTTGAGGATCGCCTGGACGGCGAGGGGGCCGTTCCCGGCGATCTGATCGGCGATCTCCAGTGCCTTGTCGAGGGCGGTTCCGTCGGGCACGACGTAGCCGACCAGACCGTACCGCTCGGCCTCCGTGGCGGTGATGTGGCGGCCGGTCAGGAGGATGTCGGCGGCGACGGTGTACGGGATCTGGCGCACGAGGCGAACGGCGCTGCCGCCCAATGGGAACAGTCCCCATCTGGCCTCGGAGACACCGAACTTCGCACTCTCGGCGGCGACGCGGATGTCGGTGCCCTGCAGGATCTCGGTGCCGCCGGCGATCGCCGGGCCCTCGACCGCGGCGATCAGTGGTTTCGTCAGACGTCGGTCCTTCAGCAGTGCGGGCAGCCTCGTGAGGTCCCAGCCGCCCTCGGAGAACTTGTCGCCGGGGGCGGTCTTGTTCATCGACTTGAGGTCCGCGCCCGCGCAGAAGTAGCCGCCGGCGCCGGTGAGGATCGCGACGCGGATGTCCGGGTCGGCGTCGACCCGGTCCCACGCCTGCTCCATGATCGTCATCATCTCCGTCGACAGGGCGTTACGTGCCTGCGGGCGGTTCATCGTGACGATCAGAATGTGCCCGCGCTTCTCGACGAGGCACTCCGACGCGACGTCGACTGCGGTCTGTTCGGTCATGGTTCCTCCGGTCTCGCGAATGCCTTGCGAGGAACAGTAACACGTTCTAGTTTTGAGCCATGAAGACTGATCTCAGTGAGAAGTTCGGCGTCGAGTACCCGATCTTCGGGTTCACACCGAGCCAGCACGTGGCGGCCGCGATCAGCCGCGCGGGTGGGATGGGCGTGCTCGGCTGCGTCCGCTTCAACGAGGCCGAAGAACTCGACGAGGTCCTCGAATGGATGCACGAGAACACCGACGGCAAGCCCTTCGGCGTCGACGTCGTGATGCCTGCGAAGATCCCCACCGAGGGGTCGAAGCTCGATCTCGACTCGATGATCCCACCGGAGCATCGGGCCTTCGTGGAACGGACGCTCGACGACCTCGGCGTACCGCCGCTGCCGGACGGCGGCGATCGCGTCAACACCGGTGTTCTCGGTTGGCTGCACTCGGTGGCCCGCTCGCACGTCGACGTCGCGATGGAGCACACACGCAGGTACGGGCAGATCAAGCTGATCGCCAATGCGCTCGGATCACCGCCGGAGGACGTCATTCAGACGGCGCATCAGAACGGCGTGCAGGTCGCGGCGCTCGCCGGAGCAAAGGAGCACGCCCTCAGCCATGTGAACGCGGGCGTCGACATCGTGATCGCGCAGGGATATGAGGGAGGCGGACACACGGGCGAGGTGACCTCGATGATCCTGTGGCCCGAACTCGTCGACGCCCTCGGCGATCGCGCGCCGGTCCTCGCCGCGGGCGGTGTCGGCAGCGGACGGCAGATGGCCGCCGCGATCGCACTCGGGGCTCAAGGCGTGTGGATGGGGACGTACTGGTTGACGGCGGCCGAGTACGACCTCGGGGCCACCGGCGACGGACCGTCGACCGTTCAACAGGCGCTGCTCGCGGCGACCTCGCGAGACACCGTGCGCCGCCGGATCTACTCCGGCAAACCCGCTCGGCTGCTCAAGACCAAGTGGACCGACGCGTGGGACGCCGCCGGAGCTCCCGAACCGTTGCCGATGCCCCTGCAGAACCTGCTGGTCGGCGAGGCGCACGCGCGTATCTCGCTGGCCGACGATCCGGGTGTGGTGGCGATGCCCGCCGGGCAGATCGTCGGTCGATGCAACGAGATCGTCCCCGTCGAGGAGATGATCTCCGGACTGGTGAGCGAGTACAGCCGAGCTGCGGCGCGGATCGCCGCGACGCTGGACTGATGCGGAGACGGGCCGTGCGCGAGAGAGTCCGACAGAGCCCTCTCGCGCACGTTCTCGCTCCGTTACGTCATTCCGTAGCGGCGCTTGAACCTCTCCACGCGGCCCTCCGAGTCCATGACGCGCTGTGCACCGGTCCAGAACGGGTGCGAATCGCTCGTCACGTCGACGGTGATCAGCGGGTAGGTGTTGCCGTCCGACCACTCGACGGTGTTCTCCGAGGTCGCTGTCGACCGCGTGAGGAACTGACTGCCGGTGGCCGCGTCACGGAAGACGACGGGATGGTAGTCGGGGTGGATTCCGGATTTCATCGTTGTTCTCCTTCTGGTCTCGACTCCGCTCGACCGGCGGAGGGGTATTCTGCTCGACCGGCGGAGGGGTACTCCGTCAGGTCGGCGGCGAGGGGCTCCGCCGGGTCGGCGGAGACGTCCATGTCCTCGCACGGATCGCGGTGCGCGTGGCCGAACGGCGACGGCAAGCCGGTCAGGTAGGGCCGACCGCGGGCGAGTTCGTCGTCGGTGACGAGCGCCTCGACAAGGGCTTGCCGGACCTCGTGCGGATCGGCGCGATGGCACAGCACGGTCAGTGCGATGTGTCGGTCGCCGTGCTCGGGATCCCAGCGCAGCGCCGCCATGGCGCGGTGCTCGGCGTCGACGCCCGAGTGGTCGTCGACGCAGGCCAACCACGTTCCGACGTGCAGGATCGACAGGGCGCCCCCGGCGGAGTCGAGCCACATCACGTCGTCCGGGTCGGATGCGAACCACATGCGTCCGCGGGCGGCGACGACGCCCTCGAGCAGCACGTCGAGCCGATCGTGCAGCCGTTCGGGGTGGAACGGTCGGTCGGCCTCGAACGACACCAACTGGACGCCGCAGTCCTCCTCGAGGTCCGGACCGCCGATGAGCAGCGGATCGAACGGCTGGGTGGGGCGGCCATGCGGTGTCCCCGGCGTCATCGACCCGAGTGAGCCTTCGACGATCTCGCGCGTGAGCGCCTGCTGGGAGTTGAGCGTCCGCATCCCGGCGGCGGGCGCGAGCCTGGTCAGGACCGCGTGCAACCGGGCGAGATCGTAGCCGCTCTCCACCCCGTCGGCGCCCTCGATGACGATCGCGTCGGCGAACCGGACCTGGGCGACGGCCAGCTGGGCGAGCGTCCGCTCGTCCTCGAGCGTGGTGACCTCGGCTTCGGTGAGCGTGACGTCGCCGGTCGCATCCTGGAGCCACGATCGCGCGTCCACACCGCACAGTGTCGACGTGATCACCACGTCGACACCCGCGGGTGCGTCCGGTACGTCCGGCGCCTCGACGATGGTTCCGGCCACCTCGACGGCCAGCTGCTCCGGTTCGACGGCCGGATCCAGCAGCACGACGATCCGCTCCACATCGGCGTCGCGATGCAGGACACGGAGCATCGGAAGCAGATCGAGGCGCAGTGTGCACGAGACGCATCCGTGCTCGAGCTCGACGTCGTCGATGGTCAGCGTGTCGACACCGTCGAGCGACATGCGGTGCTCCACTCGCGTCACGCGACCGGACGCGACGTCGCGCAGGTCGTGTGAGACCACGGTGGTACCGGGCTCCAGCAGTGTGTACGCGATACGTGCGCTGATCGTCCGGTTCAGTCCCGCGACCAGCGTCACCGGCGTGCGGCGGGGCGTGTCGGTCATTCGAGGCTCCTTCATCGCTGACGTTCTAATGAACACGATTTCCATTTCATTTGTT
This sequence comes from Gordonia humi, assembly GCF_014197435.1. NCBI lineage: Bacteria > Bacillati > Actinomycetota > Actinomycetes > Mycobacteriales > Gordoniaceae > Gordonia > Gordonia humi. The sequence goes on from NZ_JACIFP010000001.1 coordinate 1,166,520, forward strand.
CCGACTGTAGCGTGGCGTGAGCACTTAATGCGAATCGTTACCGATAAGAAGGAGCGCATGTGTCCGCCGAATGCCAAGTCACCGGGCGAGTCCCCGGATTCGGGAAGAAGGTCTCGCACTCCCATCGCCGCACATCGCGACAGTGGCGCCCGAACATCCAACGCAAGACGTACTGGGTTCCGTCGCTGGGGCGGAGCGTCACCCTGCGGGTGTCCGCGGCCGGGATCAAGACCATCGATCGCGACGGGATCGATGCCGTGATCGCGCGGGTCAAGGCTGCGGGGCGTCTGTAATGGCGAAGAGCACCGACATCAGGCCCGTTGTGAAACTCAAGTCGACGGCCGGCACCGGATACACGTACGTCACCCGCAAGAACCGTCGCAACGATCCGGACCGCCTGGTGTTGCGCAAGTACGACCCGGTGGTCCGACGCCACGTCGAATTCAAAGAGGAGCGCTGATGGCCAAGAAGAGCAAGATCGTGAAGGAGCAGAGACGACGTGAGACCGTCGCGCGCTATGCGGAGCGTCGCAGCGAGCTGAAGGCGGTCATCGCATCACCGTCGAGCAGCGCGGAGCAGATCGCGGCGGCTCGCGCCGAGCTGGCGCGGCAGCCGCGGGACGCCAGTGCGACGAGGCTGCGCAACCGCGACGCCGTCGACGGTCGTCCGCGCGGGTACATCGGCAAGGTCGGACTCTCCCGAGTCCGCTTCCGTGAGATGGCGCATCGTGGCGAACTGCCCGGGATCACGAAGTCGAGCTGGTGATGGCGAACAAGAAGCGTGCGCCCCGCACGCAGCAGGCGCGCCGCAAGGCCGACCCGAACCTGACCTTCGACTACAAGGACACCGAGGTCCTGCGTCGATTCCTCACCGAGCGGGGGCGGATCCGCGCACGTGCGGTGACCGGACTGTCCCCGCAGCAGCAGCGGCAACTCGCGACCGCGGTCCGGAACGCCCGCGAGATGGCGCTGCTGCCGTTCGGGAGCCGGTAGAGCGCGAGGCTCAGCCGTCGACGGACCAACTCGGCTCGCCCAACGACGCCACCAACGCGGCGCGCGCCGTCTTGAACGTCGCGGTCTCGGGAATCGTGTCCACCACCCACACCAGGGTCGGGCGCTGTTTGCGACCGAGATCGGGCTGTGCGTCGAGGAACTCGTCGAACGCGGTCCGATCCAGCCCGGGTGCGACGAGCACCGCGCCGACGGCGTCGCCGATGTCGGTCGGCACCCCCACGACGATCGCGTCGACGACGGACCGGTGACGCTTCAGCACGGTCTCGATGGGGCGGGTGCCGAGGTTCTCGCCGTCGACGCGCAGCCAGTCGCCGATGCGGCCGGCGAAGTGGATGTATCCGGCGTCGTCGACCCAGCCGAGGTCGCCGGTCCGGTACATGCCGCCGCGCGTGCGTTCGGCGGTCGCGGCCTCGTCGCCGTAGTACCCGTCGAACAGCCCGGAGCCGGACGAGTTCACGATCTCGCCGACCGTCCCGGGCGGCACCGGCTCGGACGTGTCCGGATCGACGACGGCGTTCGGCGCCACGAGCGGGCCGAGCGCGTCGTCGGGCGTGTCCGGGGTGCGCGAGATCGAGACGCCCGACTCGGTGGAGCCGAATCCGTCGACGACCCGTGCGCCGAATCGCCGCGCGAACTCGGCGCGGTCGGTGGCGGACGCCTCGTTTCCGTACATGATGCGCAGTGGCAGGTCGTGATCGTCCGGTCGCTCCGGTGTCGCCAGAATGTAGTGCAGCGGTTTGCCGACGTAGTTCGCATAGGTGACGCCGTAGCGCCGCACGTCGTCGCCGAATCCGCGCGCCGAGAACGTCGGGGCGATCGCGATCGACGCACCGCCCGCGGTCGCCACCGACCACCCCGCGATCATCGCGTTGGAGTGGAACATCGGCATCGACAGGTAGGCGACGTCGTCGGGCCCGATGCCGAACCGGTCGGCCAGCATGGCGCCCGCTGCGGCGAACTTCCGCTGACTGCACCGCACCGCTTTCGGATTCCCGGTGGTGCCCGAGGTGAAGATCAGCATCACCAGGCCGTCGGGGTCAGCGGACACCGGAGCGAAGTCGTCCGGGCTGTTCGCGGCAACCGCCGCCGTCCACCGATCCGAGCCGAGATCCACGATCCGAGCGCCGGGAACGCGCGGAAGCGCTTCGGCGTACTCCGGGGAGACGAGGATCGTCTGGCAGTCGGCGAGGGCGGCGTCCGCCGCCAACGCCTCGCCTCGGCGAGTCGAGTTCAGGCCGACCAGGACGAAGCCGCCGAGCGCGGCGGCCGCGAAGAGTGCGGAGAACTCTCGTGAGTTGGCCGCCAGGATCCCGACGTGCGGCGGCCGGGCCGGATCGAGCATCGTCCGGACGGCGGCTGCGAGCCCGCGTGCGTCGCGCAGGTGGTCGCGCCACGACGTGAAGCCTCCGTCGAACCAGACGCCCCGATCGTCGACGTCGACCAACGGCTCGAGGAGTTGACCGAGCGTGATCGGATCGGTGACCGCGACACTCGGCGGTCCGGGGGACGTCGTCACCGAGCGGCCAGCGCCGCGCCGAGCTCGCCCAGCACCACCGGCGCCGACCCGTAGGTGAACTCGTTCTGCTTGGCGCGCAAGAAGAACCGGTGGACGGGATGCGAGGTGTCCAGGCCGACGCCGCCGTGCACGTGCACGGTCGTGTGGGCGACCCGGTGCCCGGCCTCGGCCGTCCAGAACGCGGCGGTGTCGACGGCGGCCCGCACCTGCGCGTCGTCGGAGCCCTCGGCCAGCAGCCACGCCGCCTGCGCGACCGTCAACGCGAGTCCCTGCCCGTCGATGTATCCGTCGGCCAAGCGCTGCGCGACGGCCTGGAACGAGCCGATCTTGCGGCCGAACTGTTCGCGGTCGCGGGCGTACTCCGCGGTCGCGGCGAGCGCCCCGGCCACCACTCCGGACTGGTCGGCGGCCACCCCGAGCCGCAACAGGTCGCGGGCTCGCGCGGCGGTCCGTGCGCCGCCCTCGAGAACGGTGGCCGGTGCGTCGGCGAAGGTCACCTCGTGGATCGGCGTCAGGCCGGTCGAGGGGGTCTCGACCACCGAAACGTCCGGCCCGGCCTCGACCACCGCGACGACGGGCGCGCCGTCGGATTCGGCGATCACCAGAAACGCGTGCGCGGCGGCGCCGTACGGGACGTTCACCTTGGTTCCGGTGACCCGTCCGCCGGTCAGTGCGGTCGACGGTGCGAGCAGATCGAAGCCCAGATCCTCTTCGACGGCCGCGGTCACGACGGCGTCGCCGCCGACGGCCTTCGCCAGAAGGTCCGCGGCGCCGTCGCCGCCGAACTCGGCGAGCAGGGGGACGGCTGCCACCGCATGCTGCGGATACGGGACACGCGCGAGCGCGCGCCCGAGCGCCGTCGCCACCGCCGTCGTCTCCATCGCGGTGAGATCCGCGCCGTCGACCGACGACGGCGCACCGAGGCCGAGCAGTCCGGCGCCCGCGATCTCGCGCCACAGATCGGCGTCGATCGGTGCGTTCTCGGATTCGAGCCGCGCGACGACCTCGGGGGTCGCCAGCCGCGCGGTGATGTCGGTGGTGAGGCCGGTCAGGTCCGCTGCCGCCTCGGTGGGAGTGAAGTCCATGAGAGTTCTCCTGAGCAGTCGGGTCAGCGTCGGGCGGGAGGCAGGCCGAGCGCGGCCATGCCGATGATGTCGCGTTGGATCTCGTTGGTGCCGCCGCCGAAGGTCAGGATCAGCGACGTCCGGGCGTAGCGCTCCAGTCGACCGCTGAGATGGGCGCCGGGGGAGTTCTGCCGCAGCGTCGCGGTGGGGCCGACGACCTCCATCAACAGGCGGTACGCTTCGGTGGCGAACTCGGTGCCGAACACTTTGGTGGCCGATGCGTCCGCGGGCGACGGCGAACCGCCCTGCGCCGCGATCGACGCGATCTTCCAGTTCACCAGCTTGAGGAACTCCACCTTCGCGTGCACTCGCGCAAGATTGGCCCGCACCCACAGAAGGTCGATCAATCGTTCGCCGCCCCGACTCTGCTCCCGCGCGAACGCGATCGTCTCGTTCAACGCGGTCTGGATCGGGGCCGCGCTGCACAGCGCGACGCGTTCGTGATTGAGCTGGTTGGTGATCAGCGACCAGCCGCCGCCCTCCTGTCCGACGATCGCACTCGTCGGCACCCGCACGTCCTGGTAGTAGGTCGCACTCGTGTCGACGCCGGACATCGTGTGGACCGTCGTATACGAGAATCCCTCGGCCGACGTCGGCATCACCAACATCGAGATCCCCTTGTGCTTCGACTGGTCCGGATCGGTCCGGCACGCCAGCCACACGTAGTCGGCGTACGGGATCAGGCTGGTCCACATCTTCTGCCCGTTGATCACGTACTCGTCGCCGTCGCGGACCGCAGTGGTGCGCAGCGACGCCAGGTCGGTGCCCGCACCCGGCTCGGAGTAGCCGATCGAGAAGTGCAGTTCGCCCGCCGCGATCTTCGGCAGGAAGAACTCCTTCTGCTCGTCGGTTCCGTAGTGCATGATCGTCGGCGCCACCGAGTTGATGGTCAGGAACGGCACCGGAGCACCCGCGATCGCGGCCTCGTCCGTGAAGATCAGCTGGTCCATCATCGATCGGTTCGCGCCGCCGAACTCGGTCGGCCAGCCCAGTGCCAGCCAACCGTCGGATCCCATCTGCCGCACCACGTCCCGATAGGCGTCGCCCTCCCCGAGTTCGCCGTCGCCCCCGGTCAGCGCCGCGCGGCGCTCGGTGGTCATGAGGCCGTCGAAGTAGGCGCGCAACTCGCGTCGCAGCTCCTCCTGCTCGGCTGTGTACGCGATCCGCATGGGTGCTCTCCTGCGATCCTCGGGACGCTGACGCGTCTGCGGGCTTGGCTACTTCTGAAACACGTTCTAACGTGAAGGACGCCGTTCCGTCAACCAGCGGGCGGGGATCTTCAGGAGGATGCTGTGCGAGTGAAATGCGATTTCGATCTGTGCGAGTCGAACGCGGTGTGCGTGGGCATGGCGCCCGACGTCTTCGATCTGGACGACGACGACTACCTGGTGATTCTCGACGAGGATCTGCCTGACTCCCGTGCGGAGGAGATGCGCCAGGTGGTCGCCTCGTGCCCGCGGTCGGCGCTGTCGATCGAATGATTCGACGAGGGTCTCCCAGAACGTCTTTCGCGGAGATGCTCGCGCAACCGACTAGAACATGTTCTAGTGTTAGTCGATCGAACCACCGGGCGCGCAAGCGTGCGCCCCGATGAGAAGGACGACAAGTGGGTGCAACGTTGGACGGCAAGGTGGCCGTCGTCACCGGCGCGAGCAGCGGACTCGGCCGGGCCGAGGCGATCGGACTCGCGGCCGACGGGGCGACGGTGATCGTCAACGATCTCGCGTCGGCGCTGGACGCCGGCGACGTGATCGACGTGATCGCCGCGGCGGGCGGCCGGGCCGTCCCCGTCGCCGGGGACATCTCCGAGGCCGCCACCGCACGGGCCATCATGGCGACCGCCGTCGACGATCTCGGCGGCCTGGACATCGTGATGAGCAATGCCGGGATCACGCGCGACACGATGCTGTTCAACATGTCCGACGACGAGTGGGATCTCGTGGTGAACGTGCACCTGCGCGGGCACTTCCTGTTGAACAGGAACGCGGCCGCGCACTGGCGGGCCGCGTCGAAGGCGGCGGGTGCGCCGGTCTTCGGACGGCTGATCAACACCTCGTCGGAGGCCGGGCTGCTCGGTCCGGCCGGTCAGGCGAACTACGCGGCGGCCAAGGCCGGCATCACCGCGCTGACCCTGTCGGCCTCGCGGGCGTTGGCCCGGTACGGGGTGACCGCCAACGCGATCTGTCCGCGCGCTCGCACCGCCATGACCGCGAACGTCTTCGGAGACGCACCGGACGGTGCCGTCGACCCGCTCGCACCGGAGCACGTCGTCCGACTCGTCCGCTACTTGGCGAGCCCCGCGGCCGCTAAGGTGTCCGGTCAGGTGTTCGTCGTCTACGGCCCGAAAGTGATGCTCATGGCGGCGCCGACCGTCCGCGAGGTGTTCGTCGCCGACGGTGAGGAATGGGACCAGGGCGCAATGTCTGGCACGATCTCAGACTATTTCGCGTCACAGGGTTCGAACGCGACATTTTCCGCGTCCGATTTGATGGACTAATGGGATAGACAGGCCATACCGCAGTGAATCGTCGATGTCGAATTGTGCCGCTGCGGGATCGGGGGACCATGATAGGTTTCGTGCACCGCTGGGAGGAGAAGACTTGCTGACCAAGCTGGCTGCTCCTATGAACGGCGTCGGTGATTTCGTCGCTCTCGGTGTGGAATCGGCCCGAGAGCTGTTCCGCAGACCGTTCCAGTTCCGGGAGACCGTCGAACAGTCGTGGGCCATCGCCCGCGTCTCTCTCGTCCCGACCCTCCTCGTCGCCATCCCCTTCACCGTCCTCGTCAGTTTCACGCTGAACATCCTGCTTCGGGAGATCGGCGCCCAGGACCTGTCCGGAGCGGGTGCGGCGCTGGGCACGATCACGCAAATCGGCCCCATCGTCACCGTGCTCATCGTGGCCGGCGCCGGTGCGACGGCGATCTGCGCCGACCTGGGCGCACGCACGATCCGCGAGGAGATCGACGCGATGCGGGTCCTCGGCATCAATCCGATCCATCGCCTCGTGGTTCCACGCGTCGTCGCATCCACCGGCGTCGCACTGCTGTTGAACTCCTTGGTCTGCACCATCGGCATAGCCGGCGGATTCGTGTTCTCCGTGTACCTGCAGGACGTGAACCCCGGTGCGTTCATCGCGAATCTGACCCTGCTCACCGGCCTCGGCGAGCTGATCATCTCGATGATCAAGGCCGCCCTGTTCGGACTCTTCGCGGGCCTGGTCGGTTGCTATCGCGGACTCAATGTGAAAGGTGGCGCCAAGGGAGTCGGCGACGCGGTGAACGAGACCGTCGTGTACTCGTTCATGGCGCTGTTCGTGGTGAACGTGGTGGTCACCGCGGTCGGACTCAAGGCGACGATGGGCTGATCATGGTACTTCCCGGCACAGTACGACTCCTCACCGCGCGCGTCGCCGTCAAACGGGCGGGCGAGGACTGGAACAAGATCGGCGACCAGGCTCTGTTCTACTGGGACTCGATCGTCGCGATCCCGCGCGCGCTCCGCCTGTACAAGAAGGAGACGCTCCGTCTGATCGCCGAGATCTCGATGGGCACCGGCGCGCTGGCCATGATCGGCGGCACCGTCGTCGTGGTCGGCTTCCTGACCCTGTTCACCGGCGGCACCATCGCCGTCCAGGGATACAGCTCGCTGGCCAACATCGGCGTCGAGGCGCTGACCGGCTTCTTCTCGGCGTTCATCAACGTCCGCATCGCGGTCCCGGTGATCGCGGGCATCGCGCTCGCGGCCACGATCGGTGCGGGTGCCACGGCGCAGCTGGGCGCCATGCGCGTCAGCGAGGAGATCGACGCTCTGGAAGTGATGGCGATCTCGTCCATCCCGTTCCTCGTCAGCACCCGCATCGTCGCGGGTCTGGTCGCGATCATCCCGCTGTACTCACTGGCGGCCCTCGCCTCGTTCATCGCCAGTCGATTCGCGACCGTGATCCTGTACGGGCAGTCGGGCGGCGTCTACGACCACTACTTCTCGACCTTCCTGATCCCGTCCGACATCCTGTGGTCGTTCGTACAGGCCATCTGCATGGCCGTGGCCGTCATGCTCATCCACACCTACTACGGCTTCAACGCGTCGGGCGGACCCGTCGGCGTCGGGGTCGCCGTGGGCAACGCCGTACGCGCGTCGCTGGTCGTGGTCGTCGTCATCACCCTGCTCACGTCGCTGGCCATCTACGGCGCCGACGGCAACTTCAATCTGGCCGGGTGATCGGGACATGGCATACAGGGCACGCGGGAACGGTGTGCGCAAGACCGCGGCGACGATCATGGTCGGCGCGATCGTCGCGGTGATCGTGCTCGCCGCAGGCCAGTTCCTCGGCTGGTTCAAGGACACCACGACGGTGATCCTGCATGCTTCGCGCGCCGGTCTGGTGATGAATCCGGACGCCAAGGTGCAGCTGCGCGGAGTCACCGTCGGTCGCGTCGCCGAGGTCAAGACCGACGGCGACCGGGCCGAACTCGTTCTGCACATCGACTCGGGCCAGATGTCTCGGATTCCCGCGAACATCGGCGCCGACATCAAGTCGAACACCGTGTTCGGAGCCAAGGCCGTGAACCTGGTGGTTCCGGCCGACGGCGGGCACGGCAGCCTCGCCGCGGGCGACGAGATCTCCGCCGACCACGTCGTCGTGGAACTCAACACCGTCTACCAGCAACTCGTGGGACTCCTCGCACAGACCGAACCCGACAAGCTCAACGTGGTTCTCGGCGCCGTCGACGACGCGCTGTCGGGCAAGGGCAAGCAGATCGGCGACGCGGTGGTCCAACTGACCGAGATCCTCGGCAAGACCAACAAGCATCTGCCCGAACTGAACCGTTTGTTCGACGAGGCGGCCGACGCCACGAACGTGTACGCCGACGTGATGCCCGACCTGATGCGCACCGTCGACAACGCGACCGTCGTCGGCAACACGCTCGTGGAGAACTCCGCGAACCTCGACCGGCTGCTCATCAACGTCAGCGGTATGGCGCGCAGCGGCAACGGAGTGCTCAGCACGAGCAAGAAGGACTTGATGAGCACCCTGTCCGATCTCAACCCCGTCATGGACCTTCTCGGTTATCAGTCGCCGGGCCTGCGCTGCTTCATCACCGGTGCCAGCGACGCCGCCGACATCGCCGGACCGCTCCTGGGCGGCCGCAACGGAATGCTGCTCCTCGACGCCGGACTGATCCCCGGCCAGGACCCGTACCGGTACCCGCAGGACCTCCCCGAGGTCGGCGGCGACGGCCCCCCGACCTGCCAGGGCGGACTGTCGGACATCCACTCCACGGAGAAGATCCCGTTCTACGTGATCGACAACGCCGAGCAGCCGTATCAGCCGCGGACCACACCGAAGGTGCAGAGCAACAAGCTCTTCAACCTGCTGTTCGGGGGGACGCCACGTGGATAAGCGCGCTCGCGCGTTCCGCGCGACAGTCATCAAACTCGGTACGTTCGTCGTCGTCATGGTGCTGGTCCTGGTCGGCCTCGTCGTGGTGTTCAGCAAGTACCAGAGCGGCGGCTCCAACACCTACCGCGCGCTGTTCACCAGCGCGTCGTCGATGAAGTCCGGCAGTTCGGTGCAGATCGCGGGCGTCGAGGTCGGCACGGTCAAGAGCATCGACCTGACTAGAGACAACACCGCACGCATCGAGTTCACCGTCAACGAGAACTACCGCCTGCCGAAGTCGGCGCGGGCGCTGGTCCGGTACCAGAACCTGACGGGCGATCGATACCTGGAGCTGCAGCCCGGGGCGGGCGACCTGAACGACACCCTGGCGCCCGGCGACGAGATCGGCATCGATCACACCGAACCGGCCCTCGACCTGGACAAGCTGCTCGGCGGGTTCAAACCGCTGTTCCGCACCATGGACGCCGATGAGGTCAATCAGCTGTCGTCGGCGCTCATCGCGGTGTTCCAGGGACAGGGGCGATCGCTGAACGCGCTGTTGGAGAGCACGTCGTCGTTCACCAACAGCCTCGCCGACCGCGACCAGCTGATCGGCAGCGTGATCGACAATCTGAACACCACGCTGGGTACTCTCGAAGCCGATCACAAGGGCCTCGACCAGAGCGTCGACCGGCTCCAACAACTGATCAGCGGCCTGGCGGAGGACAAGGACGTGATCGGCCGGTCGATCACGCAGAGCGCGTCGGCCACCACCGGGCTCGCCGATCTGATGGGCGTGATCCGCCCCGACACCAAGAAGGCGTTGACCGACCTCGGCACCACGTCGGCCAACGCGCTCAAGTCCGAGGACTTCATCCGCGACCTGCTCGGCCGTCTCCCCGGCGACTTCAAACGACTCTCGAACCTGGGCAGTTACGGCTCGTGGCTGCAGATCTACTTCTGCCGTATCCGTCTGCTGCTGCCGGGCCCCGGTAAGACGCAGTACTACTTCACCGCGATCGACGCGATGGGCGACAAGACGCAGGCCGGCGGGAGGTGCGCACAGTGAGCGACGAACAGACCCCGGACCGGCGTACCGCGCGGTCGAAGGCATCGGTCGGCGTCATCGGCGTGCTGGTCACCGCGATGCTCGTCATCAGCGCCCTGCAGATGGATCGGCTTCCGTTCCTGTCGCAGGTCAGCACCTACGACGTGTACTTCGAAGATGCGGGTGGTCTGGTCCCGGGCGACGTCGTCATCATCGCGGGCATCGAGGTCGGCAAGGTGGAGAAGATCTCGTTGGCGCAGACCGACGACGGAATGCAGGCGCGGATCGGCTTCCGCCTCAACGACACCGTCGAACTCGGCGACCGGACCCGAGCGTCGATCAAGACCGAGACGGTCCTCGGCCGCCGCAACCTGACCTTGACGCCGATCGGCGACGCCCGGATGAAACCGGGCGGCTCGATCCCCGTCGACGCCACCGAGTCGCCGTACTCGCTCTCGGACGCCCTCGACGACGCGACGTCGACCCTGGAGCGGACCGACACCGATCAGCTCAACAAGGCGTTGTCGACGATGACCGACGCATTCGAGAAGACCCCGGACAACGTCCGCGGTGCGGTCGAGGGCGTCGGCAGGGTGTCGAAGGCGATCGCCGATCGCGACAACGCGCTCAACGACCTTCTCAAGCAGGCTCGCGGAGTGAGCGACGTCGTCGCCGAGCGCAGTCAACAGATCCGTCAGATGCTGATCGACGCCAACGCGCTCCTCGGCGAGCTGCAGATGCGGCGCGAGGCGATCCGCCAGTTGATCAGCGGCACCCGTGACGTGGCCGCCGAGATCACCGGCTTCATCCAGGACAACCAGGAGCAACTCCGGCCGGTGCTGGAGAAGTTCAACGGTGTGCTCGACATCCTCAACGACAACGAGGACAACTTCAGCAAGGCCATCGACAACCTCGGTCCGTACGCCAACACGCTCGGTGAGGCCGTCAGCTCCGGCCCCTACTTCTCCTCGCTCGTCGGCCTGCCGACGTTCGGCGACTACATGGGCACCTTCCTGAAGGTGCTGCAGCGCAAGTACCCGGAGGCCGCGAAGTACTTCTACGACTTCTCCGGCTTCCCGCTGCTGCCGAAGAACTGGAATCAGGGGCCCGACTCGGACGCGCCCGATCTGCCCGACGAGCAGCCCAAACGCGCCTACCCGACGCCGATCCCGCAGAAGACGCAGACGCCCGCACCCACGACCTCGAAGGGAGGCCGCTGACATGAGCATCACACGTAAGACGTGGGCGATCGTCGCGGGCCTGGTCGTGCTCGTCCTCATCGCCTGCGGCGTCTTCTTCGGTGTGCAGCGGGCGACGCACCGGACCATCACCGCGTACTTCAAGACCGTCGCGAGCCTGTACGAGGGCGACTCGGTGCGCGTCATCGGCGTCCCGATCGGCACGATCACCTCGATCGAGCCGCGCGAAGGCGACGTCAAGGTCGTCATGCGCATCGACAAGGACACGCCGATCCCCGCCGACGTGCGCGCGGTGATCGTCGCCCAGTCGCTGGTGTCCGGGCGTTTCATCCAGCTGACGCCGGGCTACAGCTCCGGCCCCGAGCTGTCCGACGACGCCGACATCCCGATGGAGCGCACCGCGGTCCCGATGGAGTGGGACGACGTCAAGAAGGAACTGTCCAAGCTCACCGAGGCGATCGGTCCCGACGGCCCCGACAAGGGAGTGGCCGCCCGTGCCGTCGACGTCTTCGATGAGAACCTCGACGGGAACGGCGCGGCGATCGCCGAGTCGATCCGGCAGATGTCGACGGTCATGGGCACACTCGCCGACAACCGCGACGACGTGTTCGCCACGGTCAAGAGTCTGCAGAAGCTGACCGATGAGCTCTCGACCAGCCACGAACAGCTCGTCCAGTTCAACGGGCGCATGGCCTCGGTCTCCAGTGTGATCGCCGACAGCAGTCAGCAGCTCGGCGACGCGATGACCAACCTCAACGAGGCGATCGGCGAACTCGACGGCTTCCTCGGCGAGAACAGCTCCACGGTCACCTCGACCGTCGATAAACTCGCGCAGCTCACCGGAACCCTCCGTAAGAAGGACGAGCAGTTGCGGGGTCTGCTGCACTCGGCGCCCACGCAGCTCGCGAACTTCTTCAACATCTACAACCCGCTGACGGGCTCCCTCGACGGCGTGTTCGGTCTCGGCATGGGAAACAACCTCATCACCATGCTCTGCGGCTCCATGGCCTCGACCAAACGCCCCGGCGACACCGACGCCGACATCGAGCAGTGCGTCGACCTGATCGCGCCGATCATGAAGGACATCGTCGTGAACTACCCGCCGTTCATGGCCAATCCGGTGATCGGCCGCACCGCGATGCCCGACCAGATCACCTATCAGGACGCCAGCGTCCGGGCGCGCGCCCGCCGCGGTGTCATCGAACGCGATCAGGTCAGCCGTGACGCGGCGCCCGATCCGCTCGCCAAGCTCCTCGTGCCGTTCGGAGGTGACCGATGACCGGCCGACGCTTCCGCCTCGCGGCGCTCGCCGTGAGCGCCCTCCTGCTGGTGCCCGTCGCGGCGTGCAGCAACGAGCCGGTGTCGGCGCTGTCGTCGATAGGAGCGCGCGGCACGGGCGACGGCGCCTACACGATCACCGCGCGGGTCCCGTCCGCGGCCGGGCTGGTCCGCAACGCGCCGGTGATGCTCCACGACACGACCGTCGGCAGCGTCGGCGACATCACGATCAAGGACTGGAGCGCCGAACTGACCCTGCGTCTGGAGAAAGGCGTGAAGGTCCCGACCGGGTCGCACGCGATGATCGGCATGACCAGTGTGCTCGGCTCGTCGCACATCGAGATCGTGCCGCCGGAGCACCCGACCGGCTCCTACCTCGCGGCGGGCGGCGGCCTCGCGCTGCCGAACTGCCCCGACCAGCAGAACATCGCCGCACCGGCGGCCAAGCCGGTTCCCGACATCAATGCGGCGCAGCAGGTGGATCCCTGCATGTATCCGACCACGGAACAGGTGCTCAGCTCGCTGTCGGTGGTCCTCAACGGCGGAGGACTCTCCCAGGTCGGCGACGTGGTGCACGAGCTGAGCCAGGTGTTCGGAGGACACGACGACGAACTGCGCACACTGGTACCGAGACTGAACACCCTGGTGTCCGACCTGGACGCGCAGACCGGGAACATCATCTCTGCGATGTCGGGCCTGGACCGACTGACCGCGGCGATCAACGCGCAGACGCCCACCGTCGAACGGGCCCTGCAGTCGGGCCCGGAGATCCTGCAGCTGCTGGTGGACCAGCGCAAGAACCTCACCACCGCGCTCGGCAACGTCGGCGACCTGTCGTCGACGGTCAACGCGGTGCTCGACAAGAACAGCGACGACATCAAGTCGATCGTCCCAGACCTGCGTAAACTCCTCGAACAGCTCTCGCAGACCGGACCCGCGCTGGCGAACTCGCTGCGGATCCTGTTGACGTTCCCGTTCCTCGAAGAGAACATCCCCACCGTCGTCAAGGGCGACTACGTGAACTCCGACCTGGTGCTCGATCTGACCTGGAGTCGACTCAACAAGACGATGGTCGCCTCGGTGACCACGGGACCGGAGGCGGTGTTCGGCAAGCCCGCGGCCGGCGCCAAGCGGGGGACCGATCCGTTCCGGACTCCGCTCGTGCCCGGTCCGACGACGACCGAGAAGAAGGATCCGGCCAACCCCAAGCCGAGCACCAGCGCGCCGGTGCGGCCCGCCACGCCCAGCACGAAGAACGGAGCCAACTGATGAAGATCACCGGCTTCGTCCGCATGCAGCTGATCGTGTTCAGCATCGTCTCGGTGATCTCGCTGATCGCCGTCGCCGTCTTCTACATCCGCGTACCGCAGATGTTCGGGCTCGGTTCGTACACCGTGAACGTCACGATGCCGGTGACCGGCGGCCTGTACAAGAACGCCAACGTCAGCTTCCGCGGTGTGAACGTCGGCAAGGTGTCCGGAGTCCGACTCACCGGCGACGGCGTCGAGGCGCAGCTGAGAATCGACACGGGCACCGACATCCCGGCGAACTCGGCGGCCGCGGTCCGCAGCGTGTCGGCGATCGGTGAGCAGTTCGTCGAGTTCACCCCGCCCGCCGACCCGTCCTCTCAGCTGTTGTCGAACGGTGCCACGGTGTCCACCGACGACGTACCGGTGGAGATCTCGACGATGCTCGATCAGGCGGACGCTCTCCTCGCCGATGTCGGTGACACGAAGCTGCGCGCGGTGATGGACGAGGCGTTCACCGCGTTCAACGGCACCGCCGACGACCTGTCGCGGCTGATGGACTCGATGGTGTTGTTCGTGGGCGCCTTCCACAAGAACGTCGACGCCGCGATCGACCTGGTGACCGAGGCCGGCCCGATCCTCGAGACCCAGAATCGCACGGCCTCGCAGATCCGCAGCTGGACCAAGGACATGACGACCGTGACCGATCAGCTCCGCGCGAGCCGCCCGGACATCACCGACATCCTCGTGAACGGACCAGGCGTGGCGAATCAGGCCAAGGACCTGTTCGACGACATGGGGCCCGGGTTCATCACGGGGATGTCGAACCTGAAGGTGGCGGCGCAGACCCAGCGGATCTATCTGCCGAATCTGCGGCAGACCATCGTGTTGTATCCGCGCGTGCTGTCCGCGCTGATCACCGCGATCAACACCGGTTCCAACCGGCACGGGCCGAACGTGAACTTCACCCTCGGATTCCAGGATCCGCCGACCTGCTCGGTGGGCTTCCTCCCGCCCGACAAGTGGCGGTTCCCGTCGGAGACGGCGCCGCAGGATCTGCCGCCGGGCATGCTGTGTCGTCTCCCGCAGGATGCGCAGACCTCGGTGCGCGGCGCCCGGAACTTCCCGTGCGTGGAGTTCCCCGGCCGTCGCGCGCCGACTCCAGAGGAGTGCCGCACCGGTTTCACACCGTCCCCGCGCGACAACGTCGCGCTGCCGAACGGGTTTCCCGGCACCGACCTGCCCAAACAGCCCGCCGGGTACGTCGTACCCGGTACACCGAGCGACTATGACCCGTCGCCGGCCACCTATGCGACCACGTACGATCCGGAGTCGGGGAAGTTCATCGGCCCGGACGGCAAGATGTACTCGACCGACGCCGGGAAGGACCGCGAGCAGAAGACGAAATGGTACGAGCTGATCACGAAGGCGGCGGACTCCTGAACCCGGAGCCCGACGGCCCACGCAAGAAGTTGGTCGAGAAGTCCAGTCCGCTCTCGCGTCGTCGCAAGACGTCGGCGCGCCGCGGCCGCGAGTCGCCGGACCCGTTCGAGTCCGGTGAGTCGAACGATGCCAGCGCGTCGAGCGATGCCCTCGACTCAAGCGATTCCAGTGAGCTGAGCGATCCCATCGGGTCGAGTGATCCCAGCGAGTTGAGCGACCCCGGCGAGGCGAGCGATGCCAGTGAGTTGAGCGAGTCCGGTGAGGCGAGCGATGCCAGCGGGTCGACCGGAGTCGAGACCCCGGAGACCGACGCGGCAGACGCGGCCGACGACACCGTCGCGGTGTCCGCGGACGACCGGGACCGGGGCGTCTCCTATCGGGCGCGTCGCACCTCGGTGAAGGCGCCGATCGGGACGGGCTCCTCGCGCGGGACGACGCTGGTGGTCGTCTCGTCGGTCCTCGGAGCCCTGCTGCTGGTGGCGGCGATCGCCGCGACGATCGTCTTCAGCGTGCTGTCGGCACGGATCGACGACGATCAGGCGCTGCGTACCGAGTACGACCAGTTCGCGCAGCAGGCGGTGGTCAATCTGACCACGCTCAACCCGGACAACGCCGACGCGATGCTCGAGTTCATGAACAAGCACACGAGCGGTCGGGTGCTGCAGGACATGCGGGAGTCGATGAAGCAGGCCACCGACCTGATCCGCGAAGACGATGTGAAGACCAAGACGACGATCGCGGCGTCGGCGGTCGAGAAGTTCGACGGCGACTCGGCGTCGGTCCTGGTGGTGTTCGCCTGGCACGCGACGTTCCCGGAAGCGCCGGACAAGCCGACCGACACCTCGTTCCGGGCTCGGATCGGCGTCACCCGGATCAATGACGAGCTGAAGATGACCAGCATCGATTGGGTGGACTGATGCGAACGAAGACACGGTGGGTGATCGCAGGCGTCGGAGTGCTCCTGGTGGTCGCGATCGCGGCCGCGGTGGTGACCGGCATCCGATTCTGGGGCAAGCAGGCGGAGGAGGACGCGCGTACGAGCGCTCTCGCCGCGGCCCGGGCCTACACGATCACCCTGTTCGAACGGGATCCGAAGACGGTGTCGGACACCATCAACAAGTCGATGGCCATCCTGACCGGCACCGCCAAGGACGAGTTCCAGAAGAACGTCGTCGACTACGAGATGGCCGAGCTGGTCCGCAAGGACAAGATCGTCGCCACGCCGACGATTCAAGGCGCCGGCGTCATGGAGAACACTCGCGACACCGCCAAGGTCTTGGTGTTCCTGAACCTGTCGGCGTCACGGAACACCGACACGGACAATGTGCAGATCGATCAGAGCCGGATCGTCTACGACATGGTCCGACGCGACGGCCGCTGGTTGATCAGCGTGATGGACATCCTCACCGACGACTCGTTGTCGTCCCGCGTGCAGCAGTCCGACGGTGCGCCGCCGTCGAACGCCGTGCCGATCCCGTCACCGAGCACGCCCGCACCGAGTACACCCGCGCCGAGCACACCCGCGCCGAGCACGCCCGCACCTGCTCCTTGATCGGCGTACAAACGCGTACTCCGCCGGTCGGAATCGAGTACTCGGTTCCAACCGGCGGAGTAAACGCTGTTCGGGCGTGTTCTACGCCGACGTGTAACCCATCGGCATCACGACGGCCTTGTTCTCCAGGTAGCTCTCCAGACCCTCCTTGCCGTTCTCACGGCCGATTCCGGACTTCTTGTATCCGCCGAACGGCGACGCCGGGTCGATCGAGTACCAGTTGATGCCCATGGTTCCGGTGCGGATCTGCTTCGCGACCTCGTAGCCGGCCTCCACGTCCTGTGTCCACACCGAGCCGGCGAGGCCGTAGTCGGAGTCGTTGGCGATGGCGATCGCTTCGTCGACAGTGTCGTAGGCGATGACGCCGATCACCGGGCCGAAGATCTCCTCGCGGGCGATCGTCATGTCGTTGGTGACGCCGGTGAAGATGGTCGGGCCGACGAAATTGCCGGTGCCGACCTTCGGCGCCTCCACCTCGAGGACCGCGGTGGCCCCCTCCTCCTTGCCCTTCGCGATGTAGCCCGTGACCTTCTCGTACTGCTTGTCGTTGATGATCGGACCCACTCTGGTCTCCGGATCGTCGGGGAGTCCGGGGGTGAACGTGGAGGCGACCGCGACCATCGCGTCGACGATCTCGTCATGGCGCGACCGGGGAACCAGGACCCGGGTCTGAGCCACGCACGCCTGCCCGGCGTTGAGGAGACCGGAGAACAGCAGCATCGGAGCACTGGCCTCGATGTCCGCGTCCTCGAGGACGATGGCCGCGGACTTGCCGCCGAGTTCGAGCGAGTAGCGCTTGAGCTGTTCGCCGCAGCGCGAGGCGATCTGCTGGCCCGCGCGTGTCGAGCCGGTGAAGGTGATCTTGTCGACGTCCGGATGCTCGACGAGGGCCCGCCCGGTCTCGACTCCGCCCGGCACGATCGAGATGACGCCCTCGGGAACGCCCGCCTCGGTGAAGATCTCGGCGAGCACGTTCGCGTTCAACGGCGTCTCGGGTGCGGGCTTGAGAACGATCGAACAGCCCGCCGCGAGTGCGGGGCCGAACTTGTTGCAGAAGAGGAACAGCGGAACGTTCCACGCGATGATCGCGCCCACGACTCCCACGGCCTCCTTGAGGACCCTGGTCTCACCGAAGATGCCGGTGCGCGTCTCCTCCCATTCGTACGCGTCGGCGGCGTCCGCGTATGCGCTCAGGCATGCGGTACCCGCGAACTGCTGAATGGTGGCCACATCGCCGGGAGTGGCGCCCATCTCCGCGGACAAGAGCTGTGCGAGCTGCTCGCCGCGCTCATTGATCAACTCCACCGCGCGGCGGATCACCGCAGTTCGCTCGGCTACCGGGGTGTTGCGCCAGACGCCGGAGTCGAACGACTCCCGCGCGGCCTTCACCGCGGCGTCGACGTCGGTCGCATCCGCGTCGGGGACCGACCCGACCTTCGCCCCGGTCGCGGGCGAGAACACGTCGAGGACTTCGCTCGAGTGCGGGGCGACCCACTGTCCGCCGATGTACAGCTTGGTGGTCTCGATCGGGTCGGTCATGCGTGCTCCTGAAGTATCGAGGGGTTTCCCCCGATACTAGAGCACTATGTAGAACACGTTCTAGAAATTGATCGACCGGGTCGCCGTCAGGCGGACGGCGCGACGTCGAGCACGACCTCGAACTCGAGGAGATCGGCGCCGCTCGCCACCGGCTTGCGGTCGCTCTTGTGGGCAGCTCGCGCATCGCCGTTCGCCCACGCGTCGAAGCTCTCCTGGTCCTCCCACTGGGTGACGACGAAGTAGCGGTCGTCGCCGGCCACCGGGCGCAGGAGTTGGAAGCCGAGGAAGCCCTTCGAATCCTCGACGGTGCCCGCACGGGCGGCGAAGCGCTTCTCCAGTTCGGGGCCCGCGCCTTCGGGGACCTTGATCGCGTTGATCTTCACAATTGCCATGGTGCCGAGGCTACGCGGTGCCGGTGACGAGCCGATAGGGTCGTTCGTTGTGAACTCCGACGAGACCGATGCCGTGGCGACCTCCGATGCCGTGGCGACCGCCGACGTCGGGCTGCTCGATCATGGGGGTCGGGACATCGACGAGGGCGGTTTCGGGGCGATCGTTCTCGTCCACGGACTGATGGGGCGCGGTCGCACATGGCGGCGGCAGGTTCCGTGGCTGAGGCGTTACGGCCGCGTGTTCACCTTCGACGCGGCCAACCATCAGGGCGCCGGAGCCGTCGACCGTTCGGACATATCGACCGAACGCTTCGTGACCGATCTGGCGGAGATCATCACCTGGATCGATCGCGGACCGGCCGTCCTCATCGGACACTCGATGGGCGGCCTGCACTCGTGGTGCACGGCGGCCGCCTATCCCGAACTCGTATCGGCCGTCGTCGTCGAAGACATGGCGCCGGACTTCCGCGGGCGGACCACCGGCACCTGGACGCCCTGGTTCGAGTCCTGGCCGGACCGCTTCCCGGACCTGGAGTCGGCCGTGGAGATGTTCGGCGCCGTCGCCGGCCGGTACTTCTACGAGGCCTTCGACGACGGACGTCTCCACGGCTCGATCCCGGTGTGGGCGGACATCGCCGAGGAATGGGGCTCCCGCGCGTTCTGGGGTCAATGGGATGCGGTCGCGGTGCCGACGCTCCTGCTCGAGGCGGGCTACTCGGTGACGCCGGTCGGGCAGATGGCCGAGATGGCCCGCCGTAAGCCGGGCAGTCCGTATCTGCGCGTCGACGGCGCCGGGCATCTGCTGCACGACGACGCCCCCGGTGTGTTCCGCGGTGCGGTCGAGGCGTTCCTCAGCGAGTTCGTCGGCCGCCCCGTCCACTGATTCGGTGCGGGCCCGCCTCAGCCCTCGCCGGCCAGCGCGAACAGGCCGTCGTCGGTCACTTCGATCAGGCCGTCCACCAGCAGGGAGTCCAGGGCCCGCGCCCGCTGGCCGGGATCGCGTTCCCATGCCAGATCGAGCGCGGTGCGTTCGACGGGACCCGAGGTGTTGCGCAGCACGTCGAGGAGCCGCCCGCGGGCCTGTCGGTCGGTGCCTTCGAACTTCTGAACCTTTCGTGCCGGACCCTCGTGGGCGGGTCGGCCGAGCCGCACCCATTCGCATGTCGGCTCCAGTGGGCAGATCTCGCAGCGGGCCTCGCGGGCCGTGCACACCAATGCGCCGAGTTCCATGAGGGCGGCGCTGAACACCGGCGTCTCCGGGGCGGGAGAGCCGTCCGCCGACCGGGGGAACAGGGCCTCGGTCTCGGCGAGGTCGCGCCGCGCCGGATTCCCGGGGTGCTGGCGTCCGTGCACGGCCCGGGCGACGACGCGGCGCACGTTCACGTCCACCACGGGCACCGACTGCCCGTAGGCGAAGCACGCCACGGCCCGCGCCGTGTAGTCGCCGATCCCGGGCAGCGTGAGCATGGTCTCGACGTCGGGCGGGACCACGTCGTCGTACTGCTCCGCGAGGACCTTGGAGCACTCGTGCAGGCGCATCGCGCGCCGTGGATAGCCGAGTTTTCCCCACGCGCGAACCACTTCGCCGACCGATTCGACGGCCATCGCGGAGGGCACCGGCCATCGCTGCACCCACCGGGTCCACGGCTCGACGACCCGCACCACGGGGGTCTGCTGGAGCATGATCTCGCTGATCAGGACATGCCACGCGGAGACGTTCGGCGAACGCCACGGAAGGTCCCTCTTATGGGGCCCGAACCAATCGACGACTGTGGCTGGTGGCACACTGACAGTCATGAAAGATCTCACCCCGGCTCAAGCATGGACAGTTCTCAAGGAAGGCAACCAGCGCTTCGTCGAGAACCGTCCGATTCACCCGAGCCAGGGTATCGCCGACCGCGAGGCGCTCGTCGGCGGGCAGTCGCCGCACGTGGTGCTGTTCGGTTGCGGCGACTCGCGGCTGGCCGCCGAGATCATCTTCGATCAGGGTCTCGGCGACATGTTCGTCGTTCGCACGGCGGGTCACGTCCTCGACGAAGCCGTTCTCGGCACCATCGAATACGGTGCGGACATCCTCAGCGTCCCGCTGATCATCGTCCTCGGACACGACCAGTGCGGCGCGGTGGGCGCCACTCTCGACGCGCTCGACAACCTGAACCTGCCCGGCGGATACGTCCGCAACATCGTCGAGAAGGTCGCGCCCAGCGTCCTGGCCGGCCGCAGTGAAGGACTCACGGAGTACTTCGAGTTCGTCACCCGGCACGTGCAGGAGACCGGTCATCTGCTCATGCAGCGCAGTCGGAAGATCGCCGAGCGCGTCGAGGCCGGCGAGCTGGCGATCGTCGGTCTGTCGTACCGACTCGATGAGGGGCGGGTCCACCTCGTCGAGGTGATCGGCGACATCGGGGAGCAGCCCGCGAGCTGACCCCCGGGGGTCGGGACGACCACAATAGTCGGAAATCGGCGGAAACAAACTTCCGACACGCCGACGGTGGTCGAGGCTATCGGCTGCTCGTCGGCGATACCGTTGCATCGTGATCGAACCACAGGGACCCCTGCCTTCCGAGGTGTATTGGCGACGACGCCTCGTCGCGATCGTCGGCGCCGTCGTGGCTGTGGTCGTGGTGATCGCCCTCATCGTGTGGGCGGG
The DNA here is from genome assembly GCF_014197435.1 of Gordonia humi. Lineage (NCBI taxonomy): Bacteria > Bacillati > Actinomycetota > Actinomycetes > Mycobacteriales > Gordoniaceae > Gordonia > Gordonia humi. The sequence continues at coordinate 1,187,902 of NZ_JACIFP010000001.1, forward strand.
CAGTTCGTCCGACGGCGACTCGAAGCCCGCGAACGCCGCGGCGTCCGATTCGACGTCGAGCACCGCGAAGCCGGCCGCACCCGCGCCGTCGACGCCGTCGACCGACTCACCCGCGCCGAGTAGCAGCGAGGCGCCGAGCGGGGGAGGCGAGCACGGGGAAGGCGGCGACCCGAGCGCGCCCGCGCAGACTCCGGCGAGCAGCGAGGTTCCGGCGGCGCCCGCGATCGAGAACCTGTGTTCGGATCAGAGCCTCTCGGTGGTGCTGTACACCGATAAGCCCACCTACACGCAGGGCGATCAGCCGGTTTTCACGATCGTCACGACGAACGGCGGGCTGTCGGCCTGCAATCGTGACGTCGGCAAGGTCGCACAGAATGTGATCGTCCGTTCGCTCGACGGTGCTCGTACTCTCTGGTCGGCGCAGGACTGCGCTCCCGACAAGGCCGTCAACGTCCAGCTCCTCCAGCCCGGCCAGCAGGTCAGCGACGACATCACCTGGTCGGGCACCACCAGCAGCCCCGGCTGCAAGAAGCCCCGCCAGCAGATTCCGGCGGGCGCCTACCAGGCCATCGGCAAACTCGGCGAGAAGGAGTCGGCGCCGATCACCTTCAACGTGGTGAAGCCGGCCGAGCAGTAGAGCAGCGCCCCGGCCGGGGCACTGCTCGCCCGTGCGGCGGCTGTCGCGAGCTGCCGGCTCGATCCGACAGTGGAGTGGCCTCTCGTCGAGCGACAGGGCCTAGTCGAAGCGTTCGAGGCTGCTCTCGGCGAGTCGCGACAGACCCTCGCGGATGTGTCGGGCCCAGATGCCGCCGATGCCCTCGACGGCCTCCAGATCCGCCGCGCTGGACGCGAGCAGCGACTGCAGAGTGCCGAAGTGGCGCACCAGGCGATCGACGTGCCCGAACTGGAGCCGAGAGATGCGAGACAGCAGACGGTAGCCGCGCGGGCTCATCGACGTGTCCTGCGCCTCCAATGTGGTCGGATAACCGAACGCGCCCGCGAGCATGGTCAGGTCGAGGAGATCGGCGTCCGAGAGTCCTTCGACGGCCTCCAGGATCTGGCGGACCTGTTCCGGTCCGGCGGGTTCCGGGCTCGCGTGGTAGTCGCGCACCAGCAGTTCGCGCATCGTGTCGTTGTCGCTGATGAGTTCTTCGAGCTGCAGCGCCACCTGGCGACCGTTGACGCCCAGCTCGAGCACGTACTCCTCGATCTCCACCGACACGCGGCGGACCATCTCCATGCGCTGGGCGGCACTCATCGCGTCGCGCAGAAGCACGTAGTCTTCGATCTCGGCGCGGGACAGTTGGGCGCTGACCTCGTCGAGTCGTGACTTGTACCGCTCCAGCGTCGACAGGGCGACGTTGGCGCGCGAGAGGATCGCATCCGGGTTCTCCACGATGCGGCGCTGACCGTCGACGTACACCGACACGATCGACATCGACGCGCTCACCGCGATCACCGGGACGCCCATCTGGATCGCGGTGCGCTCCCCCGCGCGGTGCCGGGTACCGGACTCCTCGGTGGGGATCGACGGGTCGGGCACCAGTTGCACGTTGGCGCGGACGATGCGCCGTCCGTCCGCGGACAGGACGACGGCGCCGTCCATCTTCGCCAGTTCGCGCAGGCGAGTGGGGGCGAACTCGACGTCGAGATTGAATCCGCCGTCGCAGATCCGCTCCACGTCGTCGTCGTAGCCGAGAACCACCAGCGCGCCCGTCCCGCCGCGCAGAATACGTTCGAGGCCGTCGCGCAGACTGGTGCCGGGCGCTACGCGCCGCAGCGTCTCGCGGGTCATGTCGGCGCCTCCGGCCGCACTGACCGATGTGTCGTTCATCGCACCTCGTCTGTAGGAAGGACTCGACCGTACCGACTCCCGCCGGATCCCGACTAGCGTATCTGGACGTGAAGCATGCTTTCGTTCCGCCTGCAGACCTGGAGCCGTTGCAGAGGCACCCCAAGGCCGCGGCACCCGGACATCACATCGATCTGCACCACAGCACGTGCTTCGGCTGCGGCGACGACGTTCCGCTCGGCCTGCACTTGAAAGTGATCGCAGGTGACGGCCTGACCGTGAGCGCCGACATGCCGGTCGCGAGCTGGATGCAGGGCGGCCCCGGCGTCATCCACGGCGGTGTCTTGTCCGCGGCGTTCGACGAGGTGATGGGCACCTCGCCGTTGCTGATCGGGTCGGCGGTGGTGACCGCCCACCTCGAGATCGACTTCGCCGAGCCGATTCCGCTCGGTTCCACCCTGCACTTCGACGCGCGGATCCTCGGGCGGCAACGGCGGAAGGTCTACATCGCCTCGGTGGCCCACATCGGCGACCCGGAGCGTCCGGTGGCGAGCGCGCACTCGATCTTCGTCACGATCGATGTGAAGGAGCACTTCGCCGAGCACTACGACAAGCGGGTGATCCTCTAGCGTCTCGTCGGCCGTCGAGCCGAGATCAGAACGGCGCGTCGACGGCCTGGAGGCGGCGCGGTCTCACCGCGTCCAAAGCGTCGGCGAGGTGCGCGACCTTGGTGATCCGAATACCCTTCGGCATCTCCTCGTCGGTGCCCGCGGGGACGATCGCGTGCCGGAATCCGAGACGTTTGGCCTCGGCGACGCGCCGCGCCGTCGACGAGACCCGACGGATCTCGCCCGCGAGTCCGACCTCGCCGATCGCCACGGTCGTCGACGAGATCGGCTGATCGCCCGCGGACGATCCGATGGCCAGGAAGATGGCGAGGTCCGCGGCGGGTTCGGTCACCTTCATCCCGCCGACGGTCGACGCGTACACCTCCTGTCTGCCCGCGGATATCCCGGCGTGCTTCTCGGCGACGGCGAGCATCATCGCGACGCGTGCGGCGTCCAGTCCGGACACCGCGCGACGAGGTGAGGCCATCTCGGTCTTGTTGAGCAACGCCTGGATCTGCCCGACCATCGCCCGGCGGCCGTCCATGGCGACGAGCGCGACGCTGCCCGCCACATCGGTGGGGTGCTCGTGGACGAAGATCCCCGACGGATCGGAGACCTCGTGTATGCCGTCGGACCGCTGTTCGAAGCAGCCGACCTCGTCGGACGGCCCGAATCGGTTCTTGACGCCGCGGACCATGCGCAGCGAGGAGTGGCGGTCGCCCTCGAACGCCAGCACGACGTCCACCAGGTGCTCGAGTGATCGCGGTCCGGCGACGTTGCCGTCCTTGGTGACGTGGCCGACGAGGATCACCGCGACGCCGCTGGTCTTGGCCAGCGACACCAAGGCCGTGGTGACGGCGCGGATCTGGGTGACGCCGCCGGTCACCCCGTCGACGCCGGTCGCCACGAGAGTCTGCACGGAGTCGACGATCAACAGGCTCGGGCGTACCTCGTCGACGTGGCCGAGGACGGTCGCCAGATCGGTCTCGGCGGCCAAGAAGACGTTCTCGTGGACGGCGCCGGTCCGTTCGGCGCGGAGCCGGACCTGGCCCGCGGACTCCTCACCGGTCACGTAGAGCGCGGTGCGGCCCTGCGCGGCCCACTGTTTGACCGTCTCGAGCAGCAGCGTCGACTTGCCGACGCCCGGTTCGCCCGCCAGCAGCACGACCGATCCGGGCACGATGCCGCGGCCGAGGACGCGGTCGAACTCGGCGATGCCGATGGGCGTGGCCGAGGACGTGCCCGCGTCGACGTCGGTGATGCGTCGGGCCGGACTGCGCGGCGCGACCGAGGCCGCGCCCGCGGCGGCCGCTGCCGGAGCCCCTTCCTCGATCGATCCCCACTCGCCGCAGTCGGGGCATCGGCCGACCCATTTGGACACCTGATGCCCGCATGCCGTGCATCGGAAGACTGCCTTCGGTTTCGCCACGAAGCCACCCTATCGGCGACCTGCGACAGTCGAGAGCCGGCGGGCGCCGAGCCGGTGGACGAACTCGGTGCGGACCGATGCGAAGCGCCCCCGACCGGAAGGTCGGGGGCGCTCGTCGTGCAGTGGTCGGGTCGGGCTCAGTGGCCTTCGCCCTGGAGGTCGCGGACGACGTCCACCCGGTCCTTGAGGGTGCCGCCGTCGACCGGGGTCTCGATGGTGACCTGCTTGAGGCCGAGGTCCTTGCCCGCGAGGTCGTACACCTCGAACCGGAAGGTCAGCGGCGCGGTCAGACCGGCACGGACCTTCGTGGCCTGAGTCAGTGTGACGGAGAAGCGCTCGATGTTCGCGGCTTCGGCGGCCGAGGTGTTCACGTCGGCGGGCACGCCCGCGAGCATGTTCTCGCCGGGGCCGAGGAGACGCGGGTCCGACTTGGTTCCGCTGGACTTCGACGGGTTCTCGATCGAGACGGACGAGCCGTCCGGTCCGACGATCTCGACCAGCTTGACCTTGCGGGTCACGCTGTCGTTGGAGGCGAGGAACGCGATGTCGAACGGTCCGCCGTCGGTGAAGGTCTGGTCGGCGTTCGACCGCGGGTACACGATCTGGACGTTGCGGATGGCGATCTCACCGTTGCGCAGCTCGTCGCCGTCGACGATGTCGGGGTCCAAGGTGATGGTTCCCGTCGAGCCGTTGATCGCGGGCTGCTGATCGGCGGACTGGGAGATCTTGCCCGCGCCGCAGGCCGCTGTGCCGATGGCGATCGCGGCGCCGAGCGCGCCGACGGCTACAGCCTTGGCCAGACGGCCGGTGGTCCGATTGAGCACTGACACCTTTTCCTCCGGGTGGTCGTCGCACTGTCCGCCGGATGCGAACGCTCACTACGCAGCGTAGTGGGCGCGGTCGGGAAAAGTTCCCTCGGGTCGGCGGAAAATCGTTGCAATTGTAGCGCGACCGCCGTGAACAGGTGTTGACCTGCGCCGTTGGAAAGGCTGTCGGTGGGTGGGTGTTACACTGGTAACACTCGAAAGGGGCAGGGAACATTGAATTTCAAAGTTGGCGACACCGTTGTGTACCCCCATCACGGTGCTGCTCGGATCGACGACATCGTCGTTCGGACCATCAAGGGTGAAGAAGTCGAATACCTGGTCCTGAAAGTTGCAGACGGCGACATGACGGTCCAGATCCCTTCGAGCAAACTCGATTACGTCGGTGTTCGTGACGTGGTCGGCGAAGAGGGACTCGATGAGGTCTTCCAGGTGCTCCGCGCACCGAACGTGGAAGAGCCCACGAACTGGGCGCGCCGCTTCAAGGCGAACCAGGAGAAGCTGAACTCGGGCGACATCATCAAGGTCGCCGAGATCGTTCGCGACCTGTGGCGTCGCGAACAGGACCGCGGGTTGTCCGCAGGTGAGAAGCGGATGCTGACCCGTGCGCGCCGCGTACTGGTCGACGAGCTCTCGCTCGCTCGGAACACCGACGACGAGAAGGCCGACAGCATCCTCGACGAGATCCTGGCTGCGGCGTCCTGACCTCGCGGCGCGGCCGTGTGGCCGCATTGATTCCAGCCGCAGGCATGGGAACTCGCCTCGGTGAGGACAAGCCGAAGGCCTTCGTGGACGTGGGCGGGGCGACTCTGCTGCAACGCAGTGTCGCCGCCGCCCGCGGCTCCGGGGTGATCGACGAGATCGTCGTCGCCGTCCCGGAGGAACTCATAGACAGCGCGCAACGGCTCGTGCCGGATGCGCGCATCGTCGTGGGCGGGGCACAGCGCAGCGACTCGGTGCGGGCGGCACTCGCCGCGACCGACGCCGACCTGGTGCTGGTGCACGATGCGGCCCGAGCACTGACTCCGCCGTCGCTGTTCGCCGCCGTGGTCGACGCGGTTCGCGCCGGCGCGGAAGCGGTGGTCCCCGGACTCCCGGTGGCCGACACCCTCAAACGTGTCGACGCGTCGGACGTCGTCGTCGAGACGCCCGACCGCAGCGTGCTCCGCGCGGTCCAGACGCCGCAGGGATTCGACGCGGACGTACTCCGTGCCGCGCACGCCGGTGCGGGCGACGCCACCGACGACGCGGGTCTCGTAGAAGCCTCCGGCGTTCCGGTCCGGGTGATCCCCGGCGATGCGATGGCATTCAAGATCACCACCCCGTTCGACCTCGCTCTGGCGCGACTGCTCGCCTGACCCGATCCGACCCGATCCGACCTGACCCGACAAGGAGACGCCACCATGCGCGTGGGCATCGGCACCGACGTCCATCCCATCGAACCCGGCCGCGACTGTTGGATGGTGGGTCTGCGCTTCGATGACGCGGACGGTTGCCGCGGTCACTCCGACGGCGACGTCGGAGTCCACGCGTTGTGTGACGCCTTGCTCTCGGCGGCCGGTCTCGGCGACCTCGGCCTCGTGTTCGGCGTCGACCGCCCCGAGTGGGCGAACGTGACCGGTGCCGCGATGTTGACGCACGTCGTCGCACTCCTCGACGAGGAGGGGCTGACTCCGCTCAACGCGGCGGTGCAGGTCATCGGGAACCGGCCTCGGATCGGACCGAGACGCGAAGAGGCGCAGAATGTGCTGTCCGACCTGCTCGGCGCGCCTGTGTCGGTGTCGGCGACCACCACCGACGGTCTCGGTCTGACGGGTCGAGGCGAAGGAGTCGCGGCGGTGGCGACCGCGCTGCTTCAGGTCAAGTAGAATCGCAGGCCGTGACGCTGAAACTGTACGACACCGCCTCGCGCGAGATCCGCGAATTCGTTCCGCTCACCCCGGGAACGGTCGGCGTGTACCTGTGCGGCGCCACCGTGCAGGGCGTCCCGCACATCGGTCACGTCCGCAGCGGAATCGCCTTCGACGTGTTGCGCCGGTGGCTCGCGCACCGTGGATACGACGTGCGCTTCATCCGCAACGTCACCGACATCGACGACAAGATCCTGCGCAAGGCGGCCGACGCCGGGCGCCCGTGGTGGGAGTGGGCAGCCACCCACGAGCGCGAGTTCACCAAGGCGTACGACGCCCTCGGCGTGCTGCCGCCGTCGGCGGAGCCGCGCGCCACTGGTTTCGTCACACAGATGGTGGAGTACATGCGGCGGCTGATCGACCGCGGGCACGCCTACGTCGCCGACGGCAACGTCTACTTCGATGTGCGGAGCCTGCCCGAGTACGGCAGCCTGTCCGGGCACAAGCTCGACGACGTCCACCAGGGCGAGAGTGCGGGCACCGGCAAACGGGATCCGCGCGACTTCACTCTGTGGAAGGCCGTCAAACCGGGTGAGCCGTCGTGGCCGACGCCGTGGGGCGACGGTCGTCCCGGCTGGCATCTGGAGTGCTCGGCGATGGCTACCTCGCTGCTCGGCGGCGAGTTCGACATCCATTGCGGCGGTATGGATCTGGTGTTTCCGCACCACGAGAACGAGATCGCGCAGTCGCACGGCGCGGGCGACGGGTTCGCCAACTACTGGCTGCACAACGGCTGGGTCACCATGAGCGGTGAGAAGATGAGCAAGTCGCTCGGCAACGTCGTCTCCATCCCGGCGATGCTCGAGAAGGTCCGTCCCGTCGAACTGCGGTACTACCTGGGCAGCGCCCACTACCGGTCGATGCTCGAATACTCCGATGCGGCGCTGCACGAGGCCGCCACCGGGTACCGACGCATCGAGTCGTTCCTGCACCGTGTGGTCGACCGCGTCGGGTCGGTCGAGGTCGGCGACGTGACGGCCGAGTTCGCGGCCGCCCTCGACGACGACCTCGGTGTTCCGGCCGCACTCGCCGCCGTGCACAACGCGGTCCGCGAGGGCAACACCGCGCTCGAGGCGGGCGACGGCGACAAGGCGGTGGCGATCGCCGCGAGCGTCCGCGCGATGACCGCGATCCTCGGCACCGACCCGCTCGACGAGCACTGGGCCGATGCGGGCGCCGACGATGCGGCCACCGCCGCGCTCGACGTGCTCATCCGAGCGGAACTCGACCGTCGCGCCGCGGCCCGCGCCACCAAGGACTGGGCCGTCGCCGACGAGGTCCGGGACCGGCTCGCCGCGGCGGGCATCGACGTGACCGACACCCCCGACGGCGCCCAGTGGGCGCTGAAGACCGCACAACACTAAGGACTTCGACATGGCCGGCAATTCCAACCGCAAGGGCGCTGTCCGGAAGTCGGGCTCCAAGAAGGGGCAGACCGTCGGATCCGGCGGTCAGCGTCGTCGAGGGCTCGAAGCCCGCGGCGCGACCCCGAAGGCCGAGGACCGCGTCTACCACGCCAAGCACAAGAAGGCGAACGCCGCCGCGAAGTCGGCGACCGGACGCCCGCGCAACACCCGCAAGTCCGACGACGGCGGCCCCGAGTACGTGCTCGGCCGCAACCCCGTCGTCGAGTGCCTGCGCGCGGACGTCCCGGCGACCGCCCTCTACGTGCAGACGGGCATCGACGCCGACGACCGCGTCCGCGAGGCCGTGCACACCGCGGGCGACCGCGCGATCACCGTTCTAGAGGTCGGCAAGCCCGAACTCGATCGGATGTCGCCGAACGGCATGCACCAGGGACTGGCTCTGCAGGTCCCGGAGTACAAGTACGCGCACCCCGACGACCTGATGGCCGATGCGCGCGCCTCGGCGCGCCAGCCGCTGCTCGTGGCCCTGGACAACATCACCGATCCGCGCAACCTAGGCGCGGTGATCCGGTCGGTGGCCGCGTTCGGCGGGCACGGAGTCCTGATCCCGCAGCGTCGCAGTGCCGGAGTGACGGCCGTCGCATGGCGGACCAGCGCGGGCGCCGCCGCCCGACTGCCCGTCGCGCAGGCGCCGAACCTGAACCGGACGCTGGTCGAGTGGGCCAAGACGGGGGCACAGATCGTCGGTCTCGATGCGGGCGGCGACGTCACCCTCGACGATTACGACGGCACCGGTCCGGTCGTGGTGGTCGTCGGCTCCGAAGGCAAGGGACTCTCGCGGCTGGTCCGCGAGAACTGCGACTCGATCCTCTCGGTTCCGATGGCCGGCGACGTCGAGAGCCTCAACGCCTCCGTCGCCGCCGGTGTGGTGCTCGCCGAATTCGCCCGACAGCGCCGCCTGGCGTAGGAGCGCAGTCGGCTCCGCCTCTCGAGCGGTGGGAAGGGCGGCGGGGACCGGCTCAGTCCCGCGTCAGCAGCGGTTCCAGCCGCCGCGTCTTCTCCTCGGTCCAGCCGGGCGGCTGCAGGATCTGCGCCCACGCGTAGGGGACGGCGCTGAGGTAGTGGTGCCCGTGGCCGTCGGGGACGTTCACCGCGACCGCCATATCGGCCGAGAGCTGCAGGAACGAGACGATCGGGATCCACCGGGTGGACGGGAGCACGTCGGCTCCTCTCGGCTCGTCGAGCCAGTCGGGTTCGCGCAGCAACAGGTCCGGGTTCCACCAGGTGATCGGATCCGACGCGTGCTGCAGATAGACGATCCGGCCGTTCGACCAGGGCGCGTCCGGACGCTTCAGATCGTCCTCGTCGGCGATGAACCGGACGTACTTGCCGTCGCCGAAGATCGGTTTCACCTCGGGGCTGCCGTCGTCGCGGCCGTCGGTGGTGTCCACCCACAGCTGGTTGTTGAACGTCGGACCGGAGAACAGCGCGCCGTCGGTGCGCGCGGCGATCGTCGGTATCGACCCGAACGCCGCCTCGCCGGAGAACGAGCCGAGGCTCTCCCCGAACACGACCAGTCTGGGCCGCTGCGCCTCCGGGATCTCGCGGACCCGCTCGCTGACGGCCTCGAAGATCGCGATGCCCGCCTGCCGCGCCCGCTCCTTGTCGACGATGAACGAGAGCCAGCTCGGCAGATACGAGTACTGGATCGACACGGTGGCGACGTCGCCGTTGTACATGTACTCGAGAGAGTCGACCATCGCCTTGTTGACCCAGCCGCTGCCGGTGGTTCCACCGACAGCGATCAGCTTCCGCTCGAATGCTCCGGTGCGTTCGAGCTCACGAACCGCGAGTTCGGCGGCGTCATGAACGTTGTCGGCGGAGTCGAGGCCGGCGTATGCGCGGATCGGTTCCACGGCGGGCGCCCCGTTGAACTCGGAGAGCTGTGCGACGGTCGGTCCCTTCGACACGAATACGCGACCCTCTCGACCGAGTGACTCCCACGAGACGAGCGAGTCGGGGCCACCGGACCGCAGCGTGGACGTCGGCGGCTCGCTGTCGGGTTTGGTCTCGTCGTTCGCCGCGGCGAACGTGCTGTTCAGTGCGCGCATTCCGTAGTCGGCGACCACACCGTTGACCACGAGGATCGTCACCAGGACGACGACGAAGCCGCCGACCACCGCAGACACACGAGGCGGCGCGACCCTGTTCAGCTGGCGCACCAGCCATTTCAGGCAGGCCGCCCACGCCTGCCCGAGGCTCATCAGGACGATCAGGACCACGACGGCGACGACCACCACGAGCGGGTACGCCGTCCAGGCGAGGCGCTCGACGCCCATCAGGTCGCGCAACTCGTTCTGCCAGCGGGCGAACCAGTACATCATGAACCCGGTGCCGATGAGAGCGATCACCCCGAGCCCGGTCCACCACCAGCGCGACGGCACCGGCCAGGGGTCCTTCCGGGAGACCATGTACCGCGCCAGCCAGGTGAAGAACGCTCCGACCGCGTAACCGATGGCCGCGGCGCCGCCGCTCACGGCGCCCTGGAAGAACCAGCCGCGGGGGAGAAGCGACGGCGTCGCCGACGCCCACAGGAACAGGACGGCGACCACGAGACCGCCGTACGAGTAGGTGCGGACATGCCCGGACCACCACGTCGCCAGGCGCCGCGCGGTGGATGTGTTCGCGTCAGCGGTCCGGGTGGTCTCGGTCGGCTCCGAGTCGGGACTCGCGGTATCGGTCACGGCCAGCCCTCGGTCGCCGCGACGGTTCCGTCTTCGACGGCCCGCGCGAGTTGTGCATGGTCGGCGTCGTTCTGATCGGCGTAGGCGAAGGCGAACTCCGCCAACGACTCTCCAGCCTTCGCCGACTTGCCGAGGTAGTCGTCGATGGCTTCGGCGTCGCCGCTGCGGGCGTGCGCGCGGGCCAGGACGTGCCCGCACGCGGTGGCGAACTGCGACAGGCGCGGAGCGATCATCTCGCCCTTGGGGATCACCTTTCCGTCGCGGAACTGGCGGACGTAGAAGTCCAGGCGCTGTCCGGTCTCGTCGTCGGCGGCGATCGACGTCCATCCGACGAACATGTCCGTGGCACTCTGAATCATGCGCTGTCCGTGGATGACTCGCGAACCGTGGTTGTCGTACGGGCTGGGGCCGAGGAACTGCTCGTACACCGACGGTCCGGCCTGCTTCATCTGCAGGAAGATCGGATCGCCGGTGCGCCGCTCCTCGCTCAGGGTGAGGAACACGCGCATGCCGACGCTGCCGACGCCGACCACCTGCTGTACCGCGTCCACCAGGTCGAAACGCGACCACAACGACGAGATGTGGTCGGGGATCGACTCCTGGTACTGGCTGATGATCGACTCGAGCTCGTCGTAGTGGTCGGCGAGCGCGTGGGTTCGGTACGGAGGGTCCTCCACGATTCGGCGACTGCCGTCGACGACGTCGGTGAGCTTCTTGAACACACCCCGGTTGGAACGCTTGGCGGCCTGCTTCTCGATGATGGCGTCGAGGCGGTGGTCGTCGTCCGCGGTGGTGTAGTCCACGAGTTGCTCGGTGCTCACCGCGTCGTACCAGATGTCGAGTTCGGGCCATGCCGCGTACTTCGCCATCCACTGCCGGTATCCGGCGTATCCGGCCGCGACCGCGGCCGCCGCGCTGTCGGCGACGCCGTTGTTCCGAGCGAGGATCACCAGGCTCGCGAGGAAGCGTTTGACGTCCCACTCGAACGGGCCCTGCAGGGTCTCGTCGAAGTCGCGCAGATCGAACGCGAGATTGCGTTCGGGAGTGTTCCACAGCCCGAAGTTCAGGACGTGAGCGTCGCCGCAGAGCTGCACCGTGATCCCGGTGTGGGGCGCGGACGCCAGGTCGGCGGCCATGACCGCGGCGGCGCCGCGGTAGTACGTCCACGGTGTCGCCGCCATCCGGCCGTGACGCAGGGGCAGCAGTGCCTGGTCGCGAATCGCGTTCTGCGCCAGGATCGTCGCCAGGGCGTCGTGTCCACGACCGGCGGGGTCCCACCGTCCGAGCGCCCGCCGACCGACCACCTTGCGCTGCGCCGCACCGTCGATCGAGACGACCTTTCCCGGCCGTGCCGGGAACGCAGGCTCACCCTGCCATAGATTCATGGGAACATCATTCCCTGTCGCGGTCCCGATCGCGAGACCCGACTGGAGGATATGGCGAATGAACCGATCCCGGCAGCACGGTCCCGTCGACGAACTGCGGGCGCTCGCCTCGCTGATACGTCGCTTCGACGCCGAGGAACGAGCGGCCTCGGCGCCGACCGCCCTGGTGGACGAGGCTCGTCGCGTGGCGGCCCTGCCGCGGACCGGCGACGACACGGCGTTCGGCGCCGCGCGGTGTGCGCGGATCGCGACCGCGCGTGCGATAGTGCTGGCCGCGGGAGAGGAGACGGACGGCGCCGACCCCGCGTCCGAGACCGTGGGCGCCGGTCACGAGTGGCGGGTCCTGATCGGACTGGTCCTGGCGGGTCTGCGTTCGGCTCCGCGTCGGATCGGCGGGGAGATCAGGCATGTGCTGATCGACCGCCCCCACTCGATCCTCCTCCGTCTGGTGATCACGCTCGGCATCAGCCTCGCGTTCGTCGCGTTCTACGAGTTCAGCGGCTGGTCGAATTACACGGCGGCGCAACTGATGCTCTATCTGTACTCGGGGCTGGTCGGCAGTGTGGTGTGCACCAACGCGTTGTGCTTCGAAGCGGATCGGACGCGGGCGCTGATGGTCGACGGCGAGCCGGCCTGGCGGATCCTGATCACCAAGAACATCGCGATGGCGTCGATGATGCTGGTGACCGGGATTCCGGCGATCGCGATCCTGGTCGCCGGGCCCAGCCAGTTCAGCGTCGTCGCCGTCGTCGATCAGTTCCTGGTGATGATCTTCGTCTGGCTGGGCATCGCGAACGTGCTCTCGGTGGCGTCGCCGCTGCGGCACGAACCGCTGTCGGCTCGACTCCACGACGGCACCTGGCTGCCGTACGTCGTGTCCTTCGCCGTCTCGTACGGTGTCGGACTGACCGTCAACTTGATGATCTTCTGGCAGCTGTGGGCGCGCAACGCGGCCAGCGACAAGGTCGCCGGGGGCGCGCTCACCGCGTTCGTCCTGGTGCTCGTCTCGTCGATCCTGCTGTGGCTTCTGCTCACGGTGCTCGCGGCGACGGCGGCGGAGAACAGGGAACTCCGCCGCGCCTTGGATCGCGAGATGATCGCCTACCGACCGGACCGCCCGCCCCGCTCGTAGACGGGGACCGAAAGCGTCGGTCGGGCGTCGGTCGGGTGAAGTCCGCGTCACAGATTTCAAAGAATTCAGCAGTTGTTCATTAATCTTTAGCCTGTGTTACACCGACCCCCACTGAGCCTGTTCGACCGTGTGCGCATCGCGACGTCGCGACGTGTGGAACTCGGCGTGCGCGGATGGACCGCGGCGGTCGCGCTCCTGGTGGCGTTCACCCTGGTCATAGAGGTCGTCTCGCGTGCGTATCGGATCAAGGGGCCGGTCACCCTGCTCGCGCACGACTTCGTCGGGCGGCCGGGCATCGGTGAGATCAAGATCGCCGGTCTGGTTCTCGCGCTGGTGTGCCTGCCCGCCCGGCTCCGCTGGTGGGTCCTCGGCGGCGTCGGAGTCCTCGAGGGCGTCTGGAATCTGCAGCGCGTGGTCGTCGGCAACCCGGGAACGGTCGGCAACGGCATCCTGTTCGGTCTGGTCGCCACCGGACTGTACGCGCTCTGGCGGTTGAAAGGAGACGAGCGGGCTGCGACGCTCAAGGCCGTCGGCCTCGGCTTGATGATGCCGATCATGGGACGGGTGGGCGACGCCTGGCTCGTGCTGTCGAGCAAGGCGAACCCGAATGTCCTCGACGAGTACGTGGAGGTGGCCGACCGCGCGCTCGGCTCGCCGTCGTGGGTGATCGGCCGGGTGGTGACCGACAGCGCCGTGCTCACCGACGTGCTGCGCACCGTATACGTCTACCTGCCGGTCGGCGCCGCGATCATCGCCTACTTCCAACTCCGCAACGTCGCGCGTGACGGCTTTCCCCGCCACCACATCGTTCGGACGTTCCTGCTGATCGGCATGGTGGGGCCGGTCGTGTACTTCATCTTCCCGGTGGTCGGACCGGCCTTCGCCTTCGGGCACGAGCAGGCGGGCGCCGGATGGACGGACGTGTGGCCGTGGGTCACCCCGGACATCACGCGTCCGGTCGCGGAGTTCTTCGACCAGAGCGTCGCCCGCAACTGCATGCCGAGCCTGCACACCGCGTGGGCGACGTGCATACTGCTGCACGGTCTGCGCGGTTCGACGGCGTCGAAGACGTTCGGCTCGCTGTGGTTCGCCGCCACGATCGGCGCGACCCTCGGCTTCGGCTTCCACTACGCGATCGACGTCCTCGCCGGATTCGTCTTCACCCTCGCCGTCGAGGCGGCGTTGACCCGACCGGAGACGGGATGGACGAGAGTCCGGATGACGGTGGTCGCCTCGGGCGCCCTGGTCTTCACCGGACTGCTGCTGATCACACGGTTCGCGGCGGTGCCGTTGGCGATGAACGGTGCCGGCGGCGCGATCCTCCTGCTGGTGCCGGTGGTGCTGATGATCGCGGGCTTCGTCGCCGTAGAGAAGCCCGAGCTGTTGTCGGTCGGGGAGCCCGGCGGACCGTCGGTGCCGCCGATGCTGGGGGAACGTTCGCGAGTCTGATCGGTGTCTCAGCGGCCGCGCCTGCTCCTGGCCTGCAGCAGACTGTCCGCGGTCAGCAGGATCAGCGCGATCCAGACGATGCCGAAGCCGATCCAGCGTGCGGACGGCAGGTGCTCACCGAGGACGAGGACCGCGCACAGGAGCTGGACGATCGGGGTGATGAACTGGATCAGCCCGACGGTGACCAGCGGAATACGTCGTGCGGCCGCCGCGAACAGCAGTAGTGGGATCGCGGTCGCCACACCCGACAGGCTCAGCAGCACGGCGTGCCACGCACCGTGATCGTCGTAGTCCAGGCCGGCCGACGACGTGGCTCCGACCACGGCGAACATGATCAACGCGGGCGGGGTGAGGATCGCGGTCTCGAGGGTGAGGCTGTGCAGCGCGGGCAGCCGGGCGCCGACCTTGTTCTTCGCGAGTCCGTACCCGGCGAACGAACACGCCAGCGCCAGGGCGGTGAACGGAATCCGGCCGCCGGCGATCGCCAGGTAGAGCCCGGCGATCACGCCGACCGCCACCGCCGTCCACTGCAGTGGACGCAGGCGCTCACCGAGGACGACGACGCCCAGAGCGACGGTGACGAGCGGATTGAGGAAGTACCCGAGCGCGGCGTCGCTGGTGTGCCCGGATGTCACCGCGGCGACGTAGACGACCCAGTTGATCGCGATCAGGAAGGCGGCGACGGTGACACCGGCCAGCAGCTTGCGCTGGCCGCGGAGTTCGGCGATCCAGCGCCAGTCGCGCATGACGAGCAGGACCACGGCGCACAGCAGGAGTGTCCAGACGATGCGGTGCGCCAGGATCTCCCACGGTCCGGTCGGACGCAGGGCGTCGAAGAACAAGGGGAACAGACCCCACGTGCCGTAGGCGGCCAGGCCGAACAGGACTCCGCGCGAGGATTCGGACGAGGTCATCGGGCGCGTACGTCGATTCCGGCCGAGGCCAGGGCGCGGCGCACCGTCCGAGCGTGCGCGAGCGCGCCGGGGGTGTCCCCGTGCAGGCACACCGACACCGCGTCGGAGCGTACGACGCTGCCGTCGACGGCGGTGATCTCGCCGGTCGACGCCAGGGTCACCACGCGCGCGGCGATCTCGTCGGAGTCGTGCAGCAGGGCGCCGGGCTCCGACCGGGGCACGAGCGTCCCCGCGGGCGTGTACCCGCGGTCGGCGAAGGCCTCGGCGATCACCGAGACACCGGCGTCGTCGGCCAGCCGCCGGGCCGCCGATCCGGGCAGGCACATCAGCGGCAGTCCGACAGACCGTGCCGCGTCGACCACCGCCCGGGCCTGGACCTCGTGGTGCACGATCGTGTTGTACAGCGCTCCGTGCGGCTTCACGTATTCGACGGTGCCGCCGACGGATTCGGCCAGCGCGCGCAGGGCGCCGACCTGATACACGACGTCGGCGATCACCTCGTCGCGCGTGGCGTCCATGAACCGTCGACCGAACCCGGAGCGGTCCGGGTAGGACACCTGTGCGCCGATCCGCACACCCGCGTCGACGGCCTCCGCGCACACCTGCCGCAACATGCTCGGATCGCCCGCGTGGAAGCCGCACGCGATGTTCGCGCTGCTGATCAGCGGCATCAGCGCCGCGTCGTCGCCGACCCCCTCCCCGAGATCGGCATTCAGATCGAGGACGGGGTTCGAGCACATCCCTCAAGCGTAGTCCCGCCCGATTCGCGAGCGCTTGTAGTGTGGGCCCATGGCAGTGATGGACACGAAGGTGACGATCGCCGACGGTGTCGTCGACGGTCGGCGTGGGCGGGGCGGACGGCGCGGCTCCGTGGCGTGGAAGGGGATTCCCTTCGCGGCCCCGCCGATCGGCGAGCGACGGTGGCAGGCGCCCGAACCCGTCGCGGCGTGGCCCGGGGTGATGGGCTGCTACGACTACGGCTACGCACCCGTCCAGGAGAAGCTGTTCACCGCGCGCGGTGCGGGCAGGTTCCAGCCGCGCAGCGAGGACTGTCTCACGCTCAACGTGTTCGCCCCCGACTCGGTGTCGACGACGCCGCGTCCGGTGATGGTGTTCAACTACGGCGGAGCCTTCATCCTCGGCAGCACGTCCACCCCGATCTACGACGGCGCGTATCTCGCACGCGACCGCGACGTGATCGTGGTGACCGTCAACTACCGGGTGGGACCGCTCGGCTTCCTCGACCTCAGCGATTACTCGACGCCGGAACGACGGTTCGACACCAACGCGGGCCTGCGCGACATGGTCGCGGGCCTGGAATGGGTGCACCGCAACATCGCGGCGTTCGGCGGCGACCCGGACCGGGTCACCGTGTTCGGGGAGAGCGCAGGCGGCACCGCGTCGCTCACCCTGCTGTCGACGCCCGCGGCCGGGGGACTGTTCGCCGGTGCGATCGCGCAGAGTCCGGCGCCCGATCTCGTGGTGAACAAGGAGAATGCGCAGGTCTACGCCGACGAGTTCGTCCGACTCCTCATCGACCCGACCCGCCGGAGCGGAGGCGAACGCACCGAACAGCCGCTCGACCCGGAGACGGTGGCGCGCGTGGTCGACGGTGCGTCCGCGATGGACCTGGTCGCGACCGGCAACAAGCTGCTCGGCTTCGCGCGGGCGGCGGGCCTCTCGGACCCGATGCCGTTCGCGCCCACCGTCGACGGCGATTATCTGCCGCAGCGCCCCAGCGACGCGGCCCGGGACGGCAACACCCATCCGGTTCCGCTGATGATCGGGCACAACCACGACGAGGGCGAGCTCTTCGCGCGGTTCTGGAACATCCTGCCCGACGGCTCGCGGGCCTTCGTCGGCGTCGACGATCCGGAGATACGCACCGAAGTGGAGATGCTGTACCCGGGCAAGCGCGACGACGTCCGGCTCGCGGCCGATGCGACGTTCTGGATCCCGACGCAGATGTTCGCGGGCAGGCACAGCGCCCACGCGCCGACGTACGTCTACCGCTACGACTACGCGCCGACGGTCTTGAAGGCCAGCGGAATCGGTGCGACGCACGCGACCGAGCTGTTCGCCGTGTTCGGCATCTACCGTGATCCGATCGGCGCCGGGCTGGCCGCTGCCGGCAGTTGGGGATCGACCAAGAAGATCACCGCGACGATGCAGTCGCACTGGGCGTGGTTCGCACGCAAGGGCGCACCGTCGCCGAGCTGGCCGCGCTACGACGTCGACGACCGGAAGGTGATGATCCTCGATGTTCCGTCGCGGGTCGTCGCCGATCCGCAGGGGCGACGTCGCGCCGCGTGGGAACGGGTCCACCTGGCGGTCAGCGGGTGATCGCCAGGCGACCCGCGGTCGTCGCCGCACTCGTGTGCGCGGCGGGGCTGCTGCTGGGAGCATGCGGGTCGGACGACGCCGTGTCGGGCCCGCCGTCGACGGACACGTCGAGCCCCGTCTCGTCGAACACTGACTCGTCGAACACGCCGGAGAGCTCGACCTACATGTCGACATCCCAGCCGCCGACATCCCAGCCGCCGACGCTGCCACCGCCCTACATCGCCGGGGCCGACTGGGTCGACACGCAGGTCGGTCCGAGTCTGCAGATCCGTCCGACGCGCAACGGTCGAGACGTGTCGGGCGACGGCACGGCCGACGAGGCATGGAGTGAGGTCCTCGCCATGGAGTCGGACGCCGACAGTCCCGGCATGCGCGCCCAGTTCGACTGCCACTGGACTTTCGCCCGCCTCGTCGACCCGGACAAGCCCAGCTGGAACCTCGAACCGGACCGCCCCGTCGTCAGCGAGCAGGAGATGATCGCCGCGCGCTGCAACCCCGGTTTCGCCGAGGAATGAGCCGCGCGCCGATCAGTGCGCGCCGACCGTGCGGTCTCAGTCCCGTCGCTTCATGCCGACGACGCGGCAGATCACATAGATGGCGAACGAGATCGTGGTGACGAGCACCGAGACGGGGAGCTCCGGGGCCAGCGAGAGGATCAGACCGCCGACGGCGGCGAGTTCGGCGAACACGATCGAGAGCACGAGCACGACGGTCGGGTTCGCCGACAGCCGGGCCGCGGCGGCCGCGGGCGTGATGAGCAGACTCATCACCAGCAGTGCACCGATGATCTGCACGCCCTGGGCGGCGGCGAGACCGACGAGGACCGCGAAGATCACCGACAGCAGTCGCGTGGGGACGCCCGCGGTCTCGGCGACGCGCGGATCCAGGCTCGCGAACAGCAGCGGCCGGTAGATGATCGCGTAGACCACGACGACCACCGCGGCCGTGACACCGACTGCGATCAGTCCGCCGCTGCCGACACTCACCACCTGGCCGGTCAACAGCGCGAAACCGGTCCCGACGCGGCCCTGCAGGCTCAGGAACAGCACGCCGAGGCCGAGACCGAACGCCATGACCACGCCGATCACCGAATCGCGTTCGCGCGCTCGACGCCCCAGCAGACCGAAGATCGCGGCGGCGACCACTGCGCCGATCACGCCGCCGATGTTCACTCCGACGCCGGCCCAGAGGGCGGCGGCGGCACCGGTGAACGACAGCTCGGACGCGCCGTGCACGGCGAAGCTCATCTGCCGGGCGACGACCATCGGGCCGAGGAGCCCGCCGATCAGCCCGAGCAACCCGATCGCCAGGGTCGCCTGCCAGACGAAACTGTACGAGAGGAGGTGGCCGGTGGTCGAGAAGTTCCAGAACTGGCCGATCTCGGCGGCGAGGACCGTCGTCGTCACGAGGCGGCCTCGTCGGCGTACCCCTGCTCGACGCAGTGGTGCGCGTCCTCGCCGCCGGCCACGATGAGCCTGCTGCCGATGCGGATCACCTCGATCGGGCTGCCGTACAGTTCGGACAGCGTCTCCGAGTTCATCACCTCGTCGACGGTGCCGATGCGGAACCGACCGTCGGTCAGGTACACGACTCGGTCGACGAACGGCAGCACCGGATTCAACTCGTGCGTCACGAACAGGACGGCGGTGTTCGCGGTGCGCCGGCGCGCGTCGAGCAGTTCGACGACGGTGCGCTGGCTGGTGAGGTCGAGGCTGGCGAGCGGTTCGTCGCACAGCAGGATCGCGGGGTCGCGCGTCAAGGCCTGCGCGATCCGGAGACGTTGCTGCTCGCCTCCGGAGAGGAGACCGACCGCGGTCCCGGCGTATCGGGTGGCGTCCACCTCGGCGAGTGCGGCGTCGACCCGGGCGCGGCGAGCGCGGAGTCCGCGCAGCCCGGTGCCCCAGGACGCGCCGTCGGCGCCGAAGCCGACGAGATCGCGTCCCCGCAGCATCATCGTGTCCGAATCGTCGGCGTGCTGCTGCGGGATGTAACCGATACGGCCGTTCACGGTCAGCGTGCCGGCGGTCAACGGCACCTGGCCGAGCACGGTGCGGAGCAGGGTGGTCTTCCCCGAGCCGTTCGGGCCGAGGACGGCGATGAACTCACCCGGGGCGATGTCCAGGTCCAGATCACGCCACAGAGCCCGGGCGTCGAATGACAACCCGGACTCCGTGAAGCTGACGACAGCGTCGGTCATCCGTTGAGCGCCTTCTCCAACTGATCGATCTGACCCGACTGCCAGGTGACGAAGTCGGTGACGCCCTCGGGCAGCGTCTCGGTGTATTTCACCACGGGAACGTTCGCGGTGGTGGCGGTCTTCAGCACGGCCTCCGTCGCCGGATCGACAGCCTGCACGTTGTAGATCAACGCCGACACCTGATGGCTGGACAGCAGATCGTCGAACTTGGCGCGATCGGCGGCGGACGGCGACTGCCCCTCCTCGACGGCCTCGGTGAAGCTCTCCGGTGCGGCGTCGACGATACCGCCGATGGCGAGCATGTTGGTGGCCAGCGGTTCGGTCGCGGCGACCTTCGTGCCGGGGTGCGCCTTGCCGAGCGCCTCCATCCGGCCGACGAGTCCGTCGACCTTCGCCCGGAAGTCCTTCGCGTTCGAGTGGTAGGCGTCGGCGTGCTCGGGTGCGATCTTCGCCAGGGCGTCCGCGATGCCGTCCGCGGTGTCGGAGACGGTGCCGAGTGCGTAGAAGGCGTGCTCGTTGCTGAGTTCGGCGCCGCCGGTCGCGTGTGTCTCATCCGACATCGCCGACACCTTCTCGCCCTTGAACTCGGACGCGATGCGCTCCATGTACTCGTCGTAGCCACCGCCGTTCATGACAAGGACGTCGGCGTCGAGGACCTTCGCGGCATCGGCGTTGGTCGGCTCGAACTCGTGCGGGTCGCCGCCGGGCGTGTCGAACAGTGCGGACACGTCCGCGTCGTCACCCGCCACGGCGCTCGCGACCGACGCCCACACGTCGGTCGAGGCGACGACCACGGGGTGATCGGTGGCGGCGTTCGAGTCGGAATCGTTCGAGCAGGCCGCCAGGCCTGCGGTCAGGGCGACGGTCGCCGCGAGGGATGCGACGAGGCGGAATCGGCGTCGAGAAGACATGCGGTCGGGAACTCCAAGAATCGAGGCTGAGGGTAATGAAAACCGTTACCGAAAGATCGTAGGACGCCGCGTCCTCGTTTGTCGAAGCCATGCGTGAACGTGCATCGGTCACCGTCGCCGATCCGCGTCGACGCCCACTGATTAGGCTGGTGTCATGACGGGACGACCACATCCGCGACGTCTGGCGCTCATCTCGGTGCACACGTCGCCGCTCGCGCAGCCGGGTACCGGGGACGCAGGCGGTCTCAACGTCTATGTGTGGCAGACCGCGACTCGCCTCGCCAGACGCGGTGTGGAAGTCGAGATCTTCACGCGCGCAACCTCATCGGCAGACGAGCCGAGTGTTCAGGCGGCACCTGGGGTCACCGTGAAGCACGTTCCGGCGGGGCCGTTCGACGGCCTGGACAAGCGCGATCTGCCCGCCCAGCTGTGCGCCTTCTCGGCGAACGTGCTGCGTGCCGAGGCGGCGCACGAACCCGGATACTACGACTTGATCCACTCCCACTACTGGCTGTCCGGTCAGGTCGGTTGGCTCGCGCGCGATCGCTGGGGCGTGCCGCTGGTGCACACCGCGCACACGCTCGCCGCGGTCAAGAACGCCTCACTGGCCGTCGGCGACACCGCCGAACCGATGCTCCGGGTGATCGGCGAACAGCAGGTGGTCGACGAGGCCGACCGGCTGATCGTCAACACCCCGACCGAGGCCTCCGAACTGGTCGACCTGTACGGGGCCGACGCATCGCGCGTGGACGTCGTCGTACCCGGTGCGGACCTGGACCGCTATTCGCCGGGGTCCAAGCTCGCCGCCCGCGGGGCCCTCGGGCTCGACGCCGACGACGTGCTCGTCACCTTCGTCGGCCGCATCCAGCCGTTGAAGGCGCCCGACGTCCTGCTGCGCGCGATCGCCCCGCTCATCCACGCGGACACCACCGGACGGCTGCGGCTGCTCGTGGTCGGCGGTCCGTCGGGCAACGGTCTCGGGCTGCCGGACACGCTGATCGGGCTCGCGGCCGAACTCGGTGTCGCCGACCGGGTCACGTTCCTCCCGCCACAGCCCGCGGATCGACTGGCGCAGGTGTACCGTGCCTCCGACCTCGTGTCGGTGCCGAGCTATTCGGAGAGTTTCGGACTGGTGGCCGTCGAAGCGCAGGCCTGCGGCACCCCGGTGCTGGCCGCCGACGTCGGCGGACTCGGTGTCGCGGTCGCCGACGGGGTCACCGGTCGCCTCGTTGCCGGACACGACATCGAGACCTGGACCGGTCACCTCGCGGACCTGCTCGCCGACCCGGACCGGTTGCGTGCCATGGGGACCGCGGCCGGGATCCACGCTCAGAAGTTCTCGTGGGACCACACGACGGACGCATTGCTCGAGAGTTACGACCGGGCCGTCGCGGCGCATCGGCGGGCCGCCGGCAGGTCGACGGGGATCTTCGGACTGCGTCGCCTGCGGCCGCGAACCAGAATCACCGTGTGAGCCGAATGGAGACTCCTGTGACCACCGATTACTCCGCGCGACTTCGCGCGGCCCTCGACGAAGCCGGCATCGACTATGCGCGCAAGTCCTCCGGCGGCGCCAAATCCGAGCACCTGGTGGTGGAACTGCCGGGCGAACGCAAACTGAAGACGACGGTCCTGCTCACCGCGGGCACCCACGGAGTCCGCGTCGAAGCGTTCGTGTGCCGACGCCCGGACGAGGCGTTCGAGGCGGTCTACCGGTACCTGCTCAAACGGAACCGGCGTCTGTACGGCGTCGCGTACACGCTCGACAACGCAGGCGACATCTACCTCGTCGGACGTCTCGCCGCCGAAGCGGTGACCCGTGACGAGGTGGACCGTGTCCTGGGGCAGGTTCTGGAGGCCGCCGACGGCGATTTCAACCAGATCCTCGAGATCGGCTTCCTCACCTCGATCAAACGGGAATGGGCCTGGCGCACCGCCCGCGGCGAGCCGATGAAGAACCTCGAGGCGTTCGCGCACCTCATCGATCCCGACGATCTGCCGGAGATCGCTCCGCTGGCCGAAGGCACCGGTCTGAGCGACGTGGGCGAGCCGCCGACTCCGTAGGCGCGCGTACGCGGATCGGCGAGCGCGGCGACGCCGATTCCAGTAGTTTCGCCGATGAGCATCCACGTCCAAGGAGTCCGCATGAGCTTCGCATCGCCGTTCCCCGACGTCGACATCCCCGACCTGTCCGTGCACGAGTTCCTGTTCGGCGGCCTCGACGACGGTGACCGCGACCGGATCGCGCTCGTCGACGCGATGACGGATGCGACGACGTCGTACGGGCAGCTCGCCGATCAGATCGAGGCGACCGCGGGTGCGCTGGCCGCGCGGGGCATCGGCGTCGGCGACGTGGTGGCGGTCCTCTCGCCCAACACCCCGGTATTCGCGACCGTGTTCCACGGCATCCTGCGCGCGGGTGCGACGGCGACGACCCTCAACGCGTTGTTCACCGCGAACGAGATCGCCAAGCAGCTGCGGGCGGCCGAGGCGCGGATGATCGTCACCGTCTCGATGATGGCGCCGCAGGCACTCGAGGCCGCGCACTCGGTGGGCATCGCCGACGCCGATGTCGTGATCCTCGACGGGGAGGGCTCGGCGGCCTCCGGGCACCCGAGCGGGGCCGAGCTCCTCGGGGCCGGGCATCCCGCTCCGCACGTGTCCTTCGACCCGGCGTCGCACATCGCCGCGCTGCCGTACAGCTCGGGCACCACCGGAAATCCCAAGGGCGTCATGCTCAGCCACCGCAATCTGGTGGCCAACGTGTCGCAGGTCAAGCCGATCCAGGGCTTCGCCGACGACGACGTGGTTCTCGCCGTGCTGCCGTTCTTCCACATCTACGGGATGACCGTGCTGCTCAACGCCGCCCTCGAAGCCCGAGCGAAGCTCGTCGTCATGCCGAGGTTCGACCTCGTCGCATTCCTGGAGAACATCCAGAAGCACAAGGTCACCTACACGTTCATCGCGCCGCCGATCGCCGTCGCCCTGGCCAAGCATCCGATCGTCGACGAGTACGACGTGTCGTCGCTGCACACGATCGTCTCCGGTGCCGCGCCGCTCGACGAGGAACTCGGCAACGCCGTCGCCACGCGTATGAGCCTGCGCATGCTGCAGGGCTTCGGGATGACCGAGCTGTCGCCGGTGAGTCATGTGATCCCGTTCGACGGCGGCGAGAAGACCATGGGGCGCGTCGCGTCGCTCCAATCGTGCGGCTGGCCGATCCCGAACACCGAGAACCGCATCGTCGATCCGGCCACGGGCGAGGACGTCGATCCGCCGAGCGAGGGCGCGTCGGCCCCCGGTGAACTGTGGGTCAGCGGTCCCAACGTGATGCTCGGTTACCTCAACGACCCGGAGGCGACGGCCGCGACCATCGTCGACGGTCACTGGCTGCGCACCGGCGACATGGCGACCGTCGACTACGACGGCTGCGTCACGATCGTCGACCGGCTCAAAGAACTCATCAAGTACAAGGGCTATCAGGTGCCGCCCGCCGAACTCGAGGCACTGCTGCTGACCCATCCGCAGATCGCCGACGCCGCGGTGATCGGAGTGAACGACGCCGACGGTGAGGAGATTCCGAAGGCGTTCGTCGTACTTCAGCCCGGCGCGGAGCTCACGGAGGACGAGGTCATGGCGTTCACCGCGGATCGGGTGGCCCCGTACAAGAAGATCCGCGCCGTCGAGTTCATCACCGAGGTGCCCAAGTCGGCGTCGGGCAAGATCCTGCGGAAGGATCTGAAGAAGTAGCGGCGCAGTCGACGTCCGGTGAGGGCTACGGCGTGCCTCCCATGCGGCGGGCCCGACCGACCGTGAACGCTCCGAGCGGTACCAGCACGACGATCGCGCACAGCGACAGCGTGCCGAAGCTCGACACCGCGAGGAGGGGGCCGGCGGCGAACGCCGCGGCCGCTCCGCACAGGTTCGCCATGGCGTCGATGCCGCCCTGAGCCGTGGCGCGGTCGGTCGCGGTCACCGACAGACTGAACAGCGCCGACCCCGCGACGTTCACCAACGACCATCCGACGCCGAGCAGAATCAACGCGACGATGATCCCCGTCGTGCTACCGGGATCGAGCGCACCGACGACGAGCGAGACGACGAAGACGCCGATTCCCGCGGCGATGGTCGCGCGATGGCCCCATCGGTCTGCCAACCAGCCGACCACCGGTGACAATGCGTACATGCCGAGGATGTGAAGGCTGATGGTGACGCCGACCAGCGTGATCGAATCGCCGTGATGAGTCATGTGGACCGGGGTCATCGTCATGACCGCGACCATGACGATCTGGGCGGTGACGATCGCCAGTGCGGCGTACCGTGCCGTGGGGTTGGTCCGGATCTCGTTCCACGCGCGGCTCAAACGCCCCTTACGACTCGGCGCCGGACCGGGTGCGCCCGCACTCCGCGT
Organism: Gordonia humi; assembly: GCF_014197435.1. Taxonomy (NCBI): domain Bacteria; kingdom Bacillati; phylum Actinomycetota; class Actinomycetes; order Mycobacteriales; family Gordoniaceae; genus Gordonia; species Gordonia humi. Next base: position 1,213,318 of record NZ_JACIFP010000001.1, read on the forward strand.
CGCCACCAGGTAGGGATCCGGTCGTAGCCAGACGAAGACGACGACACCGGCGAGCGCCAGACAGACCGCGGCGATGAGGAAGGCCCCCGCGTAGACGTTGACACCGAGGAGGTCGCCCACGGCTTCGCCGGGAACACCCAGATTGGGACCGAGGACCGACCCGACCGTCCCGACCCAGACGATGAGGGCGAGTGCGCGGGCCTTGTGGTGCGGATGCGCGAGGTCGGTGGCGGCGAAACGTGCCTGCAGGCTGACCGCTGAACCGGAACCGATCAGGAGGAGTCCGCAGAACAGCAGTGTCACCTGGTTGAACTGTGCGGCGACGACGAGCAGCGCACTGCCCGCGGCGGCAGTCCACCACCCGGAGGCGAGCGCGTGGCGGCGACCGAACCGGGCGGCCAACGCGCCCAGTGGAAGACCGAACAGGGCCGCACCCAACGTGCTCGTGGTGCGGGCCAGACCCGCCCACGTCTCACTGTCGGTGACGACTTCGGCAAGGAGGATGCCGATCGACGGAGCGATGCCGACGCCGACGGTGCCGACGATCTGCATGACGACGAGAACGCGGATGGTGCGGCGCTGTAGGCGACTGGCATCGACGGCGTGGTCGCCGCCGATCCTCTCGGTGTGGTCGGCTGACCGGTTCGGCGGCGTTCTCACACGCACTCCTTCACTGACTGCGGCGGCGAGTGTCACCGACCCGAGCGAACGATAGGGCCCCTGTGCGTGCGGTGGTAGCCGGCCCCGATGTATCGGCATATAGCAAGGCGTTATATTGCCTGATCCGAGGGTGTTCTCACTCCGTGAGCAGGTCGACCACCGAGCGCAACTCCGCGGACTTCGCCGTGCTCGGATCCCAGATCGCCGCGTAGAAGATCTCGACTTCGCCGTTGTCGTCGTGGACGCGCC